>NZ_LT906451.1:1828333-2171666 GCF_900187355.1 Legionella lansingensis | reverse complement strand
TTGATCATATCCGCCATTGGGCTCTCCAGAGCTTCTTCATAGGCTTCATCCAAGGGCATTCGCCAGGTTTTATCATCAGCGTCTTTAGCAGCAGCAAGAATTTGTGTTGCTAATTGTTCATCCTTGGTCATAAAGCCCGTGGTGATGTAGCCCAGTGCTACGACCATTGCTCCTGTTAATGTTGCGATATCAATGACAAAGGCTGGTTCCAATTGCTCAGCATAGGTTAATGCATCCGCCAAAACTAATCTACCTTCGGCATCGGTATTCAAAATTTCGATGGTTTGTCCAGACATTGAAGTAACAATGTCACCTGGCTTTACCGCTGAACCGCTAAGCATGTTTTCTGCACTAGCGATGATACCGATCACATTCACTGGGAGTTTCAGCAATGCACAAGCTTTAATTGTGCCGAATACACTTGCAGCGCCTGACATGTCATATTTCATTTCATCCATGGCATTGGCAGGCTTGATCGATAAACCACCCGAATCAAAAGTAATACCTTTGCCAACCAGAACGATTGGAGGGGAGTCGCCACCACCGCAATAATGCATTTCAATCAAACGTGGTTCCTGATTGCTTCCTTGGGCTACTGCCAAGAGTGCGCCCATACCCATGGAGCGCATATCCTCTGGACCCATGATTTTAGTGGATAAATAGTCATGTTGCTGCGCCAATTCCATAGCTTTTTCCCCTAAAAAAGTCGGGGTACAGATATTGGCGGGTAAATCCGCAAGGTGACGAGTGCATTTAATACCTTCTGCAATGGATTTGGCTGTCTTTACCGCTTTGGTGGTGGAATCAGCTAAATAAAATTGCACTGACTCAAGTTGATGGGGCTTGTTATCCTTGGTTTTAAAAGCCAAGGACTGATAAAGTCGAGCATCAATTTGTAAAATCATTTGCTCAATTTGCCAGTCTGCAGAGCGATCAATAACCTGCGGCAAGCAAATAGTAGCTGATTTAACCCGTTGTTTTATCAATGCAGTTGCTATGTCATTTAAACGTTTACGCAGGCCGGTTGCAGTGAATTCTGATTTTTTCCCACAATTGAGCAACATAAAATGGTGACCATCAAGGTCACCTTGCCATACCCAGTCACCCGCTTCATTAAGATTGGCAAATAATCGACTAATGAGTCCCTGGTATTGTTTATCAAGTGTTTTCGCAAAATCACTGAAGGTTGTGTCTGCGAAGAGCCCTAAGATCAAGCCGTCATTAGCTTTTAGACTGGGGCTTTCAGCGAGTCCATAATTCATTTTTATTTTCCTATTGTGGGTTAGGATCTAGTGTCATGGCGCTAAGTGTTCTCGAATCCCCGCGGCATCGACCGCGGGGTCCATCATGTCAATCTGGGTATGGATACCGCGGTCAAGACGCGGTAATTCGAGAATAGAAAAATCCATTAACTTAATGCCATTGGGATCTAGTGGTCTGCTGTCATTCTACTATAAGCCTTTAAAGGACAAAACTCAGAAAATGTTTTAAAATCGCAAAAATGATGATTGCTGTGAGTTGTCAAATTCCACCTCACCCGTAGTACCATAGGCATTTTGGAGACAAGTTGTTAATTTTTCGTTACTTAGCCAAAGAAGTATTTACGACGTTAATTGCGTTGACGGCTATTTTATTGCTCATTTTTATGAGTAACCAGTTTGTACAATACTTAAATCGTGCAGCTGCTGGCAGTATTCCTGGCATGGTTATCATGAGATTGATGATGTTGGAGCTCCCTAATCTTATGGGCTTGTTACTGCCACTTGGGTTTTATGTGTCTTTATTAATTGCTTATGGTCGTTTGTATGCAGAAAGTGAGATGACCGTTTTGCAAGCTTGTGGCTACGGACCCTCACAATTATTCAAACACAGTTTTATTATGGCAGCTGTGGTGAGTGTGATAGTGACTATCATTGTGTTGTGGGTGAATCCCATTATTGCCAAAGAAAGGACAAAACTGTTGCGCACATCTGGGGTGCAAACCTTGATTCAGACCATTGTTCCAGGTCGATTCCGGCAGGTTGCGGGGGGTAAGCAGGTTTTTTATGTTGAATCCATGAATCGCAATCATACCGACGCCCAACATATATTTCTGGCTCGTAAGGTCACTAAAGAAAATCAGCCACAGTGGAACATTCTTTGGGCGGAGCACGCTTTCGCAGAGACTGATTCTAAGACCTATGAAGACTATGTTGTTCTGCGGCAAGGCAGTGAATACGAAGGTCTACCGGGACAAGCTGATTATCAGATAGCGCAATTTGAACAATATAAGGTTCGGCTTCCTCACCCAACTTTGACTTTAATGCAGAGAGATATTCGTATGCTGCCTACAGCAAAGTTACTTCCTTTTGCAAATTCGGATTTGCGCAAAGCCGCTGAATTACAATGGCGATTGTCGATGCCTATTATGGTCTTCGTCCTGACCTTAATCGCTATTCCCTTAAGTCGAGTAAATCCACGCTCAGGAAAATATGCAAAACTCTTACCGGCAATTGTACTTTTCATTATCTATGCTAATTTCATGTTTGTTTCTCGCGATTGGTTGATAGCTGGTAAGATCCCCTTATGGATTGGCTTATGGTGGTTACATATTGTCGTGGTGATAATTGGTTTGTTTTTAATTTGGCGTAATCGGATAAAGCTATCATGAGATTATTGGATCGCTATATCGCCAAGAGTGTACTGTCTGCGATTGCCTTGGTCACATTGCTGCTCATTGGTTTGCAAGTCTTTATTCTTTTTGTTAATGAATTAGATAATCTTGGTAAAGCTGATTTTGGTATCGTGCAAACCGCCATCTATGTTCTGTTACAAGTGCCTTACCAAGTTTATTTATTCTTCCCTTTAGCCAGTTTGTTAGGATGTTTAATTGGTTTGGGCATCTTAGCTAACAATCGAGAGCTGGTGGTAATGCGGGCTGCTGGCATGTCCATTGCGCAAATTACATTGGGCGTACTAAAAGCGGCTTTGATTCTAATCGTTCTCGTCACTGTCATCGGTGAAACTGTTGTGCCCAGACTGGCACATTGGGGCAATGATCAGAAAATGCAGGCTTTGAATGGAGGTCAAGCGTTGCGGACGGCCTATGGGGTATGGTTACGTAATAAAGATGATTTCATTGCTATAGACACTATTCTATCAAGCAATGTCTTACAAAATGTTTATCAGTTCCATTTTGATAAAAACCATCATATGCGTCTTGCGCGGAAAATTGGAAAAATTACCTATGCCAATAATCAATGGCAAGCATACGATGTGGCGGAGACCATGATTGATGATGATAAGACAGTCGCACGGAGGCTGCCGCATATGATTTGGGATGTATCAGTCAAGCCCAATATTCTTCGGGTGAGCAGCAATGAACCTGATGAAATGACTTTACGTGAATTAGGTCAGTATGTGCGGGCACAAAAACAAAATCATCAGAGTGCCTTAAATTATCAGTTGGCTTATTGGCAACGCCTGATGCAACCTTTAACTACGGCGGTAATGATGATGCTTGCTATACCCTTTATTTTTGGACCATTGCGTTCCTCTACGATGGGCTCCAAGATAGTTGCCGGAGCAACCGTGGGATTTGGTTTTCATATCGTTAACCGTTTTTTTGGTCCAATCAGTCAAGTGTTGCAGTTGCCTGCTGAAATTGGTGCTATTGGTCCAACCTGTTTATTTGCGTTACTGGGCCTCTATTTAATGCGCAGAGTGAAGTGATGGTTATTCGTCATTTGCTGGAAACCATATTAAATCCCTTCTTTGTATGTTTGTTGCTATTTGCTTTTCTTTTGGCCTTGCTTTGGCTATGTGGGAACACGCGTATTGTTCGTTGGGGGTTTTTATTGGTATTGGTTTTATTGCTTATTTTTAGTACTGGATGGTTGCCAAGTACTTTGACTCACCAACTTGAGGACCGATATCCTGTAATAAAAAAAGTTGATCCTGATGTTCATTGGGTGGTGGTTTTAAGTGGTGGACAATCGGAAGTGAGAGATAGGCCAGTCAATACTCTTTTAAGTTCTGCGAGTCTTAAGCGTTTGCTAGAAGGTGTGCGTTTATATCGACAATTACCGCGAGCTAAATTGCTGTTGTCTGGTGGTGGATATGGTTTTGAGACACCGGAGGCTCAACGCTTGGCACAAATTGCTTCATGGTTTGCTATTCCTGCTACGGACATGATACTGGAAACCACTTCCATCAATACAGCCGATCAAGCGAAAGCGATCAAACCCTTAGTTCATGAGGAACGTTTCTATTTAGTCACGTCAGCAATTCACATGCCTCGTTCTATGAAACTCTTTTTAGCCCAAGGATTACATCCCATACCAGCACCCACCGATTATACGTATTTCTGGGATGATGAGCGTTGGAGGAAGATGTTTCTTCCAAATCCCTATAACCTCTTTTACTTAAGTATCGCCTTGCACGAATTATTAGGGACGTGGTGGAGTAAACTACACCATGATTATGCGAGAAGTTAATTCCGGTAGTAATACTAACATCATCTGATCTCTGCCTACGCCCCGCGGCTTGTCCGCGGGGTCCAGTGTTTTAGTGCCGTGCTCCTAGATCCCGCGGACAAGCCGCGGGACGTCGGAGAGCAGAGCTGGACTGGGTTTTCAGAGATGTGTAGAAGAGACAGGGACAAGCTGTTGAATTTTTTGAGATGAGGGATAGTGCCCTTAACAAGCATACTAAATAAATCCACTGCTAAAATTAAACAAATGGGTATAATCTTTAGGCAAAACTCGGTAAAATAGGCCATTTTATTCTTTATTTTGTAGTCGCTATGCCAAAACGAACTGATATTCAATCCATTCTGATTCTTGGTGCAGGCCCCATTGTCATAGGACAGGCTTGTGAATTTGATTACTCAGGAACCCAAGCAGTTCGTGCTCTTAAGGAAGAAGGTTATCGAGTTATTTTAGTTAATTCGAATCCAGCGACAATAATGACTGATCCAGAGCTTGCTAATGCTACTTACATTGAACCCATTCAATGGAAAGAAGTTGCACGCATTATTGAAAAAGAGCGGCCTGATGCTCTGCTGCCCACGATGGGTGGCCAGACAGCACTCAATTGTGCTTTAGATTTGGTTCGCGAAGGAGTATTAGCTAAGTATTCGGTGGAAATGATTGGGGCTACACGTGAAGCTATCGACAAGGCAGAAGACAGAGAAAAGTTCCGTCAATTAATGAAAAAAATTGGCTTAGACATGCCTCGTTCTGCAATAGCTCATAGCTTGGAGGAAGCCTTTCAGGTGCAAGCGCAATTAGGTTTTCCGGCCATCATACGTCCGTCTTTTACCATGGGTGGAAGTGGTGGTGGAATTGCCTACAATCGTGAAGAGTTTGAAGAAATTTGCTCTCGTGGTTTGCAGTTATCGCCTACTCATGAACTGTTAATTGATGAGTCAGTACTTGGATGGAAAGAGTATGAAATGGAAGTGGTACGCGATAAAAACGATAACTGTATCATCGTGTGTACTATTGAAAACTTCGATCCCATGGGGGTACACACCGGGGATTCAATTACTGTGGCTCCCGCACAAACCTTGACTGATAAAGAGTTTCAGCGCATGCGAAATGCTGCCATCAAAGTCTTAAGAGCCGTTGGTGTTGATACCGGAGGCTCTAATGTGCAATTTGCAGTTAATCCAGACGATGGTCGTATGTTGATTGTAGAAATGAATCCGCGGGTTTCACGAAGTTCAGCACTTGCCTCCAAAGCAACTGGTTTTCCTATTGCTAAAATAGCTGCCAAGCTTGCAGTCGGTTACACTTTGGATGAGCTTGCAAATGAAATCACTGGCGGTAAAACACCAGCTTCTTTTGAACCTACTATCGACTATGTCGTCACGAAGATACCGCGTTTCAATTTTGATAAATTCCCGCAAACATCAAATATCCTCACGACGCAAATGAAATCAGTGGGGGAGGTAATGGCTATCGGTTCTAATTTTCAGGAATCATTACAAAAAGCGATTCGAGGTCTGGAAATTGGTCGCACGGGTCTGGAGCCACTATTCCATAAGGGAGATATGGCACGCTTGCGAGGTCATTTACGTGAACCCACACCAGATAGATTGTGGTACATTGCTGATGCTTTTCGCAACGATTTATCACTGGAAGAAATTCATCAAGAAAGTAAGGTAGATCCTTGGTTTCTTGCGCAAATTCAAGAATTGGTGCTGTTAGAAAATACGATTCATGGCACCTCTCTTACAGACATTAGCAAAGCCACCATGCGACAATTTAAACGCCGCGGATTTTCTGATGCTTACCTTGCTCGCTTGCTCAATGATACGGAGGAACAGGTACGCTCCTACCGTTTAGATCTTGGAGTAGTACCAGTGTACAAGCGGATTGATTCTTGTGCAGGAGAGTTCCCTAGTGACACGGCTTATCTATATTCTTGTTATGAAACAGTATGTGAGGCAAGACCAGAAACAGACAAGAAAAAAATTATCATTTTGGGTGGTGGACCCAACCGCATTGGACAGGGAATTGAATTTGACTATTGCTGTGTACATGCCGCAATGGCTTTAAGAGAAGCTGGGTATCAAACCATCATGATCAATTGTAATCCAGAAACAGTTTCAACGGATTTTGATACCTCCGATCGTCTTTATTTCGAACCGGTAACACTTGAGGATGTTCTCTCTATTGTTGCTATCGAGAAACCAACAGGTGTGATCGTTCATTACGGCGGTCAAACCCCACTTAAATTGGCGCGTGATCTAGAATTAAATGGGGTGCCTATTATAGGCACTTCACCAGATGCTATCGATCAAGCTGAAGACAGAGAGCGCTTTCAGAAATTGGTATCAGAGCTGAATTTGCATCAACCTGTAAATGGAACGGTTCGCAGTGAAGCTGAAGCCATTGAGCTTGCTAAACGGATCGGTTATCCCTTGGTTGTTAGACCATCTTATGTCCTAGGAGGACGTGCGATGGAGGTCGTGTATCAAGAAGAGGATTTGCGTCAGTATTTATCTAATGCGGTAGCTGTTTCAAATGATTCACCCGTGTTATTAGATAAGTTTCTTAATGATGCGATTGAAGTAGATATTGATGCCATCTGTGATGGTGAGGACGTATTAATCGGTGGCATCATGGAACATATCGAACAAGCTGGCGTTCACTCTGGTGATTCCGCTTGTACCTTGCCACCGTTTAGTTTGAGTGTGGTGGTGCAACAGGATTTGATAGAACAAATTCGCCAATTAGCCTTAAAGTTGGGTGTTGTTGGTCTGATCAATGCCCAATTTGCTATCCAAGCAGACGATATTTATGTTCTTGAGGTCAATCCTCGGGCTTCACGGACTGTACCTTTTGTTTCCAAGGCAACCGGTTTACCCCTCGCAAAAATAGCTGCTCGCTGCAAAGTAGGGCAAACGTTAAAAGAACAAGGCTTAGCCATGAATTACCCTATGCCTGCTTTTTATTCCATCAAGCTTCCTGTTTTTCCATTTATTAAATTTTCTGGTGTGGATTCCATTTTAGGACCAGAAATGAAATCAACCGGTGAGGTGATGGGGATCGCGAGACGCTTTGGGCAGGCTTATGCGAAAGCGCAATTGGGAGCGGGTTGTAATATCGTAAAAAGACGACGCGCCTTTGTCTCTGTTCGTGATGCTGATAAAGCACGAGTGGGTGAGATTGTTAAACGTCTCATTGAGTTAGGTTTTGAAATCATTGCTACTCGAGGAACAGCTTTAGTATTGCAGGCAGCAGGCATTGAATGCCGACGAGTGTTTAAGGTAGCCGAAGGAAGACCTCATGTGGTAGATTTCATTAAAAATAATGAAATTGATTTCATTGTTAATACAACGGAAGGTAAGCAAGCTGTCGCTGATTCTTTTGCCATCAGACGCAATGCATTACAGCATAAGGTTAGCTATACTACTACTTTATCTGGTGCAGAAGCAGCGTGTTTAGCTATGAAATATGAAGATCGAGAAACAGTAACTCGATTGCAGGATTTACATTAGAGGTTAGTATGAACAAGCATCCAATGACAGTTAAAGGTGCAGAAGCGCTTAAAAAGGAATTACATCGATTAAAAACGGTAGAAAGGCCTCGGATTATTGAGGCTATTGCTACAGCTCGCGCACATGGTGATCTAAAAGAGAATGCTGAATATCATGCTGCCCGTGAGCAACAAAGTTTCAATGAAGGACGTATCAAAGAAATTGAGGCCAAGCTTGCTAATGCTCAAATTGTTGATATCAGCAAATTACCTAATAACGGCAAAGTTGTTTTTGGTGCAATCGTTCATGTGTGCCATATTGAAACAGAGGCTAGAATTCAGTATCAAATCGTTGGCGAGGATGAGGCTGATATTAAAGTAAATAAAATTTCCTATAGCTCGCCTATCGGCCGCGCCTTAATAGGCAAATTGGTAGATGATACGGTGACAGTCCAAACTCCTGGTGGTATGGTGGAGTATGAAATTGTGGATGTTGAATACTAAGGTGTTGACACCATACCCTCTTTCAAGTATGAAGATCTCTCCCCTTGTGGGAGAGGTCGACGCGCTTAAGCGCGGCGGGTGAGGGGGAAGTTAGTGAATATTAACAGATTCTAATCCCATCAAGAAATATGGTAAAAAGGATTAGGCAATTTAAATACTTTCTGCGTATATCCTCCCTCTAAATCGCTATATTGATCCCCAATAGAGGCAATGACCGTATAACCTTGGTCTGTGATTGATTTACGAGCTCTTGTCTTGAATGGAATAATAGAAGCTTGATGATAATTGTCAGGACGTAAATAAAGACCTGCCCAATTTGCGAATCCAGCGCGTAATAGATTATTGCGTGTGGCTTTAAGTTCCGACATAACACGACCGCTAACAAAAAAAATATGAACCCCATTTTTTTGGGCAGCATGATAGAGCGTTAAGGTTGCAGGGATTGCAGGTGAATTTGCAGCCAATATCTCTTGATGAATCTGCTTATGATTGTTCGTAAAATCACGGAGGGTGATTTTAGTGTAATTACTGAGACTTGTTTCATCAATATCAAGGACAATGGCTAATTTTTGCGGATTTTCTCGATGTTTATTGATCTTTACTTGTTTGAGAATATAATCCTGTGCCTGGGATAAAACTTGTTTCAGCTCTTTTTCATATAAGCCTGAATCGTGATACCGCCTGATCTCATGTTTTAAAAGGGCTAGGTTGTTAGGCTCAGAGAACGATGGACAGGAAAAAAATGTGGCAGTGGTGATTGCTATTAAAATGTGGGTTATCGTTTTAATAGTTCTTTTCATCATGAGTCCGTGACGTTAAAGAAGGCATGCATTATATAGCATAAAAATTTTGCCTGTCAATTGGTCATTATGCTCACATATTGTATTTTTTCAAGGAAGTTATTGTTGAGCAAACATAGGTTGGGCCTTGGCCCAACAAGCAGCATGTTGGGTCCTACAGAAAAAATTTTAGTTTTTAGAGAAAATTATGTCCCAACCTTTAATTAACATAAGTCGTAAGCAAGCACTCGTTTTTGCTGCTTTTTTAGTTCTTTATGAATTTCTGACTTATATTGCTAATGACATGATCATGCCTGGTATGGTCCAGGTTGTTGACTCCTTCCAGGGGCCAGAATCGGCTATAGCGACTTCACTAACAGCGTATATTTTAGGTGGGGCTAGTTTGCAATTGTTTTTAGGCCCAATCTCTGATCGTTATGGCCGTCGTCCCGTCATGATTTTTGGGGCTTCATTTTTCTTCGTTTGTACGATATTAATCGCTTGCTCGAACTCCATTGAGCAGTTTCTTTTGGCACGTTTTTTTCAAGGCATGGGGCTGTGCTTTATTGCTGTCATTGGTTATGCGACTTTGCAAGAAATCTTTGCTGAAATGGATGCCGTAAGATTAATAGCCATCATGGCGAATGCGGCTATATTGGCGCCACTGATTGGACCGCTATTGGGAGCTATCTTTGTCCACTATTATAATTGGCGTTTAATCTTTGTCATTATTGGTGCGATGGCTTTATTTGCCTTATGGGGTTTATGGCGATTTATGCCTGAGCCTGTCGGCCAAACAAAAACCAATGGAGAGGAAATCAAACCCATCTCCTTAGCTCCGAAGATGGTCGCTATCAACTATAAAAATTTATTATTCAACCCTTCAGTGTTCTTTGGCTCCGTCGCTCTAGGATTATTAGGTCTCCCATGTATCATCTGGATAGCCTTGGCGCCTGTGATTCTGATAAATGAGGCCAAGCTATCTGTCATACAATATGGCCTATGGCAAATGCCTTTGTTTGCTGCATCCATTGCTGGGAATTGGTTTCTGCAGAAACTGACTTATCATGGATCTTTAAAAAAAATCTTATTAATAGGCTCTCTTACTTCGAGCATTAGCCTATTGTTTGTCATGATTCTACCTTTACTTATGGGCAGTGATTTTTTATGGTTGATGCCAGGGTTGCTTGTGTATTTCTTTGGTTTGGGGGTGGCGACAGCACCTCTCAATCGTTTGATTCTCTTTTCCACCTCAGTTGGTAAAGGCACTACCTCCGCTTTTATGACGTTGGTAGGCATGTGTCTCCAGGCAGGAGGCATTGAAGTGGCAAATGTTTTATATAGCGCTCATAACAACATTGTTTTTGCAATGTTTTGTGCATTGGTAGGTATCATCTATTTTTTTGTGCTTGCTGTGACGTTTATGTTTGCTAAAACGGAACCTGATGTTGCTGTGCAGGGAGAAGGGGGTTGATTTAGATCTGTTGACAATTGCTCTACAAGGGCCTACGTGACGCGGCTTGTCCGCGTCATCCAGGGATCTTGTGGATACCGCGGACAAGCCGCAGTACGTAGGGATTTTCGAGAAATTGGATAAATAGAATTGTCAACAGACTCTAGATCGCATGATTTTATTTTACTTACCTTCGATTTTTGCTATCTTCTTGAATTGTGAATCATTATAAGCTACGGAAATTTAACACAATCAAGGGAATGATTAAGTGAAAATTTTAAATATAAAAGTTCTAAGAGGACCAAATTATTGGTCAAATTATCGTCAGAAACTGATTGTCATTAAACTCGACTTAGAACAATTTGAAACCCTCCCCACCAATCGTTTACCCGGATTTGCAGCAAGGCTCAAAGCGTTAATTCCAAGTCTCTATTATCATCAGTGTTCACCAGGTGTGGAAGGGGGGTTTTTTGAACGCCTAGATGAAGGTACTTGGCTTGGCCATGTGATTGAGCATATAGCCCTTGAGTTGCAATGTCTTGCAGGTATGGACTGTGGATTTGGCAGAACCTACAGCGCTCGTGAGTATGGTGTGTACCATGTTATTTTTTGTTATGAAATTGAAAAAGCAGGGCTCTATGCAGCTCAAGCTGCAATGAATATTGCAAAATGTTTGGCAGAAGGAAAAGACTATCATTCATTGGCTGAAGATATAGCCGAATTAAATCATTTATATGAGCAAGAAAAGCTGGGACCAAGTACCCATGCTATTGTTGAAGAAGCCAAAAAAAGAAAAATTCCTTACGCTCGCTTTGAAGATAGTTCTCTCGTCATCTTAGGACAGGGCCGCAATCAAAAAAAAATTTGGGCTACTGTGTCTTCAGAAACGAATGCGATTGCTGTTGATATCGCTGCAAACAAAGGAATGACTAAAAAATTGCTTGCTTCTAGTTTTATTCCTGTGCCAGCTTGGTTAACTATCCGAGATCTAGATGAGCTGGAAGGGGCAATAGCCACAATAGGTTTTCCCTTGGTTATTAAACCAATCAACGGGAATCATGGAAGAGGTATTACCACAAACATTTCTGCAAAAGAGAAAGCAATCATTGGTTTCAAGTTTGCACAGGAAGTTTCTAGCGAAGTGATCGTTGAAAAATTTGTTGAAGGCTTTGACTACCGCTTTCTCCTCATAAACAACCAAGTTGTTGCTGTTGCGAAGAGAACCCCTGCGATGATTGTGGGGAATGGAATCGATTCAATCCAAACGCTTATTGATGAAGCAAATAAAGATCCCAAGCGTGGTCATGCACATGAAAATGTCCTGACTTCCATAAAAACAGACGAAAATACCCTGGCTATTTTAGCAGAAAAAAAATTATCACTTCACTCAGTTCTTAAGAATGGTGAAGTTTTAATTCTCAAGGATACGGCTAATTTAAGTTCCGGAGGTACAGCAGCTGATGTCACGAATAAGGTCCATCCTTATAATATTTCTCTTGCTGAACGCATAGCACGATTAGTAGGCCTCGATGTCTGTGGGATTGACATTGTTTCTAAGGATATTGGATTACCACTGAATGGCAGCAATGGGGCCGTGATAGAAGTGAATGCAGCTCCTGGTCTTAGGATGCATTTGGCGCCTAATCAAGGTACTGGGCGCAATGTGGCTGCTCCTTTCATTGATATGCTTTACCCTAAAGGGAGCTCAGTTCGAATCCCAGTTGTCGCAGTAACAGGAACGAATGGCAAGACAACGGTTGTGCGCTTGATTGCTCATCTTGCCAAACAGGCTAAACATTACGTTGGTTTCACGACAACAGACGGCATCTATCTGGACGGTAAGCTAATTCATAGAGGAGATTGCAGCGGTCCTGTGAGTGCAATGGCCATTTTAAGGGAACCCACAGTTGACTTCGCTGTTTTGGAGTGTGCTCGTGGAGGGATTCTTCGTTCAGGTCTTGGTTTTGATCAGTGTGATATTAGTGTTATTACGAATATCACTAATGATCATTTAGGGCTGGATGATATCCATTCGATGGAAGAATTAGCTCGAGTCAAAGCGGTTGTGGCACATAGTACCTGTAAAAATGGCTATGCCATTTTAAATGCAGAGGATGATCTCGTGTATGCCATTCAAGATGATCTTCATTGCAACATAGCCCTATTTGCGCTGGCAGAGACACCTCGTATTAAGAGGCATTGTGATGTGGGAGGTTTGGCTGCTTTTATTGAGCGTGATGCGATTGTCATTAGCAGAGGTAAAGAGAGACAAATTTTAGCAAAAGTGAAGACTATTCCACTGACTTTTCACGGAACTGCCACATTGATGATCAAAAACATCTTACCTGCAGCTCTAGCTGGGGTAATTAGCGGCTTTACTCTTAAGGATATTGAGCAAGCGCTCTATAATTTTTATCCTTCTGTTGAGCATACTCCAGCCAGGATGAATATCTTTGATTTTGACGATTTCAAAATCATGGTTGATTACGCTCATAATGAAGATGCTTATGTGGAACTGCAAAAATTCTTTAGCCAGATAAACTGCAGCAAAAAAATTGGCATTATTGCTGCTTCGGGTGATAGAAGAGCTGAAGACATTCAAAAATTAGGGTACCGCTCCGCTCAAATGTTTGATGAAATTATTATATGGCATTATAAAGACAGCAGGGGGAGAATGAATCAGGAGATAACGGATTTACTCCTTCAAGGCATTGAATCAGCAAATTTCCATGCTCAGGTGCAGGTGATTTCTGATGAGTTCACGGCAGTAAGGTATGCGATAGCGACTGCGAAACAAAATAGCTTTATCTTTTATTCTGTCGATGATGTTTTTGATGCCGTAGAATTTATACTTGAAGAAAAACGAAAATTTAAGGAAGAAACGATAATCGCATGAGGCAGCCTAATTATGAAACCAAAAGGGAAGTTACTTATAATAGGTGGGGCCGAAGATAAAATTGACGAACCTCCTGATATTATGGAGCAAAGAAAGGAGTTTCCTCGATATGATATTTTAAGTGAGCTACTTCCTGATTCAAGAAATAAAAAGATAGAACTTATCACCACCGGTTCAGAGGTGCAGGAGGAGGTTAAAAAGACTTATCAAAAAGTCTTTGTTGAAATGGGTTATAGTAATGTGGGCTTTATTCCTATTAAAGAAAGGGAGGAAGCAAGAAAAAAGAATTACTTAACTCGCGCAGAAGAAGCTGGTGCTATTTTCTTTACCGGTGGCGATCAATTTCGACTTTCCACGATTTTGGGCGGCACTCCCATCATTGACATCATAAAAAATAGGTATCTTACTGATAGTACATTTATTGTGGCAGGCACGAGCGCAGGAGCAATGGTTATGTCTTCAGTCATGATCACCTGCGGTGGATTAACGGAAGCGTTGTTGTATCGTAACCTTGCTACTTCTTCCGGTTTAGGTTTACTGACTTCATGTATTATTGACACTCACTTCATTAAAAGAGGACGATTTAGTCGTCTTGCACACGCGATCATTATGAATCCTGAACAACTGGGAATAGGTTTGGGAGAGGATACGGCATTGATCATTAAAAATGGCTCTGAGGCCGAGTGTCGTGGTTCAGGAATGGTAGTCATCATTGATGGAAGAGATATTCGTCAAACCAATATAACCCAGATAAAAGAAGGAGAAGCGGTTTTTGTCGAGAATCTAAAAGTGCACATTCTGGTTAAAGGTTGTCATTTTTCACTTGCGACACGTAAGCTCGCGAAACCGGCAATGTCGCCTCACTTTGATTAGAGGTATATTGATATTTTCTACTATCTTGGAAGAATTTAGGACATCGAATTACCGTGGTCAAGCCACGGTAATTCGGTTTTTTGATTTGTGAAGTTAAAAAACTCGAGCTCGAGTATAAATCTAAAATCTAAGGAATCGGATAGAATTATGAAAATTGCAATCGCAGTCCATGGTGGCGCAGGAGATAATTCAGCATTCTTACAAAACAACATGAATGTAACGGAAGATGGCCTTGCTCAGGCGGCACAGTATGGTTACCAGCTTCTACAGGCAGGAGGGAGTGCACTGCAAGCGGTTGAAGAAGCCGTAAAATTGTTAGAGGACAATCCTTTATTCAATGCAGGCCGAGGTTCTGCTTTAAATTGCCTGGGTGAAGTGGAAATGGATGCTTCTATCATGGACGGAGAGAAATTAACGGCAGGTGCGGTGTCAATGGTGCGTGAAGTCAAAAATCCTGTTAGTCTAGCGCGCCTTATTATGGAAAGGACCAAGCATGTACTGCTTTCAGGATATGGTGCTCTGGATTTTGCAAAGTATCACGGACTTCTTTTAAGACCCGATTCTTATTTTATTACTGAGCATCAATATGACCAATATGAACACTTAAACCGTCGTGAACGTTATGAAGATCTTTTGCACAAGAAACGTCTTGGCACTGTTGGTGCTGTCGCTTTGGATAGCAAAGGCAACCTGGCAGCAGCTACGTCGACTGGAGGCACAAGTAATTGCTTGCCAGGCAGGGTTGGTGATAGTTGCCTCATCGGTGCGGGATGTTATGCCAATAATAGTGGCTGTGCTGTTTCAGGAACGGGAGATGGAGAGTATCTAATTACTGGCGTAATTGCACACACGATTTCAATGATGGTTGAAATGAAAATGAATGTCCGAGAGGCTTGCGATCATGTTCTGCATACTCGTAACAAAGCGAGCAAAGGAGAAATTGGAGTGATCTCTGTTGATACCCAGGGTGAAGTGGGTATTGCATTTAACACCGAAATCATGAAAAGGGCATGGATTGGTTTAGATGGTCAGTTGCAGGTAAAAATTAATAGGTAGCAAGCATTATCATCACATGAATATTTTCTCATCATATCGGTAAGAATGGTGTATTTGTTTTTGGTGGCGCCGAACTGAATATAGAAGCAAACAGCAACACAATAAAAATAAGCAAAGAGACATAAAAGATAAGTTTGGCGATATAAGTGGATGTGGACGGATTTCTATAACTAAATAGGGCAGTGACGGCCGCTATAGCTAAAAAAACGAAGGCTCCCCATAACATTATCTGTCCTTAGATTTGAATTGGTAGAGATTCTATTAAATAAATCCGTTGATTCATTTTACCATAATATTGCTTGACGGCCGATAACAAATCAACTTAACACATTCCTGTTTACTAATTTCTCTGTATGGCTTATAGTTGCTCAGTTTTTAGCCAATAAGAGTTAGTATGATAATTAAAATTCTATTCATTGGTGATACGAAAACGGGTAAAACTCAGTTAGTAAATCGGCTTGCTGGAAAACCTTTTGATATAAATTACCAAAAAACAATCGGTTTGGATTTTGCTGGTAAGACCATTGACGAAGAAACGAGGCAACGACTATGGAATACAACTGAAGAAATCAAATTACAACTATGGAGTACAGGAGGACTAGATAGTTATAGAGCTATTACCCTTGAGCTTTGCTCTAGTGCGCCATTTATTGTTTATTGCGTTGATTTATCAGAAGACATTAAGCAACAGCACATCGCTGAAGACCTTCAAGAGATAAGAAAGAAAAACCCAAAAGCTAAAATCATTCTGGTGGGGACCAAAAGTGATCTACCAGAAAGTCATCAAGAGCGACCTGCCGTGTTCGAGGGCGGTTTCGTTGCTCGTATCGTTACATCAAGTGATCTACCAGAAAGTCATCAACAGCGACTTGCCGAGATCGAGGGCGATTTTGTGGCTCGTATCGTTACATCAAGCCCAAATGATATTGGAATTGATGCACTTCTGCAGTCGATTGCAAAATGTACACCTGTGGAAAAAGACGAAGATACCTCTCAGATTGGGGGCCCACTTCCCCACGAAGAAGATAAGTTACTCGAAGCTAAAGATTTATTAGTCACCAATTCTCCTTTGTGGAAAGCATTAGATGATATGCATAAGGCTGTAGCAAACTTACCTGCAGCTAAATACAAAGTAGTCAGCTCGGAAGCACTTGCTTTAGTGAATGCTCTGCGAAATCCGGGAAAGTCCAACAAAGAAGAGGCTATTAAAAGATTTCTTGATAATTGCACAAAAACACTGAACGGTGAACACCCATACATCATGAAGACAATACTGGCTGTGGTAGCAACAGCGATTGTTACAGTGATTGTAGGGACACTTGCTTTTGCTATTGGCCTTGCCGCAGGAGCATGGAGTGGTCCTGGTGCGTTTTTCAGTGGTCTTGCGACGGGAAGTAGTGTTGCTGCGGTGACGGAAACTGCTGTAAGTGGTGCGTTCGGTTTAACCGCTGGTGCTTATACGTTCTTTAAAGAATCTGCTGCTATGAAGGCTTTAAAAGCAGTTGTTGCTGAAGCAGAGCATCCTGAGTTTGCAATCTAAGAATTCATCTTTCTATTCTTACCCCTTACCCTACCCTCTCCCACAAGGGGAGAGGGAAAAATGTATGTGGCCGCCCTCCTTCTCCCACAAGGGGAAGGGAAGATACCTCTCCCCTTGTGGGAGAGGTCGACGCGCTAGCGCGTCGGGTGAGGGGTTATCTCAATAGACACCTTCTCTTGTTAGGGCGTTTTGAATGACCAGCAATACCTCATTGATATTTCTGAGAACCTCATTATTCCAAAATCGTATGACCTGAAACCCATCTTTCTCAAGTCGTTGTGTTCGAATAGTATCGTTTACTGCTTGTTCAGCATGCTGTCCACCGTCAAGCTCTATAATCAATTTCTTTTCTAAGCACACAAAATCTACAATATGACCTTGTAATATGTGTTGTCGTCTAAATTTATAACCCAATAAACCTCGATTCCTCAGGTGATACCACAGTATGTGCTCTACATCCATTTGTGAGAGGCGCAATGTCTTTGAGAATTGTCTTAACTTATCCATAATGAGTCCTTGCTGCTATATCTTTTACCCCTCACCCGCCGCGCTACACGCGTCGACCTCTCCCACAAGGGGAGAGGTATTTTGAATTAATTCTTTTGATTTTTAAAGCAGGTTAAGTAATCCTTCTCCCATTGCCTTCCCATTCAAAAATAGAGTATTATTCGTACTTTGCTTTAAATAGAACCATTTCAGTACTATATTAAGAGTAGTAAATAAGACTTATTTGGTACTAGATTATTTGGGATGGGGGTGTTATGCTGCGCATCAGCAAATTGGCTGATTATGGAACAGTGGTAATGGTATATCTCGCCAAGCATTCGCAGGTATTATGCAATGCTCGAGATATTGCGCTACATACCCATCTGACCGTGCCGACAGTTAGTAAAATACTTAAACGTTTGACAGCAACAGGATTATTAACTTCTGTGCGTGGAGTCACTGGTGGGTATCGGTTGCAGCGACCGGCTTCAGAGATCTCAGTGGCGCAAATTATTTATTCCCTGGAAGAGCATCGTGGATTAACTGAGTGCAGTTTGCACCCAAACGTATGTTCTTTACAAAGCGTATGTCGTGTTCAGGGTAATTGGAGATTAATAAGTCAAGCTATAGAAACTGCACTGGATAGTGTGAGTTTAGAGGTGCTGGCAAAGCCAACACTCCAGACGGTTGAGATAGACCGCATTAAGCAGTTGGCAAGTGGAGTTAGTCATGGCGAAAGGCAATGAACAAATTCATTCCCTGCTGGAAAGGGAATATCAACATGGTTTTGTGACCGATATTGAAGTAGATACGTTTGAACCTGGTTTAAACGAAGATATTATTCGTCGTTTATCCGCAGTAAAAGGTGAACCTGAATTTTTGCTGGATTGGCGTTTAAAAGCGTTCAGGCATTGGCAAACCATGGTACAACCTAAATGGTCAAGTGTGCATTATCCACCGATTGATTATCAAACCATCTCCTATTACTCAGCACCAAAAAGTAAAAAAGATGCACCAAAAAGCCTGGATGAGGTGGACCCAGAACTGTTACGGACTTACGAAAAGTTAGGCATTCCGCTCAAAGAACAAGAGATGTTGGCAGGTGTGGCTATTGATGCTGTGTTTGACAGTGTTTCTGTGGCTACAACATTTAAAGCTAAACTTGCTGAGGTTGGTGTTATTTTTTGTCCTATGTCAGAAGCTGTGCATCAATACCCTGACTTGGTCCGCCAGTATTTAGGATCGGTCGTGCCTTATCGCGATAATTTTTATGCTGCACTTAATTCTGCAGTATTCAGCGATGGTTCCTTTGTTTATATCCCTAAAGGCGTTCGTTGTCCTATGGAATTATCAACGTACTTTCGTATTAATGCTGCCTCTACTGGGCAGTTTGAACGTACGTTAATCATTGCTGATACCGATAGTTATGTTTCCTATCTGGAAGGTTGTACCGCGCCAATGCGCGATGAAAATCAATTGCATGCCGCTGTTGTAGAACTTATTGCCTTGGATGGTGCGCAAATTAAATATTCAACAGTGCAAAACTGGTATCCAGGTGATAAAGAAGGTAAGGGTGGAATCTATAACTTTGTTACGAAGAGGGGAGCGTGCCGAGGAAAACGCTCTAAAATTTCATGGACACAAATTGAAACAGGCTCAGCAATTACCTGGAAATATCCAAGCGTTATTTTACAAGGTGATGATTCAGTGGGCGAATTCTATTCCGTGGCTTTGACAAATAATCTGCAACAGGCTGATACAGGCACGAAGATGATTCATTTGGGTAAAAATACCCGCTCTACGATTATTTCCAAGGGAATTAGTGCAGGTCGGGCTCATAATGCCTATCGTGGTTTAGTGCGTATCGCACCAACGGCAACCAATGCGCGTAATTATACTCAATGTGATTCCATGCTGATGGGGAGTGAGTGCTCAGCCCATACGTTTCCTTATATTGAAGTTAAAAATCCCACAGCAAAGGTCGAGCATGAGGCAACGACGTCAAAAATCAGCGAGGAACAATTATTTTATTGTCAACAACGTGGTATTGATACGGAAGATGCTGTATCGATGATTGTTAATGGCTTTTGTAAACAAGTGTTAAAAGAGCTACCCATGGAGTTTGCAGTCGAAGCCACGAAGTTGCTAGGTATTAGTTTGGAAGGGGCAGTAGGTTAATTATGTTAACAATCAAACAACTTAATGTTGCAATCAATGCACAACCCATTTTGAAAGGTATCAATCTAAGCATAAAGCCTGGAGAGGTTCATGCAATCATGGGACCTAATGGCTCTGGTAAAAGTACATTGTCAAAGATTTTAGCCGGACATCCTGCCTATGAAGTGACTCATGGTGAGATTCATTACCTCGATAAGGATTTGTTGCCTTTAGCTCCGGAAGAGCGAGCACAAGCGGGTATTTTCATGTCCTTTCAATACCCGGTTGAAATTCCTGGTGTTACCAATATTAACTTTCTGAAAGCATCAGTGAATGCTGTTCGTAAAGTGCAAGGTAAGAAGACCCTTGATGCCATTGAATTTCTAAGTTTTATACGCGAAAAATGTCAACTCTTGGACATGGACGAAAGCTTTTTGTATCGCAGTATCAATGAAGGATTTTCAGGGGGTGAAAAAAAACGTAATGAAATTTTGCAAATGATGGCTCTTGAGCCTAAATTGGCTATTCTTGATGAAACAGACTCAGGCTTGGATATTGATGCTCTGCGCATCATCTCGCAAGGCGTGAACGCCATGCGTTCACCTGAGCGTGCCATTATTTTGGTGACCCATTATCAGCGACTTTTAAATTATATTGAGCCTGACTTCATTCATGTTTTAGCCAATGGTCGGATTATTAAATCAGGCGATAAATCCCTGGCACTTGAGCTTGAGGAGAAAGGCTATAGTTGGCTTGAGGAGATGGAACAGGCATGAGTGAGGTACTTGATTTTTATCAAAAGCAAGCCAAAGCAGGATTGTCGACTATTCCCTGGGTAGCGGAACTGCAGGAGAAAAGCTTGCGTGAGTTAAGCTATTACGGTTTCCCCAAGCGCCATGATGAGGATTGGAAATACACCATTGTGGATGCGCTCTTGCAACATGGATTTGCCAAGCCGGCAAAGCGAGATGCAGAGATTATCGTGCAATCAGATATGCCCATAAAGAATCAGATTGTGATTCAAAACGGCCAAATTTTGGGCGTGGATGGAATAACAGCACATTTGCCTTCTGGTCTTTTGGTACAGCCGTTATTTGATGCCTTGCATCAGCATGAGGACAAGATTAGACCTTATTTTGATAAGTTATTAAAGCATGAGCATGGTTTTCATGCTTTAAATACGGCGCTCGTGCACACCGGCATGGTGATTTATGTGCCAGCTGGTATACGCGTTGAAGAACCCATTGTGCTTTCTCATTGGCAAGATAAAGAGCAGGCTACACATAGTCGCCATTTGATCATTCTCGAAGAAGGAAGTGAAGTGGCTGTGTGTGAAGAATATCGTGGTGCTGAGCAATGTAGTTATTTTACGAATACAATTACAGAAGTATTCACGGCAAAGAATGCAAAGCTAACGCATTATAAAATTCAGCGTGAAGGTCACATTGCCTATCATATTGGACAAATTGCTGTTCGTCAGGCTCAAAATAGTCAATTTGATAGTCATTCCTTAAGCCTTGGGGGCAAGCTAGTTCGCAGTGATATCCATTTGCAATTACAAGAAGAAGGCGGTCGATGTCTGTTGAATGGTATTTATGTGCCAACGGATGGACAACACATTGATCACCATACCATCATTCAGCATTTGGTCGGTCATTGCCACAGCGAGCAAGATTACAAGGGGATTTTAGCGGGTCGTTCACGTGCCGTGTTTAATGGTAAAGTTATTGTGTCCAAAGACGCTCAACACACAGAGGCTAGACAGCAGAATAAAAACGTATTGCTGTCTTCACAAGCTGAAATTGACACCAAGCCACAATTAGAGATTTTCGCGGATGACGTCATTTGCACTCATGGGGCGACGGTCGGACAACTCGATGAAGAAGCTTTATTTTATTTAGCAACACGCGGGATAGATAAGCAGGAAGCGAGTAATTATTTAATTCAGGCATTTGCTGCTGATAATTTACGCCTGGTTCCTCATCAGGCTCTTGCTGAGTGGATGAGAACGTTATTAATTCAGCAGTTGAGGTGAGATAGCTATGAGTACAGCAACCGCTTTAATTGAAACGCTGGATTTGGAAGCAATTCGTAATAATTTTCCAGCGCTCAAACAAAAAATAAATGATTATCCATTAACGTACTTAGATAATGCAGCGACCACACAGAAACCACAGTCAGTCATCGATGCGATAGCACGCTATTATGAACAGGATAATGCTAACGTTCACCGTGGTGTGCATGCTCTGAGTGTACGCGCAACCCAACAATTTGAAGGAGTACGCGATAAGGTACAACGTTTTATTAATGCTCGGGTTGCACGTGAATGCATTTTTGTACGTGGCACGACAGAGGCGATTAATCTGGTTGCTCAAAGTTTTGTGGCTCCTCGGATTTTACCGGGCGAGGAAATTTTGATTACCCACATGGAACACCATTCAAATATTGTACCCTGGCAGATGGTATGCAAGAAAACAGGAGCACTTTTGCAAGTTGCTCCTATCTCCATTGAAGGTGAAGTTCTATTAGAAGAATTCGAAAACAAACTAAATGAAAACACCAAATTTGTAGCGATTAACTATGTTTCTAATGCGTTAGGCACCATCAATCCAGTTAAAAAAATGATCGAAATGGCCCATGCCTATGGCGCGTTGGTACTTGTCGATGGTGCACAAGCCACTGCTCATTTACCTATTGATGTTCAAGATTTAGGTTGCGATTTTTATGCTTTTTCAGGCCATAAGATGTATGGACCAACAGGCATTGGCATTTTATGGGGTAAAGAGCAGTTATTAAATGACATGGTTCCTTACCAAGGTGGTGGTGAGATGATAAATTATGTCACCATGGAAGCCACAGAATATGCCCCCTTGCCTCATAAATTTGAAGCAGGGACACCAAACATTGCTGGCGCAATCGGACTTGGGGCAGCCATTGATTATCTTTGGTCTTTAGATATGGAAGCGATAGCAGCCTATGAAGCGCATTTACTTGATTATGCTACGCTTGCTGTACAATCGGTGAAAGGCTTTAATCTTGTTGGAACGGCAAAAAATAAGGTTCCCATCGTTTCTTTTGTGCATGGAAAAATTCATGCCCATGACATTGGTACCATTTTGGATAGCGCAGGTATTGCTATCCGCAGCGGTCATCATTGCGCTATGCCTTTGATGGATTTCTTTGGGGTTGCTGCAACCTCGAGAATTTCTTTGGCATTTTACAACACAAAAGAGGAGATCGATCGCTGTGTTAAAGCACTACACAAAGTAAAAGAGGTATTTGCATGATCATGGAATTGCGTGAGCTTTATCAAGAAATCATCATTGATCATAATCGCAATCCGCGAAATCATCATGTTATGTCTGATGCAACGGCACAAGCGCAGGGATTCAATCCGTTGTGTGGTGATAAGCTAACCCTTTTTTTAAAACTAGATGGCGATGTCGTTAAAGATGTAAGTTTTGTTGGTTCGGGCTGTGCGATTTCACAGGCTTCGGCTTCTTTAATGACGGAGACATTGATTGGTAAAACGATCAATGAGGCTCATGAACTATTTGAGCGTTTTCACACCATGGTCACAAGTGGCGAAGAACAAGTTGTCTCGCTTGATAAGCTTGCTGTACTTGCCGGAGTAAAGGCTTACCCTGCTCGCGTTAAATGCGCGACTTTAGCATGGCATACCCTGGAAGCTGCTCTCAACAAAAGTAGAGCAGTGGTTAGCACGGAGTGATGGTGATGTTTGGGTTTAGAAAAAAAGAGGATGATGACGTTCTGAAAGAAAAGGTGATTACCGCTTTGAGAACTGTGTTTGATCCTGAAATACCAGTAAATATTTATGATCTGGGGTTAATTTACGACATTGCTATTAATGAAGAACAACATGTTCATATACAAATGACGCTAACCACACCTGGGTGTCCTGTAGCCCAAACCTTCCCAGGAACCGTTGAACAGACAGTCAATCAAGTTGAAGGAGTAAACGACTGTACTGTCGAATTGGTGTGGGATCCCCCTTGGACACAGGAGCGAATGACAGAAGCAGCACGTCTTGAGCTGGGGATTTTTTATTAATGCAGGAACTTTGGCAATCATCAGCCTCCATTAAAACACTGAGAAAACGTGCCCAGCTTATTGCGCAAATCCGCCAATTTTTCCAACAGCGCGGGTATCTGGAAGTAGAGACCCCCGGGATGGCTCGTTTTGGTGTTACGGACGTTTACCTTGCGAATATCAAAGCAATCTTTCGTGGCGAAACCTATTGTTTACAGACTTCTCCTGAATACCACATGAAGCGCTTATTAGCTACTGGCAGTGGTCCCATTTTCCAGCTTGCACGCGTCTTTCGCGATGATGAGTTGGGTCGATGGCATAATCCGGAATTTACTTTGTTAGAATGGTATCAATTAGGCATTGATCACCATGCACTTATGAATGAAGTGGATGCTCTTTTGCAGCTTATTTTACAAGTGAAACCCATGCTGCGAAAAACTTACCGCGACAGTTTTCTTGAAATTTGTGATTTTGACCCGTTCACTGTAACTATCCCCGAACTAAAAAAAATTCTGCACCGTTATCAATTGGATAATGTTCTGCCGCCGGAAGAGGGCGACAACGATCAGTATTTATTTCTTCTTATGAGCCATGTGATTGAGCCCGAGCTGGGTAAAGAACAGGTACCTGTTGCTGTCTATGATTTTCCAGTATCACAAGCGTCTTTGGCTAAAATTCATCACGATGTGGCCGAGCGCTTTGAAGTCTATTTTAAAGGAGTAGAGCTTGCTAACGGTTTTCATGAGCTGACTGACGCTGACGCTCAGGCCTCTCGTTTTAAATGCGAGCTGGCTATTCGTAATCAAAAGGGTTTACCTCTTCCAGCTCCTGATGACTTTTTGCTACAAGCCTTAGAACATGGTTTGCCGTCTTGTAGCGGGGTTGCCTTAGGGGTAGACAGATTACTAGCCTTAGCTCTTCAAGAGTCAAGCATTGCAGGTGTCTTAGCTTTTGATTTTTCAAGGGCTTAAGGTCTAATCATTCCTTTATAACAGCGAATTACCGTGGTCAAGCCACGGTAATTCGGTTTTGATTTGTCAAATTAATATCGAGTCCAGATTTACTTCCTCTAACCACTATAATTAAGAAATATATAGTCGTAGGAGCCCAATAATGCTCACTGAGGAACTTTTACGGATGGCGGTTGAAGAAGGGAATGTGGAAGCTTTCACAAAGATTATAGCGAATTCTGATACGGAGAGTATTCTTGCTGTTGATAATAAAAGGAGAACTTTGGCTCATCTTGCAGCTAGGTTCAACCAGCCAGCTATTTTGGCGAAATTGATTACTGTTGTGGAAAAATTCGGTGAAAGCGGCCAAGCGATTTTGGAACAAACGGACAATGAGGGGTTCACACCTCTAGAATGCTCTTATTTGTACTCTGCACCTGAAATTACCGGGTTATTACGAGCAAAGACGCAGCTGTATTCAGGAAAACGAGCTCTTTTAACTGGCCGAAACAGACCGTTTGAGCAATTCTTTTCTCGTCTTGGAGAGGAGAAAAGAATACCGGCTGCTTTCTTTGCCATCATCCTTTGTGGGCTTCCTGTCCTTGAATCGATTACCAAATTTCAGAATGAAAATGAAATAATTTCATCTCAAACGAGTGAAGGATGGTCTCTTTTACATTTTTTGGTATTCAATCATAAAATTGACGTGATCAAGTATCTTTCTGATAAGTATAAGAATGAGCTAAACGCTGAAATAAGAGATCATGATGGCAATACACCTTTTTTGATAGCTGCGGAACGATATCATCCCGATGTGTTAAATTTTCTTCTGGAGGTTGGTTGTGACATTCACGCCAAAAACAATCAAGGTCAAAACGCAATTAGTATTGGCGCTAAACGAGGTCAGTTAGAATTGGTTAAAGTTCTGAGTGCAAAAGGAGTGGACTTAAATTCTAGCGATGAAAACGGTGAGAATGCCTTAATGTTGGCGGCCAGACATGGGCATGGTGACGTTGTTGCCTTTCTAAGGACGCAAGGGGTATCTTTGGATGCGAAGGATAAAGAAGGTAAATCTGCTTTTCAAAAGGCGTTAGATTCTGGACACTTGGATATTGCTAATCTTCTCATGGACACGGTCAGTCTTGAGGAAAAAAATGAGGCTTTAATAAAGGCGGTAACCACAGCAAATTTAGCAAATGTAAAATGGTTGATCGACAAAGGCGCTTCACCAGCAATTGTGGATGCCCATGGTGACTCATTATTAATGCTTGCTGCAGTTGGTGATGCCTCTTTTGTGGAGTACTTGCTGAGCTTGCCAGAGACACTCATAAACCATAAAAATAATGATGGTGATAATGCATTATTTGTGGCTATCAGACAGGGGCGTCAGAAGGTTGTTGAATGTTTATTAAAGCATGATTTTAATCCTCCCCAACATAACGCTTTGGGCCAAACCCCGTTGTTAGCTGCAGCCAAAAGCAATGATGCTGCTTTAATAGAGTTGTTTGCAAAACAAGGCTATTCTTTGGAGGACCAGGATAAGGAGGGTAACACAGCGCTGCATTTAGCTTTTACAAGTAACCAACTTGGAACTGCACCCGATTATCTTCTTAGTCATTCTCCGCAGTTAGTCTCAGTAACAAATCATCGTAAAGAAACGCCGCTTCATTGCGCCATTATTCATGGGCATACGGCTTACTTGCCCGAACTTGTGATGCATTCAGATCTTGAAAGTCGTGATAGCCTTGGAAATACCCCCTTATTGACGGCTGTTGCTGCAAGAGATTTTAAGGCCACAGAATTGCTGCTTAAACAAGGGGCAGATGTACTGGCAAAGAATGATAAAGAAGAAACGGTTACTAATATCACCGGTTTACATCACTTCCCTGAGGACATTCAACGACAGCTCCTTGGTGCCTATAAAATTGATTATGATGAATTCCAGTATCGACGCCGACTTTATTTTATTTTTGGCGGAGAGAAACTCAATGAGGTTCTTGCTTTTCCTCAAGGTAAAGTGAAGTTGGGAGCCGGTACCTTTGATGAGGGTATTGGAATTCTGCGTACCCACCTCAAAAACTTCCTACTTGAAAGACACCCTGAGTTGTCCACTCGTTTTGAAGGATTACTCAATGCTCTTGATAAGGTGGAATTCACTGATACCCCAAGCAGAATTTTAGCCCGCTTAGAAAGTGAGAGTGTTACTTTTCAAGCAACCGGTTTCACTGGACATCTCATACTTGCTGCATTGGCAAAACAAGGAGATGGCAATGTTAAATTGTCACTTGCAGAGCGAGGAGCAAGAGTGAGCGATGCCCCTTTGCTTCATTCTGAGAGTAAAAAATTTTCCTCTGTTAGAACGATTATTATCCTCAAAGAAAAGTGCCAAGAGGTTGTAGAGCTTCTCCATAATGCCAAAACCGAACCGCAGGGGGTAGCTCTTGATATTCTTTTTAAGCAAATTCCTGAAATAGCTGGAAGTGCTTATACTTTTCAGCCTATTTATCAAAAGAAATTCACTGACATTTGCTTCTATAGTAACCCCAAAACCGGTCTTTACGAACAGTTTATCAATATCTTGGGTGAAACCGAGGGCAGACCCTTTTATAAAAAATTTGAGCTTTACATGCGTGAAAAGGAATTGCATTCCTATGAAGATTTCTGGCAAGAAAAACATTCGGATGAGAGTTTGTTATCCAATCCTGTCATTGCAGAAGCACGTCATTTGATTGAAAGGCGAGCCGAGGGAAGTAAGGTAGATTTATCTACACGATCCAGTGGATAAATACAACGGAAGAGTGACTCATACGCCTATCAAAGATGTTGGTCGTAAAATTCCTTGGTACTTAAAACCTTTTTTCGAGACTGTTCATTAAACTGTGTCATCCCCGCCTACGCGGGGATGACACAGTTTGGTAAACACTCTCCTTTTCTGGAACCAAAAACGAAAATACGGTGCGTTGAACCTCAGGCGTTTTGCAATCGCATTACGAAAAGCCATAAAGGATAATAAAAACATATTTTGCTAATTAAAAATTCACAATGTATATTTTTTTATGATATATTTTGTTCCCTTGGCTAAATGCGACCTTCGAGTTTCCTTCTATTTTCGAACCAACAGGAAAAAATATGAAATTTAAACAAATAGTAGATAGATATAATCGTTATTGGAATGAAGTAGTTGTTCCTGCTTATAAGCAAATCAAACAGCTTGGAGGTACTAAAAACCATCCATTTTTTGCCTCAAATTCAAATGTTTCACCGGAACTGATGAGCCAATATTGTGACGGTGTACTTAACATATTACATAATATTTCTCGACAACTAGAAGCAGGACTATTTGAAGATCCTGAAAACGCGCGGGCTTATGTTGCGATCACTAGAGAGGCAGCAATCAAGGATCTCAAAAAATTTAAATCTTACCGACTTGATCCAGAGGTCAACAAAATAATTGACCGTATGCTCAATATACTCAATCCTGAGGTTCTAGAAGTCAGACCGCCCTCAGAAGATGTGCTGATGGAGCCTGTAGATGTAAATCATGAAGACAGGGCTGTTTACGAGTACGAGAAGGTCGATGATGATTTTGTTTTCAGCGTTAATCAGCAGGGATGGGAAAATTCCGTTAATATGGGGCATGAGCTTGATTTTGATGCAGAAGAAATTTTATCGACTACCACGTTTTCTCATAGGAATGAGGATGAGGATTTCGATTTCGAGGAGGAAATGAAGCGCTGGGTGGTAAGCTAACAAAAGAAAAGCATGAATGCAAGCATTCATGCTTTTGCCCCAAATTCCTTTTCCAACGCCAATCTCAATTCTGGGCTAAGGAATTGGTAACCAACTTCGGGTAACCTTTTTGAGATAACCCGTTGTCCTTTCAGCAATAAGTACTCTCCCATTTCGCCAAACAAACTGCGTACGATGAATGCCGGGGTTCTTAACCAAAGAGGTCGATGCATTGCTTTGGCTAACGTTCTAGCAAACTCTTCCTGGCTAACAGGATGAGGTGCTGTCACATTAAAAACACCTGTTAATTCTGGATGATTGAGTAGGAATTCAATGGCCCGAATAACATCTTGAATGTGCACCCAGGAGATGATTTGTTTACCGTTACCTAGAATACTTCCTAGTCCTAAGTAGAAACTTGGTGCTAATCTTTTTAGCATTCCCTGATTCTTTTTTAAAACCACACCAAACCGGGTAATTGTCACCCTCATACCATGATCGAATGCTGGGTTTAAAGCTTGCTGCCAACGTATGCCAATTTCGCTAAGAAAGTCACGGGGATGTTCAAAATCAATTGCAGTATCTTCATCTAAAACATCCGTATCGTTATCATTTTGTACACCATAAATGCCCACAGCATTGGCGCAATAAAAATGAGGTTTAGCTTGTTGTGATGTAGCCCAATTAATAAGTTGATGCGTTGTTTCCACCCGTGAATCAATGATTAGTTTTTTAACTTTTTCAGTCCAGCGAAATGCTGCAATATTATGGCCGCATAAATTAATCACAGCGTCATAGTTTTTTGCATCCAGGGTAGACAGATTTTCCCAAGTCGACTGTCTGACCTTGTTAGAGAAGTGATGTTGTAACTTTTGTTGTGAACGACCAACAACGATAATATCATGTTTAGGTAACAATAGATTAACGAGTTCGGTGCCAATAAAACCTGAAGCTCCTGCAATTAAAAGTTTCATATTTCGCATCCCTTTCAAATTATCCGTTCATGCTGAGGAGGAGCGTCCTCAGCATGAACGGATCGATAGTTACACAGAACATCATTCACTCGAATTACCCTCAAACCGACATAAAGCCTGATAATCACATTGCGTGCAAACAGCCAGACTATTCGGTCGCGGTGGACAATGCCCTTGAACGAATTCATGAGCGAGCTGAGTTAATTGTAGAGACCAGTATTGACGTAGGGCTGACCAACTTTGGTCTTTTTTTAATCCAACAATACCCAAGGTTGGATTTTTATTCTCACTTAAACCCTTCGGGGTAAACTTACCAGCTTTTAATTGCGCGAATAATAATGTGCTGATCGTTTCATCCAGTAAAGCATAGAGTAATAGTTGTGGTTCGCTAGGACGTTCTTCATTCCAAGGAAGGCTTTGGGGAAGGCTGGTCTTATAATCAATGACCCACTTGTCATCTTCAACCTTATCTAATCTGTCGACCCGAACATTAAACTCCATGTCAGCTAAGCGAATAGTAAATGCTGCTTCTAAGGCCTCAACTTCAAAAGGAGGACGCTGACGTTCCCAATCTAGGCAGGCATGCACCAGGCGCTTTAGTCGCTGGAATTCCACAGCCTGTACCAAGTTTGAAAAAGAGTGGGGTCGCTTTGCAATTAATGGTTGTAATGCAGTTTGAATGGAGGTTTCGATATGCTTATCTAACGCTTCATTATCAAGTTCCAATAAATTGCTCTGTTTTTTTAAAGCCCCCCATAAGAGTTCCATGACTTTGTGAATGACCTGTCCACGTTCCCTTTGATCGGGTCCCGCTGAATTTTCGATGCGAGCCTTAAGGTGCAGGCGGTGAGCTGCAAAGGCACGAAAAGGGCATTTTGCCTGATTGGCTAATATGGATGTTCCTCCTGCAAGCTTTTCTTCCGGCACAAAAGGAAGTACATAGCTCTCAGAGAAATGCTCTAGTTTAGATTCGCAGGCCTTGGCTTCATCTCTCATTGGTTGCAATGTTGCTAGGTGAGTGATGAAGGGACTGGGCATGTTGGGTTTATCATCTACTAAACGTGGGTAACTGAAAACAGCAAGAGAGCTAGCTCTTTGCAGACGTGATATCATTTTGTCTGCCAAATATAATTCCTTCGCAGAATGAGCGTGAGGCATCAGATTGTCGCGTTGGAGGGTAAGTGGGATAAATGCGGAGGGTTTGATTCCTTGTGGTAAACACTCATCAGTTAGACCGGTGAACCATAGGCTGTTAAATGTGCATCCCGAGGCTTCAAGCAGGCCTAAAATTTGAATAGGAGCATTTGCATTTTTAGGCTGAAAGATAGTGGTCTCAGCTAATTCTTTGAATGTGGCAAGAGCATCCCTTCTTTTCATCAGTGGAGATATTAATGCTAATTGCTTGAACTCTTCAAATAGCATTAAAAAACGTTGATAACATTGATAAGTCACTGAATTAAGCTCAAGTTCACCCGGAAATCCCAAGGATCTTAGCCTTAAATGAAATGCGTTTATCCAACCTTGAATACTCGCTTCTTTAGGATAAGGAATAACTTCTGTTAATGCATGGGCCAGCTTAGGTGCTATAGCCTTTAATTCAGCAACAAAAGCGCTTTGTTCGAACGTTGGTTCCGCTAGCGTTGTACTGTTCTCCAATATCTGCGCTCTTGCTAGTAATTCAGTCTGGGAGTAAGCAATAAAAGGGGAATGCAATAACAAGCGAGCTTGATGGACATCGAGCATTTTCCCATCGAGCTGAAGATAATTAAGTGCATGAGCCACCAAAGGGTACTCTGCTAATGGCTTCCCTAAAGAGATGTTAAATGTAGTTTGAGGGAAATGTTGTTGCAAGGTACGATGCAAATAGGACGATTTTTTCTCTAAGTCTGGGATGACTACTCCGAGTCGTCTTTCGCCACAGGCCAACCGTTCTTTTAACCAACAAAAGAGTTGCTGATATTCATCCTCTTCATTTTTTGCTGCATATTGGTAAAGATTGGTTGCTTGTGTAGCCAAATCATAATGATATAGCATGCAACCCTGATCATTGAGATAGTGTTGTAACTTTTTTTGCTGTGGAGTGTAATCGTCAAAACAGACCCATACGAGTTGGCTGACACTAAACGCGCTGTTTTGACTACATAGATACGGGGCTAATTGAGCTTCTGTTATTGCTCCAAGACAATCCAGCTCTCTAAGGAATTGCTGTGCCCATTGTTGAAATTGCCTCGTTTGCAAATTGTAGGCAAAGACAGAATGGTTTAAATCCAGCATCCATAAATGACACCTTGTCCAAGCCTCATGAATAGCATTTAACAAGCCTCGATTTACTTCAGTTTGTTTTGTCGCAATAATTTGGCGCCATAGATAACGGCATTGGAGTTCTGTAAGCAGCAGCGGATGGTTATTCCGTGAATACTTATGCCAAAATGTCTTGAAAGAATGTAGAAGGAAAGCAGTATAAGGTAAGCAGATTGGCTTCTTCTGAGCAGATTTAGGAAACGCGACTGCGAAATCATGCAGCAATTCATTGCTAAGACGGTTATTAGGTGTGATAACCGTGGCTCCGTTCTGCATTAACGCTAAGAGTTCTTCTTTATTAGTAAACGCTCCCCCTATTCCGACGTCCCGCCCCCACGATTTATTCGCAGGGTTGACCGCGGGCTCCGGTGATATTTCCAGATCGATGGATCCCGCGGTCAACCCTGCGAATAAATCGTGGGGGCGAGACGTCGATACATTAGGATGGGGAGAGCGGTTACCTTTATTATTCATCGGGCAGATCTATATCGGTTTTCTTAGACTGTCGTTTTTGATCGGCACTGGCTAGTCCTGGCCAAAAGCGTTTATTGAAATAAATAGCGACAAGTCCTGTAAAGGGTATAAGCCATATGCCAACCGTAAGTAGCAGCGCGACGAATATAGCTCCATAAAAGATAAAATAATCCTGCCAATGTTGAAAACGTTGTATCAAACTAGCGTCGGTCAGAGAGTAATGAGCAAACACAATAAAACCTAAAAGAATCAATACGATACAGGCAAGAACAACACCAAGTATAAAGGGTCGAATTAAGCTTCCTTTTTTAGCAAGTGCATTACCAAAGAGAGCGCCTAATAATAATCCTGTCACCAGAGAAAAAAGTAACGCGGGTAAAAGAGGTACAAGGGCACTATCTCTGAGGGATAGTAAAGTGTATTTGGTAAATAAAAGAAACAATAAAGCAAAAATAGCAAAAAAAACTGCTCCTGCAAATCTGGGATTCATTGATGTTTGGGGTTTTGTATTAGCTGTCATACCTTGTCTTTTCTTAATGAATTGTCCGTATCCTGTGGTGTGGCTTTCCGGATTTGGTTTTCGGTAAGCTTTTTTCCACGGGCTTTCTTCGCCGTTGGTTTTTTGAGTGTAGTATGTCGTAAACGAGATGTCCACGTAAATACATTGCTGCAAATCCCGCTGCTATCCCTAGCCAAAGCCCCGCTATAATAAAGCTATAGATAAGAACAAATAAATAAATAAGCACCATTTGCTGTGGATTTCCACCTTGGAATGAATTCCCCAGACGGTCATCGGAGAGTAATAGAAAACCTAAATCATAAACAGGCAAAGCTGCGATAACCATGATAAAACCCCATAAAAAAGCTTTTCTGCGGTAAGGTCTTTTGCTGTATATAATTTTTTCACCAAATAGCGCGCCAAAACAACTCGCTACGACAACAGCCAATAATATAGCTTTAAATAGCGGCAAAAATTGCTGCACGCCAATAAAATAAAGAATTCTGTCAATTACACACGTTGCAATGACAGCAAGTAAAGCAAAATAGACTGCCGCAAGAAGGCGAGGATTGGAAATAGTGAGGGCTTGATCGTCGTGACTCATGATGTTTACTCCCGATAACAACTTGGTGCAGTTACTTTTGCTTAATTCGGTGGTTTCTGTTTTAATTTTAGACTAAGCTCAGTAAAATATTGCACATTAAGTCTTGTTTTATTTCCCATGCCTGATTTCTATAACGATCATGAAATAACCTTGGGTTTAAAGGCAGGCCACTCAGGACATTTTGTTTTTAATGCCCTCCATAAAGGCATTCATCTATTTTATAAGTCAAATAAACGCAATAATCCTGATTTATCCCTCTACGAAGTGGCATTCAGCAATTTGCTCAGTGCTTTTTTAATGCCCTATCTCACTCCTAAGTATAAATTAGTCAAAGGTAATGGAGAGATACTTGGCTTAGCGTCTGAACATATGTGTTATTCTGCTGACAGTAAGGAAGCTGAAGAGAGCAAGTTTTATTACCTTAACTATGATGCTGAAACAGGCAACATATCCGCGGAAGTACAAGCCAAGCCGGATGACCAAATTTATTTTTTCAATGAGTTCCCCCCAGGCTTTTTTGCCGATTTCTATCAAACGGCAAGAAAAGGCGAGAAATTGGTTTTTGATATGGATTCCCTCGCCAGTGATTTATGTAGCGGTTATACCATGGAAGAAGACGATTTGCATAAAGGAAATATTGGTTTTTATATTGTTGACAGAAAAGGGGTGAAAACAGTTGTTTTCTTTAAGATTGATAATGGCTTGGTCCTGTCTGACAGTGTCATGTCTCATTATGAATCTCGGGTTGTGAATTGGCGTCATGGTGAACATGCTTTCAAAATTACTGCGCGTGATCTGATTAACTTTCCTAAGTTGCAGGATTCTAAAAATCATTATTGGCCCACTAGCAGGCGCTATCTTGTTAATCCCTGTGACCCCAAAGTTTATACCGATGCGGCTGAAATTGCAGCATTCGCTGAATTAGCCAATGATGAGGCATTTCAAAAAGCCAAATGGCGAGCTTGGTATAAACATATTTTGATTGAGTCTCGAGTAGTTGAAGAATACCTGGCACGTTCTCTTGATAGTCAGGATCCTGATGAGAGAGCCAAGATAGCTTTAATTACTCAGGCTACTGTTGCCAGGGTTTCTCGATTGAAAGCAGTGCTCTTTTCAATCTCTGATTTTCGTGATTATGTCCGAGATCTTGATGACACGGCAAAGGAGGCTTTAATTAAGGAAATTTTTCATGGCTTGAGTCAAGAAAGTCAAGTCCAGCTGCAGCCAGGCATTGTTGAGCAAATCAAAGGGTTTGATGCTTTGTGCCAGCCTGTAGGTGGTTTTGTGGGCGATGATACCCCGCTGCATGTTGCTATTCGTCTAGGTGACTATCGCTATCATGAAACTTGGAGTCATTTTAAAGAGTATGCAAATAAAGTGAATAAAAATGGAGAAACTCCTCTTGATGTCGCTGTGAAATTAGCTCAAATGCAATTAAGAAGCGAAAAGAGGGAGGAATCTCAAGATCGAGGAGTGCACTCGTTGGAGTCATCAATAGGAAGCACCGGAATAATCCATTCTCCGGATGTTCGAACAGATCCTTTTTTCATCATCAATCATCTGTTGAATGAAGGGGTAAATAGAACATGCTTTTATAGAGAATTCAGAAAAAAGTATCCGGATCTAAAGCTCATTTCTTATCGGTTTCGCACAGAGTACATCGATAGAGCACGAGATGCCAAAACTGCAGAAGAGCTAATCATGGTTTTTCATGGTTTAGGCGAAGATCACCGCTTTAGTCTTAAAATGAAAAAAGAGATTTCTGTTGTTTGCATGCAATACTTTCTGCGTAATAAAGACGCGAATGAGTCTTTGGGAGTTACTTTAGATCAATTAAAAATGGCTTTAAATGGCGGGAAGGGGAAAAAACCAAGACCAGAGTTGCAATTTATCCGCCAACTGCGCAGTAGTTTGTGGATAGTCCGCATCATTCGAGGGTTGTTAGGCGGTACGTCAACTCAGGTCGAATTGAATCATCTACTTGACGAGGCAAAGGCAACGATTCCGTCATCTTCTTGCTGTTCTTGTTTCTTTGGCCGAGAGGATAAGAGAGAAGTTGATTCCATAACAACCAGCAGCACCTGTCTTTCTTCTTGAGACAAGAAAAGATAATATCAAGCTAGGGCTGTTCCCTAATTACCTCATGATTATTTAGGATACTGATGGGTGTTTTATATAACCTAATTGAGAAATTGCGTTTTTTATTTCTTTTTGCCGTTCTTATCTTATTTTGCCTAACAAAAGCAGTGGATGCTCAATTTGGCTTTTTTGAATTCGGCAATCTTATATTTTTTGTTCTCATTGGTTTTAGTCTCTTCATTATTGGCAAAGGCTCCAAAGCACTTCTTCTCCTCATCGCTTTCCTTATGATGACAGAGGTTCTTTGTGTGCTGTTATCTTTTTTACTCGCGCATCCTATGGTGGAGCTTATCAAGACTTTCTTTGCCATGCTGTACTTTCTGTTGATGGCAATCGTTTCTCTGCGCTATACGTTGGCGGATAAAACCATTGATGTGACCACTTTATTTGGTTCGTTAACAGCCTATCTATTTATTGGTTTAGCCTATGCTCATCTTTATTTATTGATAGATCGTCTTGATCCGCAGGCGTTTTCAGGTATGTTAACGAATGACAGCTCAGTGATTTATTATTCATTTATCACTTTAACTACTGTTGGTTTTGGCGATATTTATCCGAAATCACCGATTGCGCAAACCCTTTCCTGGTTTGAATCGCTTACAGGACAGGCTTATCTAGCTATCATTATGGCACAATTAGTTGGTCGCTATGTGGCTGATACCTTGCATTTAAAAAATAAGCAATAGGGTTTTATACTGCTTCCAGAATGGCGGCAACACCCATTCCTCCTGCTGTACAAATGGAAATTAGTCCTCTTCCTTTGCCATGGTGGTGCAAAATTTTAGCAAGCCCACTCACGATGCGAGCACCTGTTGCGGCGAAGGGATGGCCAAGGGCAAGACTACCTCCTTTAATATTCATCTTCTCTCGATCAATGCTGCCTAAAGCCTCCTCACGATTGAGAGCGCGCTTGCAGTATTGTTCTGATTCCCATGCTTTTAATGTACAAAGCACTTGGCCCGCAAACGCTTCATGAATTTCATAGAAGTCAAAATCCTGAAGCTTTAACTGCTGACGTTTTAGTAACTCACTCACGGCGATTGTCGGAGCCATAAGTAAGCCTGCACCTTTTACAAAATCCACTGCGGCTACTTGCGCATCGACAAAGCGTGCTAAAATGGGATGCTGATAGTGATTGGCGATGGTTTCACTGACAAGATAGACCGTTGCAGAACCGTCAGTAAGAGGCGTGCTATTACCTGCTGTTAACGTGCCCTTGCCACTGGTATCAAAAACGGGCTTTAATTTAGCTAATTTGTCTATCGTTGTATCGGATCGTAAAATACCATCTTGCTTCAGACCTCTATATTCAATCAGTAAGTCGTCATAGAATCCTTCCAAGTAGGCCAACAACGCCATTTGATGGCTTCTCAATGCTAATTCATCTTGCTCTTCTCGCGAAATATTCCATTCCTTAACCATTTTTTCGGTATGTTCACCCATCGATAGGCCAGTACGTGGTTCCACTACAGCTGGAAATTCCGGTTTGAAATCCGCAGGTCTAAAGGATGCCATCGCTTTTAATTTCTCGAGGACGCCTCTTGCCTGTTTTAAGTGAAGGAGTTTGCGAGCAAAGCGGTTAGGGAACATGACAGGGATGTCACTATTTGTGTCTACTCCGCCGGCAATGCCATCGTCAATTTGATAATTGGCAATTTTAAGAGCAATCTGCAGGATTGTCTCGAGGCTAGTCCCACAAGCTCGCTGTAAAGTAAAGGCAGGTGTATAGGGATTCAGTTCTGTCCCAAGCACGCTTTCTCGAGCTAAATTCCAATTAAAGGAGCTGTTAATAACTGCACCTAATCCAACATCACCTACCTGCTTACCCTCAAGTTTCATTTTCCTTACTAAGGCTTGTAGCGAGGCGATCATTAAATCTTGAGTAGAAACATCCTTGTAAGTCGTCATTGATTTAACGAAGGGGGTACGAATTCCACCCGCAATGTAGACTGGTCTTGTTTTCATCAAGGATATCCTTATTACTTCAAGTAATCGTGTACTACCTTTCCATAGGGAAGTGTTAAGTCAGAAACAAAATGAAGTCCACTGATCACGCGTTTTACAGGTAATTTGGCAACAGGTGCCATGACATGATGATAGAGTTCTAACTCTGCTGGTCCAGTCCATGCTCCCTTTATTGTAATATCTGTAAGATGGTATTCCACCAACTCACAAATGCGAGTGCTGCCATCGACATGAGGAATAATCTTTAGCAAATAGGTCGGTCCACCTAAGGCTTCTGCTACTTTTTTATTATCAAGTGCTTGATATTTATACCCCATGGTCGCAGTGGCAACACGATTGCAGCCATAGTCCAAGGTACCAAGAAGGGTTTCTTTCTCAACCGTCAAACGGGGTTGGGCGAGTTTTTTAGGGAATCCCCAAATTTCGCGCCCCCCTGCGATGGGTGGATGATCATCCAGATACATAGCATGGGTATAGCCGCCTTCTTTACCCTTGAACCGAACAGGGATAACTTGACCTGACTCTGTGTAATCTCCGAATCCTGTTGAGTCTGGCATGCGAATGACTTCAAATTTAACTACCGGCTCCGTTACTTCTAGAGGAGCAGGAACGACTTCCCGCAACAAATCAATGTCCGTTTCATAAGTAACAATGAGATATTCGCGGTTGATAAAACGATAGGGCCCAGGAGGATAGGAAGGACTACAAAAAGGCATGTTAAAAGCATTTTTTTTGATCTGTGATTCGTTCATTCTCAACTCCTGTAATTGGCTAAATCTTTTTAATAGCGAACGGTTTCTTCTTATTCCATAAACCAGCCATGAGTAAGAATCATAGACTGTCCTGTTAATGCATTTGAAGGGAATGAAGCAAAAAACAATGCCGCTTGAGCAACATCATCAACCGTTGTAAATTCACCATCAACGGTTTCTTTAAGCATTACTTTTTTAATAACATCCTCTTCACTTATATTTAATGCTTTAGCCTGTTCAGGAATTTGCTTGTCTACGAGTGGTGTGCGCACAAAGCCAGGACAAATGACATTAGCACGGACTTTATATTGAGCTCCTTCCTTAGCCACCACCCTACATAGGCCAAGTAAGCCATGCTTGGCAGTCACATAAGGAGCTTTTAACACGGAAGCCTCTTTAGAATGTATGGAACCCATATAAATAATGCTACCGCCATTTCCTGCACCGTACATGTACTTCAGACAAGCTTTAGTGGTGAGGAAAGCTCCATCTAAATGAATAGCAAGCATTTTTTTCCAATCGGAGAAGGCGAGTTTATCTACAGACTCAATGATCTGAATACCAGCGTTGCTAACTAAAATATCAATTGTTCCATATTTGTTGGCTACGGAATCAACACCTGTATTCACTTGACCTTCGTTAGTGACATCCATAGCAACAGCCATGGCCTTGCCACCTTTAGATTGGATTTCATCAGCAACTTGCTGGGCTTGACTAAGATTAAGATCGGCAATAGCGACGCTTGCTCCTTCATGGGCATAGACAAGAGCAATTTCTTTACCAATTCCACTGGCAGCACCCGTAACGATAGCTACTTTGTTCTTTAATTTCATGTTTACATTCCTTTGTCATGATGTTTATTCTTATATGATTATAACAACGATTTTCCATTTTGCCTTAATAGTTTAGTAAAACTATTAATCAAGACAAAATGGAAGGGAGAGCTAGAAAAAAGACTCAGTGTGGTAAAGTATTAGTAGCAATAGTAACGCCCATAGCTCCACCAGCAACGTCTTCTTTCTTCTTCTCGGCCTATTGCATAACCGAGTAGTCCACCTGCACCGGCTCCAATAAGGGCTCCTCCTGCATCTCCACTAACAGCGTAACCGATACCTGCCCCTGCTGCAGCTCCAGTGGCAGTACCTACTTGCGTAGGAGTACAGGAAACCAAACCCATGGTCGATAACCCCAAGAAAAACATAACATAAATTAGTTTTTTCATGGTTAAGCTCCTCTTGATAGTTAGGTCCTTCATCAGAGATATTAGTACAAAAATGCCGCACTTGCTCAAAATGTGGTCAAATTCAGATTTGCTGTTCCAGGAAGAAAAGAAGATAAGTCATGTCTCTCATTGAACTATAATGAATAATGAAAAGACCGTTTGCATGATTTACAAACGGGGCTTTTTATGACTACTCGTAGGGGTATTCAGTCATTACATAGCAACGACGTTGAATAGATAGGGAAGTCTATGAAAGGAAAACACAATGGAATTGATTTTGAGTGTGTATCTCAAAAATGTAATGGAAAATATGCAGCAGAATATTCGCTCATCTTTCACTACGATCAATGTACTTATGTGGTTAGAAAATCAGTAGGAAAGGTATTTACAACAAAACAAGAAGCTGAAAGAAAAGCAATGGAAACTGCTAAAAGGCAAATCGAAAAAAGCCTTTTTTAACAAGACTGCTGCTTATTTAACTGTGTCATACCCGCATAGGTGGAAATCCATTCTGGGTGGTACGAGGCTTTAATCAGGATGGATCCCCGCCTACGCGGGTATGACATAGTTCGGTAAACGCTCTCTAATCCCTTTGTTTGATGTAGGACTCATTAGCTTTTTCTATTGCGCGCTTGAGAAATTCTCTATGCCCCAGTAGTATTGGCAAATATCCTAAGAAAAAGAGGGCGCTATGTTTCGAGGAAGTATGGTGGCACTAGTCACGCCGATGACGGAAGATCAAGTTGATGTTGCACGCCTACGGGAGTTGGTGGAATTTCATATCAGTGCAGGTACACATGCTATCATCGCGGCAGGAACTACAGGTGAGGCAGGTACCCTTTCTCACCAGGAAAAGCTTTTGGTTATAAAAACGGTTGTTGAACAGGTACGTGAGAGGTTACCAGTAATTGCCGGTACAGCCTCGAACGCCACAAAGGAGTGCATTGCTTTTGCACAAGAAGCAATGGAATGCGGGGCACATGCCGCGCTGATTATGACTCCCGCCTATATCAAACCCACGCAAGAAGGTCTTTATCAGCACTATAGTCAAATTGCCAAATCGGTGGCCATCCCGATTATTCTATATAATGTGCCAGGCCGTACTGCTTGCGACTTGCTCCCAGAAACGGTAGCTAGATTGGCAAAAGTTTCAAATATTATTGGTATTAAAGAGGCAACAGGACAAATAACTCGCCTGCAGCAAATATTGCGTTTGAGTGAGGGTCTTCTTGATGTGTACAGCGGTGATGATTTAACGGCTGCTCAGTGGATGCTAGCGGGAGCAAAAGGGGTGATTTCAGTTACTGCCAATGTCGCACCTCGTCAGATGGCAAAATTATCCGATGCTGCATTGGATAATGATCATGCAAACTGTCTACGTGTAAATGAGCAATTGGCCACGCTTCATGAATTACTATTTGTAGAATCAAATCCTATCCCTGTAAAATGGGCTCTAAGCCGGATGGGATTAATCAATGACGAACTGCGGTTACCCTTAACATCTTTATCTGCCGGTCATCACGCGGCATTAGAGCAAGTATTACATAACTTGCAGCTCGTTTAATGAGGAAAAATTGTTGTGAAAAAGATAGGTTTTGTAATCGTTTCAGTATCGTTATTATCAGCGTGTTCACAGTATGCCAAAAATGGGGAGTCACAATATTTAAACAGTAGGAATGGTCCGATTGTGGTAGTCCCATCGCCATTGACGGATAGTAATATAAGTCATTTTTATGATTTACCTCCGCAGAATCAAAATGCGCGAGTTAGTATTGCACCACCCTCTGATCCAACGATTACTGAGCAGGCGACTTAATTTAGAAGGTGACATATGGCCACTGAATCTGACGAGTTAGCAACCATCCAGGAATTATCTGCTCGTTTGGTAGAAGCACAGCGCACGATACGTATTTTGGATAGCATTAAGTGGGATGATTCAATCAAGCAAGAATTTTTTGCCAAGAAGGGGAATATCTTACCGAAGATAGATAAAGATTATTATCTCAGCAAGCCTCTGCCTTTTGATGCAACAGAAAAACAGGAAGAATTTCGCTTAATCTTGCGTGATGCCCAAAATAAACTTGGCCAATATTCGCCTGTGGCACGCTTAATTAAGCGTCAGTGTGAAGAGTATTCAAGGGCTGTACAGATGCTAGATGCTCGCGGTACACCTACATTCTGTGAGCTAGCCATGGAATTATATGGTAGTCCTCATGATGCTTTTTATTCTGGGGGACCACGTTTAAGCGAATTGGGTACAGTCTTGTTTGATGTGTTAACCGCACTTGATGTGCAATTGCAATCAGAGGCAGATGTCAAACGTTATACCCCAAAGCAAGCTCAGGAAATATTACAAGAACGTCTCAGCAATTTTTTCGAGCAACATCCTGGAAAAGTTACGGTTATGGTAAGTGATGGTATGGTTGCTGATGCCTCGGCTGGTGCTGATACCATTAAACTAAGCCAGCAAGCCATGTTTAGTGATCGGGATTTGACTTATCTAGAAGTTCATGAAGGTTGGGTGCATGTTGGCACTACACTTAACGGTGCTACACAACCTTATTGTTTCTTCTTGTCGAAAGGCTCACCATCAAGCAGTGTGATTCAAGAAGGATTGGCTGTTATTACTGAAGTAGTCACTTTCTCTTCTTATCCTGGTCGTGTCCGTAAGATTACTAACCGCGTTATCGCGCTTGATAAAGTTCGGGAAGGCGCAAACTTTATTGATATTTTTCGTTATTTTATTGAATGCGGTTTGAGTGAAGATGACAGCTATAATCATGCTGTTCGCGTATTTCGTGGTAGTACTCCTGATGGTGGTCCTTTTACTAAAGATTTGGCTTATGCCAAAGGCTTTCTCTTGATCTATAACTTTATGCGTTTTGCTATCAGTCAACACAAGATTAATTCCATTCCTTTACTGTTTACAGGTAAGTTGGTTCTGGATGACTTGCCTTTACTTGGTGAATTAAAGGAGCGCAATCTTTTGATCCCTCCTGTGTATTTACCCCCCCCATTTCGTGATTTGGCCGCTTTAGGCGCATGGATGAGTTTTTCACTATTCTTAAATAAGTTTGATCTTGCTGAGATACAAAAGAATTTTCGTTTTTTACTGGTTTAACTTGTAGCGATTTCTTTTTAACTTTGGGAGAGACGGATGGGCTTATTAATCGATGGGCATTGGCAGGATAAATGGTATGATACCGCCAAGACCGATGGGAAATTCAAACGCGAACCCACGCAGTTTAGAGAAGAAATACAAAGCTATCCCAATGCTCGTTTCCTCGCTGAAAAAGGACGTTATCATTTGTATGTTTCCTTAGCTTGCCCATGGGCACATCGCACACTCATCTTTAGGAAACTTAAGAAATTGGATCATTATATCGATATTTCTATTGTGCATCCTCATATGCTTGAACATGGTTGGGAATTTAAAGTAGGTATGGGAGCCACTGGAGATAACTTATATGGATTAAATTATCTTTATGAGATCTATATCAAGGCAGATAAAAACTATACAGGCCGAGTCACGGTACCCGTTTTATGGGACAAAAAAGAAAAGACCATCGTTAATAATGAATCGGCAGAGATTATTCGCCAGTTTAATCAGGCTTTTGATCATTTAACGGGTGATAAACAAGATTTTTACCCTGAGGCTTTGCGTGCCGAAATCGATGCCATAAATGATAAAGTTTATCAATCAGTTAATAATGGTGTTTACAAGTGCGGTTTTGCTACCACTCAAGAAGCTTATGAACAAGCCTATTATGAACTGTTTACTACCCTTAATGAGTTAGAAGGGCATTTGCAGCAGCACGAATATCTGGTTGGAGAAAGATTAACTGAAGCCGATTGGCGGTTGTTTACTACACTAATTCGTTTTGATGCGGTCTATTACAGCCATTTCAAAGCAAATCAACAGAGAATTACTGATTACCCAGCGCTGCAAGCTTATCTTAAAAGACTCTATCATCATCCAGGGGTGCGCGAAACAGTAAATTTTGAACAAATTAAGCAGCATTATTATTTCAGTCATAAAACAATTAATCCGACGCAAATTGTCCCGGTAGGTCCTCGATTGAATTTGGATTAAATTCGATAATTGTCAACACATCCTAGAACGCCGAATGATTTAAATTAAACCACCTCGACGTACCGCGACTTGTTCGCGGTATCCATAAGTTCGCAGCCACCAGTATTCTCCTGGATACTGCGGACAAGCCGCAGTACGTAGGGATAGGGAGCTATTGTTTTATTTAAATCATTCGGCGCTCTAGTTATAAACATTCTGTTTATTGCTCTTTATATCAATCTCAGCGGAAATATTAAAATCAAAAAAGCTTTGATAGCTTGGATTTGATAGAATATGCATATCCTCTAAATATTCTTTAGACTCAATTTTTTGTTTCCATGACAGATAATAAACGTCTACAAGACGTTTATAGAAAATATTTTCATCTTGAATATTGCCATGTAAATAATCATGTATTAATGAATGATGTGCTTTTTTCGAATCTGCATTTAAATCTTGATTTGCTAATAATTCTTTTAATTCTGCATCAGATTTAATATTCAACAAACCCACCATGCCAAGCCTAAGTTCAAATAACATTTGAGCAATATTGAGTAAAGCGATTTGCTTTCTTGAGGGTTCACCACTGAAATAAGATTTAAGTAGAGTTATTTTTTCATTTGCTCCTAAACCCATATAAGCAGCAAACTTTCCTAAATCTATAAATTTATCATCACAATGAGAATCAGTAAAATCTACTAAAAACGTTTTATTTTGTTGACTTAACAAAATATTCCCGGGATTTAAATCTAAATGACAAGGGCATAAATGACTATCTTTATAGAAAAATTCTCCCACCTGCTCAATCCAATGCCTTGCTCTTACAAGCAATTCTTCTTTTTCTGGATCAGAATTTTTTTCTTTAAGCATTTGTTTCAGCTGAAATAAAAAATGAGCATCAGATAAATTAATTGTTAAATCGGCAGAATGTAATATGCGAATGCTGTTTGCAATACTTGTTAGTTGTGGTTTGTCCAAAGTTTCTGGTAGCGGCCATTCTCCATGAATGAATTCCATTAATGTATAATCACTATCCCTATAAAGTATTTTAGGTCCAATTTCGGCAGCGGAACAAAAGTCTTGAAATAAAATCTCACGATTATAATCTCTTAAATCTATTTGCTCAGGATTCTTTCTTACAACAACACAATATTCCTTTCCTTCGTCTGATAGATTGACTTTGAATATTGTTGTAGCTATTCCTCCCTTGAGTGGAGCAATCTGCATATTTTCAAGATCACTATTGGGGTAATACTTATACAAAAAATCACGTACCTGTCTATGTTGCTCTGAACCTGGCATACTTCTGACTCAAACATTTAACTAAAGCATCGATGAGTTATCATATACTACAGTTATATGGTGTTGAAGCTATTTTCTGACTCTAAAATCCTGGCAGGAATAAGGTAATTTGTGCTTTAATAAACTATTATGTTAAGAATTAAGTATAGGGTTTGCTTATGACCTTTGTTGTTACCGAAAGTTGTATTAAGTGTAAGTATACCGACTGCGTCGAAGTTTGTCCGGTAGATTGTTTTTATGAAGGCCCCAATTTTTTAGTTATTCATCCTGATGAATGCATTGATTGCGCTTTATGTGAACCGGAGTGTCCTGTCGATGCTATTGTCTCTGAGGATGATCTCACGGACGATCAAAAGCAATTCCAGGAACTCAACGCAGAACTTGCAAAAGAGTGGCCTAATATCACTTCTAAAAAAGAGCCCCCGGAAGATGCAGAATCTTGGGAAGGGGTTGAGGGTAAGCTTAAGTACCTTGAAAAAGAGTGGAAGAAATAAGCTCTCTCGCGGGCGATGCTATCAACCATTGTCAGCGAGTTCTCGGTAATCATGGAAGGCTCTCTACTGCTATCCCTGGCTTTGTAGCGCGAGCACCACAAATTACTTTAGCAACAGCAATTGCACAAGCGATCACAGAGCAATCAACATTGATCGCCGAAGCCGGGACAGGTACTGGGAAAACGTTTGCTTATTTGATTCCCTGTTTGTTAAGTGGCAAAAAGGCGCTTATTTCAACAGCTACTAAGACATTGCAAGACCAGCTGTTCCATAAAGATTTACCCATGCTTATTCGCGCTTTAGGTATTGCTGTCTCTGTCCAAAATCTAAAGGGGCGAGCCAATTACCTTTGTCGGTATCGTATAGAACTACACGCTGAAGAAGGGCGTTTTAATTCTCCACAAGCTGTGCACGAGCTTTTACATATAAGGGAAAAGCTACCTCAGTTAGTCAATGGCGAGCGTTCAGAGTTACCGGAAATTAGTGAGGATTCTGCAGCATGGCCTTATGTAACATCGACAACAGAAAATTGCTTAGGCAGTGAATGTGAGTATCACGAAAGTTGTTTTTTAGTAAAAGCTCGCAAACGGGCCTTAGAAGCAGATATCGTTGTCATTAATCATCATCTTTTTTTTGCTGATTCCCGATTAAAGGAAGAAGGTTTTGGTGAATTACTTCCCGATATTGAGGTCGTCATCTTTGATGAAGCACATCAATTGGCCGAGATTGCTGCAAATTTTGATGGCGAGCGAGTAGGGACGCGACAGATCCGTGATCTGATTGATGATTTATTACGTGAATGGCCTGTACTTGATTTAGCGAATCAACCCTTAAAGGAATTAAGCTTAAAAACGGATCGAGTACTTGACCAGTTATTTCTGGCTCTACCAGCGCATGAAGAGCGAATAAGCTGGGACGTCGTGGAGCGCAATCAGGCGTTTATTACAGCCTGGATCATGCTATTGCAATTGATTGATGAATTTTTGGAATGTGTCAGGAGCGTGGATTTTGAGGTTACTGTTGGCTTGATGCGCTGTGCAAAGCGTTTTGAGGAATTGAAAGAGCGTTTATCGCATTTCAGCATGACCGAGAAAATACAAATCCGCTGGCTAGAGCGCTTTAAACATACACTGGTTTTTCACGCCACACCGTTTGATATAGCTGAGTCCTTTAGTGCATTGTTAGCACGTAAGCAAAGTGCTTATGTTTTTACCTCGGCCACATTAACGATGGCCTCCTCTTTTGATTGTTTTATGAAACCTTTGGGTTTATCGAGAGCGAAAACGTTATTATTGCCGAGTCCTTTCGATTATCAGCAACAAGCTTTACTTTATTTGCCACGTGATATACCTGATCCTAAAGATGCGCGCTACTATGATGTGTTACTAGAAAAAGCATTGCCTATCATCGAAGCCTGTGGTGGGCGTTGTTTTTTCTTGTTCACCAGTCATAAAGCGTTAAAGTTAGTTGCTCAAAGACTAAACAATGCCTTAAACTACCCTCTCTTAATTCAAGGAGAGGAAGCCAAACCTATTTTGTTGGCGCGTTTTCGGCAGTTGGGCAATGCAGTACTTCTGGGAACTGCTACGTTTTGGGAGGGTGTTGATGTCAAAGGTGAGGCATTATCATGTGTTATTATTGATAAATTACCTTTTGCAAGCCCAGGAGATCCTGTGATACGTGGTAAAATGGCTTATTTTAAATCGCAAGGACTATCAGGCTTTGATGAATTATCGTTGCCAAATGCCGTGTTGGCGTTGAAGCAGGGCATTGGACGACTCATTCGGGACGTTAATGATCGAGGCGTATTAATGATAGCTGATCCTCGTTTGACAGGAAGAGAGTATGGCCGTCATATCTTTGCTAGCTTCCCGGCGTTAAGGAAAACACGTGATGAGCAAACTGTACTAACGTTTATAAGTAAATTGGCTTTAAAAAATGAACCTGTTGGCAATTGATACTTCAACAGAATATATATCTGTCGGCTTAAGTGTAGGCGGCAAATTAAAAAATAGTGAGCTGCGAGGGCAGCGACAACATGCGCAAGTGATATTGCCTATGATTGAGCAGCTCTTAGCGGAAGGTGGACTTCAATTAAGTCAACTTGATGCTATTGTTTATGGTCGGGGGCCAGGCAGTTTTACTGGTCTTCGTATTGCTTGCAGTGTTGCGAAGGGCCTTGCTTATGCGCATGATCTTCCTTTATTCCCAGTAAGTAGTCTTGCAGCGATAGCCGAGGAAGCCTTTTATCATACCGAAGATGATGCAAGCAGCGTGCTTGCCATGATCGATGCCAGAATGAATCAAGTATACTGGGCATGTCTTGCACCTCACCAATATGAAGTGCAAGAGTCTGTGGATGCCGTTGCCAACATTACGGTCTCACCAGTTTCTCCCTTGATTCTTGCAGGGGTTGGATTTGAACCTTACTTCGATCAATTATCACCTGTAATTCAAGAAAGAATTATTAAAAAGTGCCTCATTTATCCTCAAGCACAAGCGATGATTCGTATCGCTTTGAGTGGTAAAATACAAGCTATTTCTGCTGCAAAAGCGTCACCTGTGTACATTCGCAACCAAGTAACCCAAGGAGAGCCCCGTGGATAAGCGATTGCTTGAAATTCTGGTCTGCCCACTTTGTAAAGGCAAATTGGTCATTAAAGAGAAAGAATTGATTTGTCGTTTTGATCGTCTAGCCTATCCTATCCGTGATGGCATACCTGTGATGCTGGAACAAGAAGCACGCTTGATTCCGTTAGAGGAAAAAGAACAATTATGAGTTGTGAGTTTCACGTCATCATTCCTGCGCGTTATCACTCATCTCGCTTACCCGGTAAGTTGATGATGGAGATTGAAGGGATCACGGTTATTGAACGGGTTTATCGACAAGCCTTGCAGGCTAAGCCAAAGTCCATCACCATTGCCACCGATCATTTGATCATTGCCAAGCATGCTGAATCGTTTGGGGCTCAGGTAAAAATGACGGCACTGAGTCATCAAACAGGCACTGATAGAATTGCGGAGGTAGTAGTGAGTGGTCAATTTTCTCCGCAAGATATTATTGTCAATGTGCAAGGTGATGAACCATTTATTGCTCCTGAATTAATTGCTCAGGTCGCACGAAGCTTATATGATTCACCAACCCCCATGGCCACGTTGTGTTGGCCTCTGGATCAACAGGAACAATTGCAGAATAGTAATGTTGTCAAAGTGGTGCGTGATTGCAATAACAATGCACTTTATTTTTCTAGAAGTGCTATTCCTGCAAATCGTGATAACCCAAATAGTATCAAGAATGTCTTTCGTCATATTGGATTGTATGCTTATCGTGCTTTCTTTTTGCTAGACTTTGTCAATTGGCCTGTATGCGAACTTGAAGCAACAGAAGCATTGGAGCAATTACGAGTACTTTGGGCAGGGCACCAAATTAGAGTTGAAACAGCCTGCGTTTCACCACTACAAGATATTAACACAAAAGAAGATCTTGTTTTGGCTCGTAAATTCGTTTCTTCTTTGTATGAGACAAATTAGGCCTGTTGACCATAACCCCTACGTACCGCGGCTTGTCCGCGGTACTCACAAGATCCCTGGATGACGCGGACAAGCCGCGTCACGTAGGCCTTGTAGAGCAGTTGTCAACAGACCCTAATAATTGGGTCTTGTGAGTGTTAGTGAACCCAGGTTCATCCTTCAGCCCATACTCTGAGGATAAGAACCTAGCAGAGTCATCATCACAGAGCGACTTGCTAACTCATTTAAGGCGGCCTGAATCTGGGGTTCGGATTGATGTCCTTCAAAATCAATAAAAAAGAGGTAGCTCCAATTTCTATGTCGGTATGGACGCGACTCTATCAATGTCATGTTGATTTTATATTTTTCAAAAGGAGATAGAAGCTGGATTAAGCTTCCTGGTTCATGGGGTGTAGAGATCACAATGGAGGTTTTATCACAACCACTAGGGCCTGGAAGTTGTTTGCCCAGAATAATGAAACGTGTGGTGTTATTGGGGTAATCTTCTATATGTTGATGGGATTTTTGCAATTTATAAATTTCAATCGCTTTATTGCCACATATGGCTGCTGATTCTGGATCTTGCGCCGCGAGTTGAGCTGCAAGCCCATTGCTGGCTACCTCTTTAAGCTCCACATTGTGGTAATGAACACCTAGCCAATGACGACATTGAGACAATGTTTGTTGGTGAGCATAAATGACTTTGAGAGGTTGGGAAGGAGCAATACGTGCCAGATGATGGTGGATACGTAAGGCAATTTCTCCACAAATCTGTACGTCACTAGTAACGAGATTATCGAGGGTGATATTAACCATGCCTTCTGTGCTATTTTCAATAGGGACAACCCCATAATGGACATTACCACTTTCTACCTGCTTAAATACTTCTGTGATCGAAAGTTCGGGAACCAAATTCACACTCTCCCCAAAATGTTTTTCCACTGCTTGTTGGGTAAACGTGCCTTCAGGACCAAGATAGGCAATGGATAGAGGTTGTTGCAAGGCAAGGCAAGCTGTCATGATATCACGGAAAATACGGGCTACTTCCCGATCGGGCAAGAGGCTATCATTGTTAGCCACAATTGAACGCAAGATCTGAGCTTCTCGCTCTGGACGATAATAAATAGGGGTGTGCTGCTGTTGTTTAATTTTGGCTATCTGTGCAGCTAAAGCAGCTCGCTCACGCACTAAGTTAAAAATGTCCTTATCTAACTTATCAATTTTTGTACGTATACTTGCAAGCTTATCGTCACCCTTCATGACAGGCTCCCAATTGCGTTTTTATCCAATCGCTTTTTACGTAAATACAATAGCAATGCTGGAAAAATCATAATGAAGATGCCGCTAGCAAAAATCAAGCGAAAATGCCCTGCTCCTCCCAGATCCATACTGGTTTCAGGGGGTATAAAACCTACAAACAAGGTAATAGCACAACCTGCCAAACCCAGAATGCACGTTGAATAGTAACCGAATGTTCTACCTGGTATCACAAAAGCACGTGGTAAGTGTGCAAATTTCTTCTTTAAAGACCAAGCTGCAATGAACATCAAGACGTACATCATAATATATAGTTCGGTGCTCAGATCAGTAAACAGCCAATAAATGGCATTGACACTTGGGAATAATAAAAATCCACTGCAAAGCAGTGTCACTAAAATGGCTTGTAAGACTAAAATACGGGAGGCCACTCCGTGACGATTTAGGCGATAGAGCCAATGTGGTAGGAAACCATTATCTGCCGCAAGCAATAAGCCTTTGGCGGGAGAGATAATCCAGTTAACCATACTTCCTAGGCTGCCAAGTAATAGTAAAACAACAATGAGCGGCATGAGTGCAGTTAGATGATAAGCCTGAAAAAAGTTCGTAAAAGCTTGCATCACTCCAGCAACCAAATTAATTTTTTCTTGAGGAAGAACAAATGCGATAGCTAATGAGCCCAGAATCATGGTGCTTAAAATTAGTAGAGCTGAAAAAAACATGGCTCGTGGGAAATTACGCTGGGGATCACGAACGTTGCGCACGTGTACTGCAGCAAGTTCCATTCCAAGAAAAGAGGTCATTATCGCCGTTAAGGATACCCAGGATTGTGTGTTCTTCCATTGAGGAATCAAGCTATGCAAGTGTAAGTCAATTGCAATCGGATTCCCTTTTACCAGCCATATAAGTGCAAGCAAAATAATTAACCCCATTGGTAAAATCATGCCAAAAATGGCACAAAAACTGGCGAAAGCCGCGGATGCGCGCAAACCTGCAAGCCCAAGAAAAGTAAGCGACCAAAAGACAATAAGGATAACCGTAATTAAGTAATATTTATTTTGTGCTAAAGCCGGGTTTATCAGATAAGCCAAGGTGCCGGCAATAAACGATAAAATGGTAGGATACCAAACCATGGTATTGATCCATTGCAGCCAGATGGTTATGAAAGCCATGCTTTCACCAAAGGCATGCTTCACCCAACTATAAACCCCGCCTTCTTCTTCAGGCCAAGTTGATGAAAGTTCTGCAGCAACCAAGGCTACAGGAATAAGAAATACAATGGCCGAAAAAATAAAAAAGAAAATGAGTGAGGAACCAAAAAGTGCTGTTGTGGGTAAATTACGAATACTATCGATGGCTCCGGTAATTAATAATACGAGGGCAACAACCGAAATTTTTTCCGAAGACCATGCTTTCATATAACAGTTCCAGTGGAGGTAATTGGCAAAAAGATAGACATTATAAGGGAAGGAGTATGGCTATGAAAAGTATTCCCGCGGTGAATTTAAAAGACAAATTTTGCTACAGAGCTTGTATCTTTGATGACATTTTGTTACAAAATTCTCACCTTCACGGAAAAGGAAAAATAAAATGCTAAGATTTTTTACAAGTTCATTTAATCGGCAAAACCTCGCACTAGCAAGTGTACAGGCATTAAATTTGGCTGCGATGGGAGCAGCAGCTTACAGCATGATTTCTAATCCCGAGACCGCTGGGGAGTTTTCTTTAGATTTCCTCGCTCATCTTATCAGTTTCAGAGCATTAGCTCCCAACTCAACAGAATCAATGGAACTGGGTGGTCTTTTTCTTAATACGGCAAGATTAGGTGCAATTTATATGGGGTTTGTCAACTCAGGCTGCTCTGATGTTCCAAGTGCAGCACTTGCGGGTGACGCTCTATTTCATGGTGTGAATATGATGTCTTCATTGCTCCATACTGGTGGTAAGAAGAGTGAAGAAAGGCAGCACACTCAAACTCAAGCCACTGTACACTAAAGTCAACATCCATGCACGGTGATAATAATTCGCCGTGCACTCGCTTGATTGCGATGTTCACATAGATAAATCCCTTGCCACTGGCCTAGTGCTAATTGTCCATCCTTAATGGGTATAGTAAGGTTGGTTCCAAGCAAGATGTTTTTAATGTGTGCTGGCATGTCATCTTCACCTTCCAGAGTATGTCGATATAATCGATTGTCTTCTGGTATGGCTTGATTAAAATAGGTTTCTAGATCCAGACGTACATCAGTACACGTATTTTCACTAATGGCTAAAGAAGCAGAAGTATGCTGTAGGAAAAAGTGAGCTAGGCCTGTTTTTATTTTTGGCATTGATAGCAATATGGGCTCTAGTTCTTTGGTGATCAGATGAAACCCTCGTGTTTTTGGGGCCAGGGTATGTTCTTTTTGCCAATAAAGAGGGTTATCCATGATGGTATCCATCCCGACATGATGGTGATTTTTGGGTTGTTCCGTTTCGTTGCTGCCATTCTTCTGGGGTATATAAATGAAGTGTTAGGGCATGTAACCCAGTCTTTAATTCATCGTCCAATAGGCTGTTAATTTTTCGATGGCGATTAATCATCGTCATCCCTTTGAAGGCATCGGAGACAACGAGCACCTTAAAATGGGTTTCTGACCCTAACGGAACATGGTGCTTACTGGATTCATTTTCTACAGACAAATGAGCCGCATCCAGTGCACCGTTAATTAACGTTATAATTCGATCTTGCCGCGACATAAAATGGTCCACCAAAGTAAATGTTTACTCTTTGCACAGGACAAAATTTTTATACTGTCATTGCGAACGAAGTGAAGCAATCTAGTACAAACCTTTGTTCAAAGTTCGATCTGGATTGCTTCGCTAACGCTCGCAAAGACGCCATTTTGATTTTTTGTCCTATACAAGATGTTTATTAAGTATACTCAATTTTCAAATGCTTTCTAAATTTAATTATGCTATCTTTTGCCAATTTTCTACAAACATGCCCAGGAGGGTCCGCATGAAGCAGAGAGGGTTCACACTCATTGAACTGATGATTGTTATTGCTATTTTAGGGATTCTTATTTCTATTGCTGTGCCTGCCTATAGACAGCATATTGTGCGCGCAAGGGTCATTGAAGGATTGAACTTGGCATCCCAGGCAAAAATTGCAGTGACAGAAACAGCAATGACCAATCGTGCTTTACCTGCAAATCAGGAGGCTGCTGGTTATACCAGCCCTTCACCTACTGTCAACGTGAAATCCATAACCATAGGAGATAAAGGGGTTATCACTATCACATACACACCTGAGGCAGGTGATGGCACCATCTTATTAGTGCCATCGATGAGGCAGAATGGCGAATTAACTTGGACTTGCACTGAAGGAACTTTACCAGAAAAATATCGTCCGTCTGGTTGTAGGTAAGAGCTCCTAAGATTTATTCATTCTCAAAACTCTTATGTCATTTGTCATCCCCGCGAAGGCGGGAATGACAAATGAGAATATGATCGTGAGGGTGATATTATTACGATCTAGAGTTTTTGCGCCACCAGTCTATTTTTAAGTCGCACATAATCAGGTAAACCGTTATTATAGGGTGGGTAAGCCTCGCCTTGTATTAATGGAGCCAGATAGCGGCGGCACTCTTCAGTAATCCCCATGCCATCCTCACTGATAAAACTTTTCGGCATGGTTTTTTCTTGATTGGCAACCTCAGCCAGCGGAACATGACTAATTGACCATCGATAAGGTGCATCTTGTTCACGTTTGATGATTGGCATGATGGCATTATGTCCTGATAAAGCCAAGTCAACGGCAGCTTTACCAAGTGCATAGGCTTGCTCAAGATCAACTTGAGAAGCGATATGTCTTGCGGCGCGTTGCAAATAATCGGCCACAGCCCAATGATATTTGTAGCCCAACTCGCTCTTGATTAATTGCGCAATGACAGGAGCGACACCCCCTAATTGCGCATGACCGAAGGCATCTCTTAAACCAGCTTCGCTTAAAAATTGCCCCTCTTCATTGCGAATACCCTCAGAAACAACCACAACGCAGTAACCATATTTTTTGACGCATTCATCAACCTTGCTTAAGAAATGTTGCTGTTTGAAAGGAACTTCGGGGAAGAGGATGATGTGAGGCGGCTCGTATGCATTTTGACCTGCAAGACCACTTGCTGCTGCTATCCAGCCCGCATGTCTTCCCATCACTTCAAGAATAAACACCTTTGTGGAAGAAGCTGCCATAGATGCCACATCGAAGCCAGCTTCTAATGTGGAGATGGCTACATATTTTGCAACTGAACCAAAGCCAGGACAAGCATCGGTGAAGGGTAAGTCATTATCCACGGTTTTGGGAATACCAATACAAGTGATTGGATAGCCCATATCACTACCTAATTTTGAGACCTTATAGGCAGTGTCCTGTGAGTCTCCACCACCATTATAAAAAAAGTATCCAATATCATGAGCCTTGAATACTTCTATTAGCCGTTGATATTCAGCGCCGCTATCCTTCAGTTTATAACGGCATGAGCCAAATGCACCAGAAGGGGTATGCATTAATTTGGCGATGTCTTCATCACTTTCTAAGGAGGTATCGATCAGTTGTTCATTTAAGGCTCCAATGATGCCATTTTGTGCGGCATATACTTTGCCTATTTTTTCCGGGTATCGCCGTGCCGTTTGAATGACTCCACAAGCTGAAGCATTAATAACTGCGGTAACGCCACCAGACTGGGCGTAAATTGCATTTTTGATTGACATGATTTCTCCGTGATAAAGATATACCCCATTCAGTTAGAAGGGTTAGTTTGATATAGATTGTCAAATTCATCGATGACTTCGTCAATACTTTGAATTAATTCTGCAAAGGCATTTTTAAGATCATCAATTTGTTTCGCCGTTTTTGCCTGTTTTTCTAAGCGAATGACCTGTGTTTGCAAATGAGGAACACCGCAGAAACAACAGGCTCCATGCAATTTATGAGCAGCACTCTCCAAACCTTTGATGTTCTTATCATGCAATAACTGGATAAATTCATCTCGGTTTTTACGTAATTCTTCAACAAAATGGCTAAGGAATTCTTCAGCCAAAGCCTGATTCCCTGAGACCTTTTGTACGCATAATTGCCAGTCTATGGCAGCCGATTTAGTCCCCTTTACTATGCGCAGCAAACAATTAAGCAATTGTTTTTCATCGATGGGTTTTTGTAAACAAAAATCTACCCCTGCTTTTTTTAGTTTTTCTTTGCTTAAATGGCTACTGTCTGCACTAATGACGATGGCAGGTGTTTGTTTATTTAATATGGATTGATGACGGATAAGACGAGCAGCATCAAGACCATTCAGTTTAGGCATCTGCAGATCCAGCAGAATAACACTATAGCGTTTGCCCTGACATGCCTTAACGGCTTCTTCGCCATTATCCACTGTCTCCATATTGCAGTTCTCTTGCAGTAACGATGTTAACAACATGCGGTTGATGGGATTATCCTCAGCAACGAGTACATCGGGATAAGCTAATCGCAATTGCGAGCGCAAATTATCTAATTCCTGGTTTGTATTTACTGATTGTGTTGCTTCATTAAGTAAAGATTCAATGGTTTCGTGCAGTTTCTGAATACTAATGGGTTTAAATAAGAAAGCCTTTGCACCTAGGGCTTGAGGGTTATGAATGACCCACTTGGATACCAAAATACAGGGAATGGTTTTTTTCTTAATACCTGCGCTACTTGTTTTTCACAACCTTCATTTACATTGATAAATGCCAAGGAGCAATCGCTATGTTCATTAAAGGCTTTTTCTAGTTGATTAAAGGCAGTAACACGGATGCATTCAATTCCCCAAAAACCTAAACCGTTACACATCGCTTCTAAATATAAAGGATTATCGTCAAAGCAGAGCACTTTTAGATTATCAAAACGATGGCTTTGTTCCTTCTCCACTTCATAAGCAGCCAATTTTTCCAATTTCATTCGTACAGAGAACGTTGAACCCTTATTGATTTCGCTGGTAAATGTAATGCGTCCTTGCATTTGTTCCGCCAGTTTCTTACATATGACCAAACCTAATCCTGAACCACCATAACGCCGAGTAATGGTTGTATCAGCTTGGTTAAATGCGTTAAATAATTTAGGTTGATCTTCAGGAGATATGCCAATGCCAGTATCGGTAACTGATAGACACAATGTGTAATCTTTGTCTGATTCTTGTTCAATGCAAGTACGAATCAACACATAGCCATGGTCGGTAAATTTGATGGCGTTATTTACCAGGTTGGTAATAATTTGTTTGATACGAATGGGATCACCGAGTACTTTGCGTGGCACATTGATTTCTGTTGCCGGGATAAGGTCTAGCCCCTTTCTGTGGGCGTTGGGTGCAGCCAACGCTAAAACTTCATCGATGCACGCACGAATATCAACAGGAATGCAATCTAAGTGCAATTTACCGGCATCCATTTTGGAATAGTCAAGAATATCATTAATAATTGTGAGCAAGTCTTGGGCTGAGGATTTAATCGTTTTCACATAATCTATCTGTAAACTATCGAGTTTTGATTCCAATAGCACATTGGTAAAACCGATAACCCCATTCATGGGATTACGAATTTCGTGGCTCATATTAGCTATAAACTCAGATTTTTGCCGGCTTTTTTCTTCACATTTCTTTTTTTCTAAAGATAATTCAATGTTTTTTTCTTCCAAAAGTTCCAAACTCTGTTGTAAATCTTCAGTAGCGACTTCAATGTGCTGATTCAAATCGCGTACGATATTTAGGTATTGTTTTTGTAAATGGGAGCAGCCTTTTTCAACAATTCCCAATTCCCCAGGACTTGATACATTAATATGGGTTTCAAACTCATTACTAAGAATTTGCTTCATGCTTCGTCGTAAACGAGAAATAGGAAGATAAATGCGTCTTGATAAGAAGAAATGAATAGTCAAACTAATGAGCAACCCCAGAAGTGTAATAAAAATGGTCACAATATACATTTGATAGCGTTTAATCAGCATGGATTGAGTATCAATATCAAGGGAAAGCCACCCCAAGATATCATCTGCCTGTAACGCCATAAGATAGGGGGATTTTTTAAAGGGGCTCGTTGAATAAAGATTAAATTTGGGAATGGTAATTGGTGCAAGGAAATTGATCGTATAAGGTTTGATTTGTTTGCTCTCAATGTAATCACCTGTATATTGAGGCGGTTTAAATGGTTTGTGAATGGCGTGCTTCCCGCCACGATAAGCCAGAAGTTGTCCTTGGGCATTATAGAATGCTATAGCTTGGATTTCAGGATTGATGGTAGATGCGTCAATTAAGCCCTGCAAGGTCTTACGATCATTACGCATCATGGCAAATTGTGCTGCAGGGAGTAGTTGACGAATATAGGACTCTCCCAGTCGTGACATATGTTGATTTAAATCTTTATTAAATTGGCCATTGTAGAAGACAGCAAAGAGGAGGGCGACTAAAAAAACAGGGATGAGTGTGGTGATGCGCAGTTGATATTTGATACCAAGTCGCTTCATAGGCGGCACCTATTGTAAATTAATTTGGATATAAGCGCTTCAGACATGGCAATTTCCTATGAAATAGTCCCAAAACGTTACTATGCGCTAATTGTTGACAATTCATGATGAACGATGGGCATCTTGCACTGTCAATTACAATCGCATCTTGATTAAGCTTAGCAAATTTAAAACCAGATCTTATAAGATACAAAGACAGAAAGCCCATGTGCGTTTATTTTGCGTTACTGGTAAAGTCGGCTATTATATACCCATTCAAAATGAAGTTGCTACTTTTTATGATTTTTAGAACTCGCTTTGCCCCTAGTCCCACGGGTTTTCTTCATGTAGGTGGAGTGCGCACCGCTTTATTTTCCTGGCTATATGCAAGACACCATAAAGGTGAATTTATCTTGCGAATTGAAGATACTGATCAAGAGCGCTCAACACAAGAATCCGTTCAAGCTATTCTCGATGGTATGGAATGGTTGGGCCTGAATTATGATGCGGGTCCTTTCTATCAAACGAAACGCTACGGGCGCTATCAGGAAATTGCGCAAACGCTCTTGGAAGAAGGTAAAGCTTATCGCTGCGAATGTAGTAAGGAGCGACTTGAAGCTTTACGCGAGGCTCAGCTCGCGGCTAAAGAAAAACCTCGCTATGATGGTCATTGTCGTGATAAAGATTTACCAGCAGGAGATGGACAAGTCATTCGCTTTAAAAATCCACACATGGGCACGGTCTCATTTACCGATCAGGTTTATGGTGAAATTCACATTGATAATAGCGAGCTGGATGATTTGATCCTGGTCCGCTCAGACGGTCACCCTACCTATAATTTTGCAGTGGTCATTGATGACTGGGACATGGAGATAACACATGTTATTCGTGGTGATGATCATATCAATAATACCCCTCGGCAAATTAACTTATTCAAAGCCTTGAATGCCCCGGTTCCTGTGTATGCACATTTACCTATGATCCTTGGGGATGATGGTAAGAGACTGTCGAAGCGTCATGGGGCAGTGAGTGTATTGCAATTTAAAGAACTGGGTTTTCTGCCTCATGCCTTGCTAAATTATCTGGTCCGTTTAGGTTGGTCCTATGGCGATCAAGAAATCTTTACACTTGATGAAATGATTAGCTTCTTTGATTTAAAGAATGTGAGTCGCGGCGTTTCAAGTTTTAATTATGAGAAACTAAATTGGTTAAATCAACATTACCAAAAAAACGATCCTCCAGAAGAAGTCGCAAAGGCTCTAAAATGGCATTTTGACCAACGTCACATCGATCTAAATCGAGGTCCCAAGTTGGCCGACCTGGTTAGCATACAGGCTGAACGTTGTAAAACCTTGGCAGAAATCTGCGAAAAAAGTCTCTATTTCTATCAAGATAAAATAGAATATGACGAAGACGCGGTAAAAAAACATTTAAGACCAGTGGTATTGCAGCCACTTGAAGCGTTGTATGAAAAATTAAGTCAATTGCAGAGCTGGGATAAAGACAGTTTGCAGACATGCATCAATGATGTTAGTGCGGCATTTGACATCAATATGAGTAAAATAGCTCAGCCTTTACGTGTTTCAGTGACAGGAAGCAGCACGTCCCCCGCCATTGATATGACCCTCACATTGTTGGGGAGGGAGCGTACTTTGATTCGCTTACAACAGGGTTTGGAACGTATTCGCGAACGAGCAGCTGCAGGGAATCAATAAACCCGAGACAAGTTCATGACTTTAGAGCAACTGATTAAGTTGTTGCACTGGCTTAGTAGTCCGGGCGGGAAGTGCCCGCTAGTTAATGACAATATCGTTTCTGAAGACCTCCATAAATTACATGCTGAATGTAAAGCCATGTTAGGAGACTTGTCTGTCACCGGCGAAAACGATCGAAGCTCGCAGCAAAAATCAACCGATCTGATCTCTGTAGAGAATACGGATCGGTTTTTACAATTCTGCCTTACGGAGTTAAATACCCAGAGTGATGAAGGGTCTATAAATCTGCATAAAGCAATTCTTCTTTGGCTTGTTCGCACACATGATGCTTTGAAGGGCAAGAAAGCGGAGCAAATGATATGCGGACAAAAAATTGCTGCTGTATTTAGTTGTTTTCTTGAGAGACAAGAAGAAGCTGTTATTTTTTATGAAGAAAATAAACCATTACAACAGATCTATCCCATAGGGGCGCAACTCATATCGGTTCACAAAAATAAACTGCAAGCAGAAGCAGAAGAGTTTACTCTGTCCATGCTCGTAGAAAACATTACAGAACAATTAGGAGAAATCAAAACGCCATTATCGATCGTATCTTTATTTAAAACATATTTTGACAGACCGCTATATCTAGCCGCTTATATTATTTGGATGTTAACGAAAGGGGTAGATGAACGCGATATTATTGGTTCCGGTTTATTGCATGATTTTTTTATGTTTCACGTGCACATGCTTGGTGAAGAAAATAATCCTATCCCTATACTTTATCGTCAACTAAGAGCAAGTGAAAGAGGACAAAAAATTGTTGAGCTTGCTATGCAAACAAGTGCAGGCTCGGAGGCTTTTAAACATTATAACTTACAAGGTAATCAGTCTTCTGCTACCGATCTTATCCAGGTCGAGTTGAATGAGCCTGTTTTTATAAAGATCGGTTCATCTTCCTTGTTTGACCAATTATACGAACGATTTGGAACAGAATTCCTCTATCAGGCATTTATCGCCAATTATAATGAGAAAAAAAATAACATCATACTAACGTCTGCTTTAAATCTTAAAGGTGCTGTCTTTGCAGCTGTACCACAGCTAATCAATAAATTATTGGATGCCTTTAGGGGGGAGGGGCTTTCTCTGAGGCTTAAAGCTCTCTCTAAGCTGATTTCATATGAATCTTTTGAAGTGCATCTGTTGGCTAAGAAGAACATGCTCGTTTTTTTTCTGATCGTTGATCGGGAGGACATGCGCACTTTGTTTACTTATGAGGATTTTGTTAGTTATATCCAAACGCTACTTGTTGATGACGTTATCCATAATAAGAAAAAATTTAAATTGCTTAAGAGACTTCAATCTTGGTACCACGAAAATGATGATCATGAGAAAAGTCATTATCTCTATCAGCAAATGGTTAATTTGTCATTAACTCATGAGGAAATAGGATGTAAAGACAGCACTATTCATCTACTTCGTGAGCGCTATGAAGAACTGATGGAGCAAGGTGACAACAGTGATGTTTCTTCCGAGATGGAGAGTGAGGATGAATCCATCACCTATGAATCTATCATGGCCAATGATAAGGAAGAGTCTAGTGATGCTGAGGAGAGTTTCCCTGAAGTCGAACTACAGTTTTCTACGTTAGAATTCCTAGAAAAACAGCAACATCAGTATGAAAGTCGATGGCAACAACGTTGCCAACGTATACTTGGGAAAGATGTCTTTGCTCAGAGGGATTATGAGGAGTTGCGTGAGGATTGGCAACTGATTGTGAGTAAGATGAATTTTTTTCTATCTATCCGTTCAGCGAATTCAACATTGTCTTCCGAATACACACAGCTAAAAGAAACCCTTATCAAAAAGCGTTTTCATCTGTTACAAGAGACGTTTGATCTGGAAACGATGCTACCTGCTTTATTTGATTTGAATGATGAGCAAGCCCTTTTTGAATGCCAACAAACGTTGGTCAATCTATTGTTGGAGAGTATTAGTGAGAAGCTAGCTATTCAAATAATCATGGTGCTGAGTCGTTACAATCGGCATTGGTGGTTGATCTCATGGCATAAGGATAAAAAATCGTTGTTGGAAGAGGCGGTTAGTCGCAAGAATGAATTCTTGATGACCTACCTGCTTGCTCAAGCTCGCATCTATTTTGATAAGTTGACTTTTTTAAAGGCATTTAGGGCTATTATCTGGGAAGAAGACCTCGCGTTGATTAACTTATTTCTAATTCCTGAAATGATTAGTCAATTGGATGAAGCAGATATTCGTTCCCTTTTTATGGCTGCCTTAAGTATAGAATCAACGCAAGTATTAGCGCTTTTACTTGAAAAGAAACAATTATGGGAATTGTCTGAAGAACTTCAAAGCACTCTCATATTCCAAGCAGTGGAACTCGGCTTTGATGAAGGATTGTCGCTAGTATGTCGAGCAGGTTCTGAACCTTTAGAATATGATCTTGCCAAAGCTCTAGGGTTAGCGGTGGTATGGGGTCATTGGCGGTGTGTGGAAGTCATATGTGCATTATCAGACAATTTTCCAACTCAGACGAGGTTGACTTCAATCTTTCGCCGCATTCTGAGAGAAATGGAGCCTAGGGAACAGCTACGTTTTATAGAAATTTGTAAGAGTCGTTTTACTTCTGACTTGATATGGGAAGGAGTACAGTACTGTCGTCATAATGGAAATAAGGAGACACTGGATTTTTTAATTTCTTTAAGAGAGGACAACGGGGAGAGAAAGTTAACCAAACAAGATGTTGCTGCTGCAATTCTTTCTGAGGTTGCGCCGAACGGTGACAGTGCTATGTTGAGCGCGATTTATAATGATTTTCCCGATGATTTATTGCCCGACTCAGCAGTAGAGCAAAAAGCGTTTGAAATAGCATGTCAAAATCACGATACCCAAATGATAAGGATCTTGATCGATAATGATCCTGAGCAATTATGGACTATGACCTTGACTGAAGCGGCTCCACGTATCAAAGATCAGATAATGTTTAGTCTTAGGCTAATTGATGCCAAGATTTTGGATAACCAACTGATACAAGCAGTCTCTAAGGGCAAATTGCAATGTGTCAAGGCAATTATGCTGGTCATTGCTCAGACTCACCGGCGAGTATCGCTGCATTCCTTGAGCGAACTGGCTGCAAAAGAAGGGCATCCACATCTGGTTGCTTGGTTTGATGAAATTCACGCTCTTGATAGCTATAGAAGGTTGAATCCTGTACGGGGAGACAAAACGCCGCTAGCTAAGGCTTATGAAATCCTTGAAGATTATACCAAGTGCGATTCACGACTTTTGCGTTTTTTTACTGGGCATTGGAACCGGCATCATATCGCTGATGTCAATAAAATCATGAGAGCCCCCCCGAAAAATCTAGAAACCTTGCTCTTAGAACTGCAAAAAATAAAGCTTGTGAATTCCCAGGGATCCTTAGCTCGGCGTATTACGTACATTAGAGATTTTCTCTTACCATTAGCTGATGACAATGACTTGTCATCAGAACGTAGCGAAGAATCTCTCCTGAATCTTGGTAGTTAATTTCTTATCAGACATTTATCCCTTTCTCTATTGAATGATAGTGAGCATTTTCAGGGTGATAACTGGATCTGATGTCAAAATGGGAGTGAGGAATGATTCTAAGATGTTTAATGTCATCCAATCGCAGATTTCTCCATTGCGGAAGACCGCCGGATTCGCTTTCACCACCAAATTGGTAGCAATGAAGGTGCTCCTTGCCTCCTAAAATGCCGTAGAGATAAGGTTCAAGCAATCTTTTCTTACCATGATAAATGCATTCTATTTGATGGTGTGATTCTATTGCTTGGCAGAGTATTTTTTTATCCTTCGCTTCCATAACCTTCATTTTTGGTTCATTTATATATATTGTAGCTATGCTATCCTCTAAAAAACGTTCCCGGGCAGCGGATGGATAGCACCAAGATGGCCTGCTGCGAATATTGTCTTTTCATTGCTCATTTCAAAGTGGCCACCTATTATTTATAGAATCATAGGAAATGAAGTTATGAAGAACACGACTAAAAAAATCTCAGATATTATTAGTCAAGAAGATATTCCGGCCATCATGGCTGATGAGGAAGGAATAATCACTCAGATTAATGATGCTTTTCATAAAGCATATGGCTGGAAACGACCACAAATTTTAGGCAAGCCTCTTATCACTATTATCCCCAAGGAGCTTCACACAGCACATGATATTGGTTTTTCTAGATTCTTAAACACAGAGCGACCAACACTTCTTGGCAAACCTTTAGTCCTGTCTGTTGTGCTTGCTAACGGTGGGAATTTAGCTTCTGAGCATGTCATTTATGCTGAAAAAAAACATGGGAAATGGACCTTTGCTGCAACCATTCAACCGTTGGAACATGAAGAATGAATGAAACACTTAATTATCAAATAAGCCAACTTAGAGACACCATTACAAAAATGGAGCTCATATTTAATGCCATTGATGAAGGGGTCATTTGGGTTAACAAAAAAGGGAATATTCAATGGTGTAATAAAGTCTTTGATGAGTTAGTTGGCGAGACCCATATTACGCTTTTAGGGAAGAATCTCTTTGAGGTATTTGATAAGATGCAGATTCACCCATTGGATTCCGCCTATGGTAAAGAACAATTATTTAATGAAGAACATGATGGGTGGATATCATTTGAGTTTTGCAAAATCGCCGAACAAGAAGAATATTACCTAATTTCTGTTAACAGGTTTGGAGCTACCGAAGAAGAGAAATCATATCTTATTATCTTTCGCAATATAACTGAACAGAGAAAAATTCAAAAACAATTAGAACACTTAGCACACTATGATTTGCTAACAAATCTTCCGAACCGTCGGCAATTTGAAGCCCAATTTGAACGTGAACTTGCTACGTCGCTGCGTCATAAAAGAAAATTCGCTGTACTTTTTATCGATGTTAATAAATTTAAACAGATTAATGATACCTTTGGCCATAAAGTTGGCGATTTATTTTTAGTAACTTTGGCTGAACGCCTAAAACGCTCTATACGTAATGAAGATTTTGCTGCACGAATTGGTGGTGATGAATTTATTGTTATCGTCACTGAAATTGAAAGTTATGATAAAGCGGAAAAGGTTGCCCAGAAAATTTCCAGGAAATTGTGCGCTACTTACACTTTATCTGGTAATAAGATCGAAGGTAGTGTGAGCATAGGTATAGCTTACGTGCCCAGAGATGGTCATACCATGGAAGAAATTATGGCGATGGCAGATGAAAGGATGTATCAACAAAAGAAAGAAAAATAAAGTCTTGAAATTTTATTCAGAGCCGCTATGCTTGTATGGCTGTGGGCCGTTAGCTCAGCTGGTAGAGCAGGAGGCTCTTAACCTCTGTGTCATAGGTTCGATCCCTATACGGCCCACCAATCTAGTCATCTGCGAAAATTTGTCCGTTATAGATAAAGTTCGTGGTGATTAAACCCTCCAAGCTTTTCAAAGAAATAAATCATGAAGCAAGATAGCGAAGTTATTACCAAGTATGAACTGAAGAAATTGCCACAATGGATTAGTCAGTTAATATTTATGGGGCGATGGTTACAGGCGCCCTTATATCTGGGTTTACTCTTTGTTTTAACGGCCTATGCTTATCGATTTATAACTGAACTTTTTCACTTAATGGCTCATATCAATAGTGCTGATAACACGCAAATCATGCTCGGTGTTTTAGATCTAATCGATGTGGTGATGATCGCGAATTTGTTAATCATGGTGATTATGGGAGGCTACGAGACTTTCGTCTCGAAGCTAAATTTACATGATCATCCCGACCAGCCAGAATGGCTTGATCATATCGATGCAGGTGCCATGAAAATTAAATTAGCACTCGCTTTAATCGGTATTTCTTCCATTCATTTATTGCGGACTTTTATCGATCCTAGCAAGCAAAGTTATGATAATGTCATGTGGCAAGTTGTCATCCATTTAACGTTGTTGGTATCTGCGTTAGCCATTGCATATACCAATAAGCTATTGGCACAAACAAATTAAGCTTGTGAAATGGATGAGGAGATTCTTTCCAGGATCGAGGATGTTTATCCAACTATGTCATCCCCGCATAGGCGATCAAAATCTCATGTCATTCCAGAATGGATTCCCGCCTACGCGGGAATGACACAATTTAATGAACAATTTTGTAATTGTCATCTCAAGCAGCAATTTTTAAATTTTTTACCACTCCCGCAAGAGCAAGGGGCATTCCGAGCTATCTTGGTTTTTGTTTTACCATCTTGATTCTTAGGCTGATGGCCTGTTGTGTAGAACCACGCTCCTTCATGATATTCAAATTCACTCAGTTCATGAATTTGGGTAATCTTATTATCGTCTTTAAAGGTGGCAATAAATTCAACATAGCCCTTATCAGGAATCATCTTGTCCAGATAGGCGTGTAGGACACGCAAGCTTATCCAGGTCACTTGTGCTGCCCAAGTAGTGGCTTCTATGGGATTGAAACCCGTTAATGCTTGTCCACGCATGGTTTTTTTTATGTAATCAATATTAGCTTGGGTATAAGCTGTATAGCGTGAGCGCATCAAGGCTTCAGGTGTTGTAGGTAGAGCACGATTCGTCACATATGGTTCACAGCAGGTCTGATAATCTCGTTGTGAACCACAAGGGCAGAGATTCATGTTTATTCCCTCATTATTTATCGCTTTCGTGGAAAAGAGTAGGTAAGTATAATCGCGGTCTCAACTATATAAAGAATAAATTACATAATCTAAAGGACTACCAGTATGATTATATTATACCAATTCCCTGGTGTTTGGGGCCTGCCAAATGCCAGCCCTTTTTGTTTGAAGGTTGAAACGTATTTACGTATGGCTGAAATTCCTTATGAAATCCGCTTTGTAAGGAACCCCAAAAAATCACCGAAAGGGAAACTTCCTTTTATCAAACTTGATGATAAGACGATTCCGGACAGTGAGTTAATCATTAATTATCTTATAAATAAGTTTGGGAATTCATTAGACAGGAATTTGACTAAAGAGCAAAGAGCGTTATCAGTCCTACTTGAGAATACTTTCTCTGAACATTTGTATTGGATCATGCTTTATTTTCGCTGGCAAGATGAGGCAGGTTGGTCCCATATACGCAAAGCTTTTTTTGCTAAATTGCCAACCCTTGCAAAGTTATTTATCCCTGATGCTGTGCGTAAGGAGACGAAAAACGCTTTATATTTACAAGTTAGTGGCCGTCATAGTGCTCAAGAAGTTCGTGAAATGGGTTTTAAAACATTAGATGCTATCGCGATTATGCTCGGTGAAAAAAAGTATTTTCATGGTAATGAAATTACTAGCATTGATGCTACAGCCTTTGCCTTTTTAGCAAATATAATCTGGCTACCTTTTGAAGATCCCTCAAAAATTCATCTGCGAAATCATAAAAATTTGCTTCATTATTGCGATAGAATTTGGGGTAGTTTTTATCCTGAAATGCCTAAACCATTTGCTATTATCTAGAGTGCGTTTGCGGCTGTACTTTGTAATTTAAATAAAATTTGTGACAAAACGATAAGCCTAGACTTTGCTTTGCAATGATAGTTTTATTTGTTAAGATTTAATTCGTTTAAATAACATTGAGGTCGGATATGCCAATCATTAACAGTACTCGTGTGCAAAAGAAAGAAAAAATTAAAGCTGAGATCAGCAGTGAAACCTTTGACATGATCAATGAGTATTGCGCCTGGGCGAATATTGATGATATCGGGTTTTTTATTGAAGAAGCAGCAAGTTTTGTTTTTGCAAAAGATCGTGATTGGAAACAATATAAAAAGGCAGCAAAAAGACGCGCCGAAGCTACTCAAGCTTAAAGGAAATATTAAAGGCGTGCCTATTATTTGGCCGCCTTTATTTTTACTCACATACTTCAGGACAGCCTGGCTTGGTAATAAATCCTTTGTTTAAAACGATAAGAGGAAAAAAGATCACGAAAATAAGGAATAACCCACTTAATAGAGCATAAAGGAATTTGAAATTTAAATACGAAGATGCGGGTGGAATAAAACTTACTCCAAGGCCGATACTAATTCCTAAAAGTCCCAGAAAAGACCAGATAATAACGATAATAGGGAGCTTGTTTGCGCTGAAACCAATCCTGAGTGCACTTAGAAAAAGCAAGATATACATCAATAAGTAAAGTTGTGTCGCAGCATTTAACAAGATCCTATAAGACGCATTTATTGAAGGGAAAATTAAAAACAGACAGCTAATAATCGATACAATCAACGCTTGTAATGTAAGAAGTCTTGCTGGCGCATGATTGGGATTCATTTGCATCAGCTTGGGACTAAGAAATCCTTCATCAATCGCAAAGCTTAGACCTTTAATTGGAGCGATGATCCAGTTATTTGCGGTTCCGATGCAACCCAAAGCAATTAAGCCATTGATGAAAAAAGCCATTTCGCCGCAATGCATTTCACGAAAAAACAAGTCAATTAATTGAGGAATACTGCTGATAAAGCTTAATTGTTGTAGAGGGATGATCATGGCCAAAGTTAGAGCGCCAAATAACATAGTAAGGAAGATCACGATAACCGAGATAATCATTGCCTTGGGAAAGGAGCCTGGCTGGCTTTCTTTTGCGTGAACTGCAGCTATTTCAAGCCCACAAAAAGATAGCATAATTGCTGTTAACGATGTCCAAGAAGAAGCATTAACCGTAGGGGACTGAATGATGATATTGTAACTATGGGTAAAATACCAAACTCCTCCCATGGCAAGAATAATCGTAAAAGGAAGCAATAATCCCACCAAAGTACAAAAACTATTGAAGCGGCTGGAGACATGTATTCCTTTTAAATTAATCCATGTTAACCCCCAAATGAGGCTTAGGATAATAAAAAAAACGAAATGATGGTTGGTGATTAATTTTGGTGAAAAACCATATAAAAGAGTACCAGCAATAAAGCTAAAAAAAGTAGGATAAATAAGAACATTTTGCACACACTGAAACCAAATGGCCATACAGGCAAACGGCTGCCCTAATCCTTGCTTAACCCAACCATAGATACCCTGATGGGATGTTGTTGAGAACCATATTGCAATGAAAGCACAAGGCAGTAAAAAAAATATCAAAGCAAGTAGAAAATAATGTACCAATTGATTACCCGCCATCGCTGCGGCCGGCAGATTGCGAATACTGTCTACTGAGCAAATTGTAATTAAACTGAGACTTAGTACAGAGAGTTGTTTGTTCATTTAAAATCTCAGGGATAAACAACTTAGGCCGCCATCAATTTTTCTAAATTCGCTGACATCTAAAGTGCGCACTGAGAGACCCATATCTTGTATCATCTTTTTTGTCTTAGGAAAGCCAGCAGGCATCAAAACAATTCCATTTACGAGGATGCAATTGGCAGCATAAATCTCTGTTGCTACAACAGGAAGTTGTTTAAACTGGCTAAATTGCGGATGATTTATCAATTCACCACTTACCAATAAATACCCATGGCCCAGATAGCTCACACCTGTCTTAAGATGCAGAAATTCTCTTAACACGATGGTAGAAGCGGTAAAACCAAGGGCTGTTAATAACTGACTTATTTGTTGAGCTCCCTCCACATTTGTTCTTTGTGACAAACCGATGTAAAAATGATCATCGATTCTAAGGATATCCCCAGCATCCACCGTTGCAGGTGTAGTTATTCTGGTTATGTTGTCCTTATAAAATGCATTAAGTATGGGGGCTATTTCGAAGACTTCTCCCTGTCTTGATTTGGCACCTGGATTGGTGAGTATGGCTAATTTTTCAGTCAATAATGCCACATCTTCAACAAAGCAAGAATCAGGATAAGCCTCGAGAGGATTAAGTACGCTCACTTCCACACCACAATCAACTAAAGCTTGAACATAGTTTTGATGTTGCACAATAGCTAAATCATAATCAGGTACACCGAGTTCTAAGAAAGTGGTTAGCCCAGCCACCAAAGAGGGTGCGGGGGGTCTGACAATCGCATTCACGAACATAATCTATCCTTAATTTAGTTGTCTTGCGCACTTTTTAGCGGCTGTAAAAGTCGCAATGTCCCGTGGCGTTGTTCGCGCTCCCCTCACCCGCCGCGCTGGGCGCGTCGACCTCTCCCCTCGTGGGAAAGGGCAGGATGAGGGGGTATTGGACGGGGATCACTTTAGCTCAAGCTTGTTAAGAAGACAATGACAGGGATTTTTAAAATCCCTGTCATCAAGATATTTTAGGCGAAACTAAAATTGGAGGAATGAAATTGAGTTGTTAATCGGTTAGAGGCGCTTTTAATTGATTCAAAACAGATTTGCTTTATTGTTTCGTAGTCCTCAGAAGAACATTTTTGCGCCAATGCTTCGAATACATTAGTAACAGCTGCATTAATGGTTGTATGGTTCAAATCAATAAGTCTTTCTTCTCGTGCCAATCTCCTGCCAATATTCGTTAGATATTGGTTAGAGTGCAAGGTTTCTTTTAGGAAGGGAACAATTGTAAATGGTTTGAGTAATTCAGCATATCGCCGTGATAATTTTTCCCTGGCTGCAGTTGCTGCATAAGGGGTATTGACCGCTAACTCCACTGATTTGAGTAAAAACTGAACGCCGAGATGCATGGCGGGATTAAGATTTTTACCTTGAAATATGAGACTTGATTGTTGAAGTTTACCTGCAGCCAACAATAAGATGTGGGCCAGTTTTTCGAAGATAAGGGCCTTTTTCATTTGTTCCCCTATGTCTTCTTGATGAGCAAAATATAGCTCACTCCAATTATCTAATAATCGACAACATTCATCACTGTCATTGGTCCACTGAGCTGGTTGTGCAGAGAAGTCAGAGGAAGAGGTAGTGCTTGGTTGGGTGGAGAAAGGAGATGTTTCGACAATCATTATTTCTTTAGGAATGGACATGGACTCAAGATTTAGAGGTAAAAAGTTAAGAGCCAATGTACTTAAAATCTCTAAACCTGACTCTGATTGCATGTTTGTGGGCGCTTCGTAAGAGGGTATTTCTCTGGATGAAACATCCGTATCTTGGGCCAATTCTGAGATTGAGGCAGAAGAAGAAGGAAGGTCTTCTTCTAGCTCATGAATGAAATCTTCATCTTCAGGTGCATGTGGCGCTTTAGCTTTGCCTTTGCTTTCATCGGAATTCTCAATCTCCATGCTTGTAATATTGGAGGAAGACGATGCTGTGTTTTCCAGGCTTATCTGCCCTAAAAGTTCTCTTGCTTCTTCTAACTCATGGTCAATTGAACCAATCAATTCATCATCGATGTTCAAAGCTTCGCGTAGGTAAGGATCTCTATAACTGTCTTTAATTAACTTTTTGAATTTGGAGCATATTGCAATAATAGTATTTAGGTCAGAGGCAAGGGTAGCAGAAGCATCATCAAGTGATTGTTTTTTAATAAAAAATAACTTCATTTCTGCTTGGTGGAACCTCATCTTTCTCTTATAAAATTGTGCTGCAGTATTCTGTTGCCCTAGTTCCTTTGGTAGGCTAAAAGGAGGGATTTGTTCTACGTAGTGACTGATAAAATTGTAACACTTAGTGGCCTTGGAAAGTATCCTATTAATTTGCTTTGAGGTTAGTTCGTTTCTTTTAGCGAAAACGTAAGCAGTGTATGTTTTTGCAACCAAAAATAAAACGTTGTTGCAACCTTCTAACTCGAAAACGTTTGCTTTTTGTAAATTTCTTTGAATGTCACGCTCTTGAATTTTCTCATACAGTCGTATACTGTTCTCTAGGGCATTTAGATCGCCGTTGCTTAAATATTTCTCATAATTATCATGTACTTTTCGAAATAATTTGATTAATGAAGGCATAAAAAAATCCTCGAGTGAATACTAAAAAGCAATAAAAAAGCAGCATTATAGTTGCCATCTCTTAAAAGCTTAAGAACTTTCAGCAAAATTAGGGCGCATTTACTGTGTCATCCCCGTGTAGGCGGGGATCCATCCTAATTAAAGCCTCATGTCACCCCAGAATGGATTCCCGCCTACGCGGGAATGACGCAGTTAAAATGAACAGTATCGCAAAATTTGCTTGACAGTGTTGAGGTGCCTCATTAAACTTCGATTCTCAATTTCGGGGCTATAGCTCAGCTGGGAGAGCGCTTGCATGGCATGCAAGAGGTCGGCGGTTCGATCCCGCCTAGCTCCACCATCATCAATTGCAATTGATGATGGTGAAACGTTTAGGGTCCCCATCGTCTAGAGGCCTAGGACATCGCCCTTTCACGGCGGTAACAGGGGTTCGAATCCCCTTGGGGACGCCATTTTTAGCGTTGATATAAAAAAATCAGTTTAGTAGGGGCTGTTACATTTCGCTAGCTTGAGCTGAAGAGCTTTGATTTTCGAGCATCGCAGCGCAGCATACACAAAGTATGTGAGCAGCGAAGCGCAGAAAATCAAGGCTCTTCAGCCAAGATAGTAGAAATGTAACAGCCCCGTCCAGGTCCCCATCGTCTAGAGGCCTAGGACATCGCCCTTTCACGGCGGTAACGGGGGTTCGAATCCCCCTGGGGACGCCATTTCATCCAATGAGTTCAACAAGCTCCTTTGAGCCAGTACTACAGTGGCCATCTAATTTTGATAGCTAACGATCTTGTTTTTCACCTAATAGCAATTCGTTCTCAACTTTTTGTGATAAGAGGTGAAAATGAGATGATATTCAAGGTACAATTTGTCATGCAGAAATTCATATATGCTTTAAGTGATTGAATTTACATATAGAAAAAAAACCATTGTTGATGAAAGATTCAGGTTAAAGGATTAATCAATATGCAAAGTCCAATACCTAAAGAGAAGCCATTATTATTTGTCTCACCATCACTTCCTGTTCAAGTTATTATTTCTTCTATTCTTGGTATTCTCGTTGGTTTATTTTTTGGTGATAAGGCAGCTCCGTTAGGATTCATTGGTACGATCTACACGATGTTATTAGAGTCAGTCGTTTTCCCTTATATTATTTGTACTTTGTTAAGTAGTCTAGGTGATTTATCGCCACATATTTCACTTAAATTACTAAAAAAAAGTTGGTGGATTTATTTATTATTAATCTTTATAACTTTGGGCATCTTAATCATATTGGGTTTGTCCATCCCCTTAAATATCCCTTTAACAAGTCCACAGCAAACTGATTACGCAACAAAATCTTCTATTCTTGAATTATTAATTCCATATAACTTATTTTATGCTTTGGCCAATAATTATGTGCCTGCCATCGTTATCTTTTGTATTTTTTTTGGCATTACACTACAGTTTATCGCTAACAAAACCATTTTTTTTAATATTTTAGAGATAATTAATAAGACTTGTTTGTCGTTTTGGAATTGGCTAGTTCGATTTGCTCCTTTGGCTGCTTTTTCTTTGTTGGCAAAAATCTCAGGGACTATTAGAATTGATCAACTGACTGCGCTTAGCGAATTTTTAATTTTATTCAGTATTGGAATCGTATTGCTAACATTTTGGCTGATTCCAGTTATTATTTCTTCATGTACTGATATTCATTACAAGTCTCTCTTTTTTGAACTCCGCAATGCTTTGATTATTTCTGTTTCTACCACCTTATCAGTTGTTGCGCTGCCTTATGTCCGCCAAGCAACTGTAAAATTTATTACACAAAAACAGCAAATAACGCCTAGCAGAGAGACAGTAGATATTATTCAGACGACGCTTTTAATCGGCTATCCAATTGCACAAGTTGGTAATTTTTTTGTTTATCTTTTTATGTTATTTGCCTTACTGTTCTTCAATCAAAACATTACTAACTTTAAGCACATCCTTTTACCTTTAATTTCATACTTGTCATCCATTGGCTCACCGACAACTTCTATTGATGCTGTTTTATTTCTTAGTGATTGGTTAAATCTACCTAATGATACTAATAATCTTTATTTAGGTATCATGCCCTTAATCCGTTATGGCCAAATACTTGCTTCCGTGATGGGGTTTTCTTTCGTGACTATTTTGGTTACCTTTGCTTTTACGGGTAATCTCACAATAAATTATAAAAGAATAGTAACTCACCTATTGATAGCCTGTTTCCTATTGGTTCTTTTGGTTCAATTTTTAAAATATTTTTTTCCTAATCCAGCCACAAAAAATTATAATCGCTTAAATTCGTTTTCTATCGATCAGGCATTAACCAATGGGGTTAAGGCGACTGTCATGCCGCCTTTTGATGAATCTAAAATTGCTCCTGTCAATACGGACGAAGATACATTATTCCGTATACAAAGGTCAGGTGTTTTGAGAGTTGGTTTTAATGCGGATATGCGTCCTTTTGTATTTTATAATGATAAACATCAATTGGTTGGATATGACATTGCATATGCTTATTCTCTTGCACAAGCGCTTCATGTTTCTCTAGAATTTGTTCCATTTACGTGGGAATATCTAATCAATGATCTTGAAGGCAATATGTTCGATATTGCCATGTCAGCAATCTATGTTACTGAGCAAAGATTACAAAATGTCATGTTCACAGAGTCTTATTTTCGTAGTCCTATTTCTTTGGTGGTACCTAAGCAATATCAAGATAACTATAAAGATGCTAATCAAATTCGAAATATAAACAATTTAAAGATAGGCGTATTTAACGATCCTGTGTTAATCCCTTTAATTAGACAAAATTTCCCTAATGCAAATATTATTATTTTGCAAAATGCAAGCGGTAATGCACCAGCCGTGGCTTTTGAGCAACAACGAATTAATGCCATGCTATGGAGTGAAGCACAAACCCGAGTTTGGGTTTTAGCTCATCCTGAATATGTTTCGGTCGTCCCATTTGGAGTCCCAGCTCCATTTTTAATGGCTTATATGATTCGAAGTAACTCTCCTCAATTTCTTAGATTTTTGAATTATTGGCTTGAGTTAAAGAAAAATGATGGTTTTCAAAAGAATATGTATAGCCAATGGATCTTAATAAGACCTATCAAAGATGAGCAGCCTCGTTGGAGCATTTGGAAGGCTTTAGTAAACTAGTACATGGCACGCTAATTTTGACGGGTACGATCTTGAACAGGGGGGTGGCACGGAAGGAGGGCTTCTTTTCTAGACTGATATCAACCAATCCTGGATAGCCTTTTTGGTTTCCATAATTACAGCATGAAGTTGGTGGTAAAGCTCTTCTTGCAAACGCAAATGCCCCGCTTTACGGTAGCGTTCTAAATACTGGCAAGCATACCGTAATTTTATTGTGCCACAGTATAAGGCACTGCTTTTTAATTTATGCGCGATTTTTTCAATGTTATCCCAGCGTTTTTCCTGGTAGGCTTTCCTAAGATCAAGTTCTTCTTGTGGTAAATTATCATGTAGCATGATGTCCAATAATTCTTTGACCGTTTCTTTTGACCCTAAGTTAATCAAAGCTGTATTAGCATCAAATAAAGGAAAGTTTTCCAGTTTAAACAGGTCCTGTTCTGTTTCTGGTAGCTCATAGCCTAGGTATCCGGGAGGTATGCTAGCCTTGAATTTTTTATTCGTTAGAAAGTCCTCTAAGATGTCTTGCAAAATCCTAATTGAGAGGGGTTTAGTTAGAATCTTATCCATCCCGGCTTTAAGACAGTCTTCTTCTACTTTCTTCACTGCATGTGCGGTTAAGCCGATAATAGGAATGCTATTTTTATTTGTTTCTGGCAAGCTTCGAATCGCAGCAGATAATTCTTGCCCTGACATCCCAGGTAAGCCAATATCGGTTAGCACTAAATCGAAGTCATTTTTCCCGATTAAGCTCAAAGCTTCTTCGCCATTCAATGCTGAAACATACCGACAACCCGTTCGCTGAATTAGTGATTCAGCAATGCGTAAAGCAACTGGATTATCTTCTACCAATAAGATGGTGGCCACCTCAAGTCGTTTATCCATCCTCCTGATCTCATGCTCAGATGAAGTGGAGGAGCTATCTGAAATGGACAAGGGTTCACCTAATTTAACCCGCAAGATAAAAGTGACTTTTGTGCCGACTTCAGGTTCACTTTCTAATTTAATTTCACTGCCTAAAAGGGTTAAATAGTTACGTACAATATGTAGACCTACTCCATGCCCGTCATATTTGCCTTTGTAGGAGGGGTTTACGCGATAAAACCTCTCAAAAACTTGCTGTTGCAATTCTGCCGGGATACCTATTCCTGTATCCCAGATAGTGAATTCAAGCAATTGATGATCATCTAATGTTTCAACTTCTCTTACATTTACACCGACGCTGCCTTTGTCAGTAAATTTAATCGCATTGCCAATCAAATTAAGTAAGATCCTCACTAGTTTAGTGCGGTCGGTAATAATGGCATTCTTAATTTTAGGGTCAAAATCAAGTTTTAATTCAAGTCCCTTGAGCTTGATAGTAGGTAGTTCAAGATTTACCAAATTTTTTAATGTTTGATGGAGATCAAATTCTTCTTCAATTAGATCTTTCTCTAGGCTATGACTAGCGGAGATAATATCCAATACGCTATTTAATAGACTTAGGAGCTGCTGTCCACTTTCATTAATCCAGTGCGCATATTGTTTCTCTTCGGGGTGTTCAAATCGTTCTTCTAATAACTTGGAGATGCCAATGATGCCACTGACTGGGGTGCGAATGTCATGGCTCATATTAGCAATAAATTCAGTCTTTGCTTTATTGGATAACTCAGCTTGTTCCTTGGCTTTAGCTAATGATCTCTCCATTTTAATTCTATCGGTAATATCAATATAGATACCCAATACCCCACAAACTTCACCTTTTTTATTAAGGAGGGGAACCTTGCTTGTACTTAGAACTCGCTCCGTGCCATCATTTAAAATTTGATATTCTTCAATACCAAGCTTGGGTTCTTTAGACTGGATGATTTTTCGATCGTCTGCCCGATAGCGGGCACTATTTTTCTCGGAAACAGGTAAGTCAAAGTCTGATTTGCCAATGATTTCCTCTTTGGAGTGCAACCCTAATGATTTAACGAAAGCAGTGTTGCAGCCCTGATAAATTAAATTGCAATCCTTCCAAAAAATCTGTGCAGGCAGATGATCAATGATAGTGTTGGTTAAATTTTCTTCAAATCCAATCAATGTTGTCGTCCTTTTTGACACTATAACTTCTACTCAGATCTTAGCATTGAGCCGTTGGAAAGGATCTCACAGGTTCAATGCCTTTCATATGCTCCCGTTGTTTGAGTAATGGACGGACTTTATTGGCATTACTACTGCAACAAGAGAAAAACGAATAAGGTGTGCTGGGAGTTCTTTCTCTCTTTAATGTTCTAGGCGGATTCAGGTCATCATCTCGTCCATCATCTTGTCGTTTAGTGTTAGTTTCCATCTTCGATGTTTTAGGTCCATCCGCGTCAACTAATGTAGCAGACTCTTCTGGCTTTAATGTTCTAGGCGGTGTACCCAGCTCATCTGGTCTAACCTTGGTTCCTATCTTTGTTTCTCCTTTTTCCCTCTTTCCAGTTTCTGTCTTTAATGTATCGTAGGTTTGTAGATTACAGGTGTTCGGTTCATTTAGCGTGGGTTTTGTCATAATTTCCGTCCTTGCTCCATCAAGTACGCCACCTCTCACAAACCGTATCCCGTTTTCAGTTAAACAATGACTATCCTCTAATAATGCCTGAACCTCTGGCCCCACGCTCATAACATTGCTTATCTTTCCAGGGATCATGTAGATAACACGATCTTTTGCGAATGTTACCGCACTGCGGAATTCTGTTTTGGTTCTAATTTTAGCGAGTACAGCTCCCTTCCAACCTTCATATTCAAATCGCTGACCAAACTCAGGCCAAAAACGCTTCATTTCGTCTTGAGAGCGTGTATTTATTTTTGTTTTAACAAAATCGTCAGTCAATTGATTTAAGACTGCATAAGCTTCCTCTGGCGTTTTACAGGAATTAAGAATCGTATAAGCGCCATTTGTTAAAATATATGTATTTTTAAAAGGATCATCTTCTATGCATGGCATCACACAGGGGAAAAAACCATCCATAACTATAAATGAAATAGGCTTTCCCTGAGGTTTGGTATCTCTATATTTCAAACCAAGACAAGGTTGATAAACAACCTCCATTGGAACTGGGAATTTATCTGTTATATCCGGCACCAAAGCTTGGAAACCTGTAGTATTAATCGCATAGTCATAGTTAATTTCGGCGCCATCCTTACCAGTAAGGATAACACCATCGGGATTGGATGATAGGTTCGAAACAGGGTGATTGCATACAACGTTAATACCAGCCTGTTTTAATTTATCTTTCATCAGATTACGTAACCGATCGCCGATCACAAGACTCGGTTCATCAAAATTGAACGCGGTATCAACCTCTTTAAAGCCATATTTATCTAATTCAACTTCTTCACATGTTGGGAAGCGATGACAAACTCTTTCAAACTCAGGTTGATCAACCCTGGATGGATGACCCAAGGCGTCATATTGTCCTAATGCATAGATAGAATATTCATGAGGCACAATGAATTCAGGATAAGCTTGGGAAAAGCTTGCCTTATCTTTTTGACAAGAATCTTGTGTGGCTTCTGAGCGAAGGTAATGAGCACCTACGTGTAACCTTATGGAAAAATCGCCAGATGTTCCTAGTAAGATATCTTCCTTTTTTTCATAAAGGGTAACATCATAACCAGCTTTCTTTAATTCTAGGGCTAAATGACACCCATACCAACCTGCACCAATAATAGCAATTTTCATACACTATACTTAAAACGTTGTTTAATTTCTCAAGATGTGAACATATTATACAATAATCGAACGTATTTGTACCCTTTTTTTTGCAGTTACTTTTCTTTTTGTTCTTCCTAAAGATGGTTTTTGCAATAATATCTTGAGGTTATGAAGATTGTTGATCAACAATTTTCTTAGGGTCGTTGCCTAGTATGTGTATTACAGCCTTTCGAATAAGGTTCGCGTGTTAAAGCCAAATAAGCGTTCATATATACGATAGGCATATTCATCAGTCATGTTGGCGATGTAATCACAAATGATTCTATAGACGGCTTTCTCTTCTTCGGCTTGGTGGAATAACTCACGATTTTTAGTGTCCAATAAACCACCTGGATTTGAGCTTATCGCTTCAAATAGGCGCAATATCACCGTTTGTCCACTATATTCGAACGTGCGTGCTGCTTGCGAGTCAATAACAAGTTGATAAATGAGTTTTTTAAAATAATCCAATAAAGCTCGAGCTTCTGGTACAAGGACAATATTATGCTTTAACAGATTATTCTCAAAATAGTCATTAGTAATGGTGATTTGCGTTGCAGTAATAAAATAATTCACCATTTCACCGATGGTTTGTTTACGCTCATGAGCTTCTCGGCTAAATAGAGAATGAATGAATCGGTGTTGATTTGCTGCAAGAGGTGTCTCGGCTAACAGTTGGTGAAAAAGGTGGTTGTCGAGTTGTTCACGGTGAATTAACCGTAAATGGATGGCATCTTCTAAATCGTGAACCCCATAAGCGATATCATCAGCCACATTCATGATGGAACAATCAAAACTGCGATAGGCTGACTCCCCATGTTCTCTTGCCTGTGGTTCCTTAACTAGGGACTGAAATAAGTTTTTGTCCTCCTCACTAAATGGTAACAAAAGCCAATCGACCTCTGCTTGCTCACTGTCAAAGTAGGCTTTAGGTGGGAGCCAATCATTGATTCGAGTCATCTTATTTGCGCCATCTACAGGATGAGGTAATTCCCGGGCAACCACTTTTGCACGAGTGACTGGGTATTTAAGTATTCCCAATAAAGAGCGCCTTGTTAAATCCATCCCGTAGGGACCGTAGCTATCCTCTGTTTTTGCTAATAGACGTAATGTTTGACCATTCCCTTCAAAGCCCCCGTGATTCCGCATCATATAATTCAAAGCGACTTCCCCTCCGTGTCCAAAAGGGGGATGTCCGATATCATGAAGAAGACAAATGACTGAAATTAAATCATCATTGGGTAGTAAGCTAGGCAATATGATTGGTTGCTGGTTGGTTGCAAGGTTACGAACGATGCTTCGACCTATGGAAGCCACCTCAAGTGAATGGGTGAGTCGTGTTCGATGAAAATCACCCTCGCCTGTCCCTAAAATTTGGGTTTTCCGCTGTAGTCGACGAAAGGCGGGGCAATGAATGACTCGCGTTCTATCTCGTTCGTAGGAATCTCGGTGATCCTGATTACCTCGCTGATGATTTTGTCCGGAGCGTCTATGGGTCCACATGTTCACTTCATCAATGAAAGTCTTATACTTTATTCGATCCGCTGAATTGAAACAACACAGATTGCTAAAGTTTTTTAGGATTTGAAAGATAACCATATTAGACACAAAATCATCTTAGAGTAGATGAAGGATCCCATATAAGAAAAAAAGCGACCCTGAGAAACTCAGGCAGCTTATAAGGGAGAAGGGCCATGAAAACGACGAAATTCCTGCCAGTCTGTGTTTGTGTTAGCAGTCTTTGTGCTTGCTCCACATTTGAGGGCAGTCAGTACACGAATTATCCAGCCTACCAGTATTATCCCCATCCGAGTACTTATTTCACAATCTATGGTGATGTTGATTATCGTTATCAACGTGGCGAGGTCAATATACCTGACTCCTATCATGTTGGGCCCGATCACTCCCCCGTTTCTCATAAAAATGTAGACAGCACTTGGGTGCATAGTCAAAATCCTCAAGGGTATACCATTGAAGTTGCTGGTGGGGAAAAAGCATCTGAAGTGGCACGCAAACTTTATAAAGTACCTAAGAATGATCGCACAGCACAAATTAAGTATCATGGAGGCGATGGAAGAGCATATTACAAAGGAGTTTATGGTAGTTACAATAGTTATGAAGAAGCTCAGAAAGCTCTAAACAATTTGCCGGAAGATATTAAACAAGGCGCTGATATTCAGCATTGGGGAAATATACAAAATAACGCAGAATAGGGGCACTGCCATTAAGTTAGGATTTTTCCATTCTCGAATTACCGCGGCTTGACCGCGATATCCATGTCCAGACTGACATGATGGACCCCGCGGTCGATGCCGCGGGGATTCGAGAAGGCTTAATTTAATGGCAGTGCAGAATAGGAGGGTCTCCCATAATATTATTTTGTAGCAATAAGAACCGTAAGTTTTACTACGCCCGGGGTATCTGTTTTCTCAGCACTAAATTGCTTTAGTGTAATGGCATAATTATTCGTTAAAGTCCATAACCAAGATAAAAATGAGTTAAAGGGAACCTGATCAAAAGATAATTGAACATCTCCTGAACCTGTTTGTTGTAATTGATAAGTAAACCGCTTTAACGTGCTACTAGTGAGCTGACCATCGATTAGGGCTAATAACTTGGCGTTGCTAATCACTTGCGGATTTTTTTTATTTTTTGGTTGTTGTCGAGCTTGCTGCATCCATGTGAGGGTTTCTTTTTTTTCTTTTAACTGCCCGGACTTGCTGTCGACCGCGGTAGTTAACGGAGAGTATATAAGAAGATAAAATAAATAAAAAAGAACACAAACAGCAGTGATACCCACCATCCATCGTTCTCTTTCATTTAGGTTATTCCAGTAATTCATCACAAGCTTAACTCCAATGTGCTAACAACTTTGTCATGCTCGGTTGATGCTTGTGTTTGTCGAACGTTTACGTTTGCTTTTTGTAAACGAGTCTGCAAGCTTTCCAATTCCTCAAAATTTGAAGTTGCCAAGGTCACCAAAAGGATTTGATTTTGAAAACGAATTTGTTCAAAACTCATGGAACTCGAGTTAAACGTTTTGGCTAAGGTATTTAGTAAATGCCAAAAACTACTGTCTGAATTACTTTGGTTGCTTTTTAGTAACTGTGTGATACGAAATTTCGGGCTGATGACTTGTTGTGCTTGGGGAAAAAATTCATGATAAATTACAGCGATTTGTGCATCTAATTCAGCTGTATCCTTATTTAATGCATGCAAAGTCGTCCAATAATTGCCGATAAAACTTATCAACCATAAAAAGCCCATAAGCCCCGCGGCTTGATACCAACGTTTTGTTGTCGTTTGCTTACTTCCGTGCTCTAGCCCACCTTGACATAGATTAATTGGTTTTATCTTTTGCAGCCGTTGTGCAAGCCAAATGTAAGAAGACTCTTTTATTTCTGTCACCTTTTGTTTCGGCAAACTGAGTAACACAGTATGGCTATCGTTGAAACTGTAAATAGGGTGTTCTTCTGGGGTTATTAGTGATTTGTTTAGATAAAATCCAGCTACATCAGGTTCTAGTGCACCTTGGAATTCTTCATCGTTGATAATCAAATTAGATTCTAGAATAGCCGCTTCATTGTTATTTAATGCAAACCAATCCAAGGTTAGGAGATTGAAAGTAATTCCAAGCTCATCAAGTTTTGCCATTAACTCCGAGAGATAAATTTTGTCCCCCACAATCACTAAATATTGTCCCTCGCTGTAATAGTTGCGATCGAAGGCAAAATGTAAAGTATTCACATTTTGGGCGAGCTTATCCTCAAGAGCGAAAGGAAGGGCCGCACGGGCTTTTTTCTCTGCAAGCCAGGGCAAACTTAGACGATGGATGCTAAAAAGCGATGTAGGAAGAACGACAATGGTCTGACAGTTCTTTTGTAGTTCTTTTATGTCGCTAAAACTGCGTTGCGCGAGCGGAGCTATTATCTGACCTTGAGGATCAAGGCCCAAACTCAGACAACCGTTGTCGTTAAGATGGTGAATAAATAGAAAGCATGTAGCCATGACATCCTTGGTAGATAAAGGTGGTTGCCATTAAATAGAATGAACAGTCTCTTAAATAACAGCTTACACGTAAGCGTATTTCCTGCCAACATTAGCGGCTGCCCATTGTAGCTTTAATTGTTGTGACAACAAGTAAACGACCATGGCATATTGGGGGCTGCTATTGTAGCGGGTAATAACATAAAAATTAGGATAGGCTAGCCAATATTCTGAACCATTCTGGTTGATTAACTCAACCAAACCAGCTTTACTCGGCTTATGGAAAGCGGCAGTTAGAGGTTTGATCCCTGCTGCAGTTAATTGTTGCCATTGATACGCGGCAGTTTTGTATGCTGTGTTAATTTTTTTATAACGGGTGCCTTCAACTTTTGCGGGTTGAGCAATTCCTTGATTCATCTGCCAACCATGTTTATGAAAATAATTGGCGATGCTGGCAATCACTGCTTCATCATCATTCATTAAATCTTTCTTAGTATTGCCGGTGAAGTTTACAGCATAATGGCGATAGCTACTCGGCATAAATTGCGGTTTCCCCATAGCACCTGCATAAGAACCCATGTATGTTGTGGGAGAAACATTGTGTTCCCGGCAAAGTAAAAGGTAGTGAGTTAATTCTTTAGTGAAGAATTTAGATCGTTTGGGGTAATTGAAAGCCAAGGTGGACAAAGCATCAATGACACGATAGTTACCCTGATGTTTGCCATAAAGGGTTTCGACTCCGAGAATGGCTACAATGATATTTGCAGGTACGCCATATTTTTTTTCAGCTTTTTCTAAGGCCTTTTGATTGTTTTTCCAGAAATCAATTCCGCTTTGTACTCGTTGAGGGGTTAAAAATAATTGTTTGTATGCATCCCAACTCTTTTTCTCATAAGGCTTATCCATTGATTCAATAATTTGTGGTTGCAGTTGAACTTCATTCATTACCGCAGTAAGCTCTGCTTTGTCAAAGCCGTACTGCTTAACCATAGAATTGATAAAATGTTGTACATCTTCGCGCTGTGTAAAGGCTGTGTCAGCCAGAGTAACAGCGCTCACTAAAAATGTAATCAAGGCCAAACAAAGCATAGTGAGTCGGCGCATTAGTTATCCTTATTCAATCATAAAGTGATGGATTTTAGTATAGAAAAGAATCAGCGGCAAATATTGGTATTATGCCTAGGGGATATTGAAATACTTTCTGGATACTAATAATTGAGCTAAAATAATTTATTTTTATGACCAGGTTTTTCAGTTGAGCGATTTAACGCGAATTCGTAATTTTTCCATTATTGCACATATTGATCATGGTAAATCCACATTAGCTGACCGTTTTATTCAGCTTTGTGGAGGATTGTCTGATCGAGAAATGGCTGATCAAGTCCTTGATTCCATGGATATCGAACGTGAACGCGGGATTACTATTAAGGCACAAAGTGTTTCCTTAAACTATACTGCGCGCGATGGCAAAACGTATTTGCTTAATTTTATTGATACCCCTGGTCATGTGGATTTTAGCTACGAGGTTTCACGCTCGCTTGCTGCCTGTGAGGGGGCAATTCTTGTTGTTGATGCTGCACAGGGTGTAGAAGCCCAAACGGTGGCTGTTTGCTATACAGCAATTGATCAGTCCCTGGAAATCTTGCCTGTTCTAAATAAGATTGATTTACCACAAGCTGAGCCTGAGCGAGTGATTAGCGAAATCGAAGATATTATCGGTCTTGAAGCAAAAGATGCTATTCGTGCTAGTGCCAAGAGTGGTTTCGGGGTCGAAGACGTTCTTGAAGCGCTTGTTGCTCGTATTCCTCCCCCGAAAGGCGATATCAATGCACCTCTTCAGGCTTTAATTATTGATTCCTGGTTTGATAGTTATCTCGGTGTAGTCTCTTTGGTTCGTATTGCCAATGGTTCTCTAAAAAAAGGCGATAAAATGCGGGTGATGTCAACGGGTAAAACCTATGAGGTTGACCAGGTTGGCATTTTCACTCCTAAACGCACCAAGCTTGATGTATTACAAGCTGGTGAAGTAGGTTATGTGGTGGCTGGAATCAAAGACATTCAAGGCGCTCCTGTGGGTGACACGCTAACACTTGAAAAGAATCAGGCCACGGCTCCTTTACCTGGTTTCCAAAAAGTTAAGCCACAAGTTTACGCAGGTCTTTTTCCTATTAGTGCTGATGATTTTGAAGCATTTCGTGAAGCTTTGGCCAAACTTAGTCTTAATGATGCTTCCCTATTTTATGAACCAGAGTCTTCCGAAGCATTGGGTTTTGGTTTTCGTTGTGGTTTTTTGGGTATGCTTCATATGGAAATCATTCAGGAAAGGTTGGAGCGTGAATATAACCTCGATCTGATTTCCACTGCACCGACTGTTGTTTACCAAGTTATAACAACAAAAGGGGAAACATTGATGATCGACAATCCATCACAGCTCCTCCCGTCACAACAAATTAAACAGATGTTTGAACCTATTGTACGTGCCAATATCCTGGTGCCACAGGATTACTTAGGCCAGATTATAACTTTGTGTGTGGAGCGTCGTGGCGTACAAGTGAATATGACCTACAGTGGACGTCAGGTTTCTGTTACCTATGATTTGCCCATGAGTGAGGTCGTATCCGATTTTTTTGATCGTTTAAAATCAGTAAGTCGCGGCTATGCCTCGCTTGATTATAACTTTATACGTTTTCAAGAAGCTGATTTGGTAAAAATGGATGTGTTGATTAATAGCGAGCGTGTGGATGCTCTCGCTGTTATTGTTCATCGATCGGATGCTTATAGTCGCGGCAAAGCATTGGTTGACAAAATGCGTGAGTTAATTCCACGTCAGATGTTTGATGTAGCTATTCAAGCTGCTTTAGGCAGCCATATCATTGCACGCCAAACCGTGAAAGCATTGCGCAAAAACGTTACCGCAAAATGCTACGGCGGAGATGTAACGCGCAAAAGGAAGCTGCTAGAGAAACAAAAAGCCGGTAAAAAACGCATGAAGCAGGTGGGGCAAGTAGAAATACCCCAAGAAGCATTTATGGCTGTATTTCAGACCGACAGAAAAAAATAGGAGGTCTGCTGCTATTTCTACTATCTTGGCCAAAATGGCTTGATTGTCGAGGTTTTTGCCCCTCACCCGCCGCGCTATGCGCGTCGACCTCTCCCACAAGGGGGAGAGGTACTCATTATTCTCCCTCTCCCCTTGTGGGAGGAGAGGGTAGGGGTGAGGGGTAAATCTCGACAATCAAGCCATTTTGGCCCAAGTTAGCGAAATGTCAGCAGACTCTCAGTGATGATAGGAACAGTTAAACTATGAATTTCGCTTTGTTATTAGTTATTCTTTCTTTAGTAAGTGGGTTTGTATACTTACTGGATGTTCTTTATTTTGCCAAAAGACGTAAACCTGAAGAGAAACCTGGTCGGATCATTGAATATTCCCGTTCTTTTTTTCCCGTATTTGTTCTTGTACTAATATTACGGTCTTTTTTAGTAGAGCCGTTTCGCATTCCCTCTGGTTCTTTGGAGCCTACTTTACTTGTGGGGGATTTTGTTGCAGTGAATAAATTTGCTTATGGATTGAGGCTTCCTGTTTTAGAAACAAAAATAATGCGCGTTTCTAATCCTAAGACTGGAGATGTGGCGGTGTTTCGTTGGCCTCCGGATCCTTCTTATGATTATATTAAAAGGGTTATTGGTGTGCCGGGCGACAAGGTGAGTTATCACAATAAAGTATTGTCTATCAATGGCAAAACAATGAAGCAGACCTTTGTCGAATACACAACGGATGAAAGCTCAGGTCATGCTGTGGCAAAATACCGTGAAAATCTGAACGGTGTTGTCCATGACATTTATATACGGCCTGATGTTCCTGCTGATGATTTTGATGTTGTCGTACCCCCAGGTCAATATTTTATGATGGGAGATAACCGAGACGACAGCGCAGATAGTCGTTTTTGGGGATTTACACCCAATGAATATTTGCGTGGTAGGGCCTTCTTGGTGTGGATGAGTTGGAATGGTAAGACGGATAGTATTCGTTGGTCGAAAATAGGTCGCCTTATCCACTAGGGGTCAGACCTATACATTAAGCGATGAGGTACGATATTGGTTCCAAAAGATTTGCAACGCCTAAGCAGACGATTGGGCTATACATTTAAAAACCCTGCTTTCTTGAAGCAGGCATTGACTCATTGTAGTGCAGGTGTTTTGAATAATGAGCGTTTTGAATTTTTGGGCGACTCCATTTTAAGTTTTATTATCGCATATGCTCTCTTTGAAAAGTTCCCTGAAGAAACCGAAGGTCAACTAAGCCGTTTGCGAGCTTTCTTGGTCAAAGGTGAAATGCTTGCCGAAATTGCCGCGGAATTAGAATTGGGGGATTGCTTGTTTTTGGGTCAAGGGGAGCTAAAAAGTGGTGGCTTTCGACGAGCTTCTATTCTTGCGGATGCACTAGAAGCAGTGATTGCTGCTGTTTTTCTTGATGGAGGTCTTGAAGCGAGTAAAGACTTAGTGCTCAAATTATATTGTTCACGACTAGAAGATGATAGTTTGCAAGATAATTTAAAAGATTCAAAAACTCAGCTGCAGGAATACTTGCAAGCAGTGAAAAAACCTCTTCCCGAATATAGCTTGATAAAGATTGAAGGTGAAGAGCATGAGCAAGTTTTTCATGTTGCTTGCAAAATCAGCGGTGTTAAGATGCCCGCTATCGGTATTGGGCCTAATCGTCGTAAAGCAGAACAAGAAGCTGCCAAGCTGTTGCTGCAACAACTTAAGGACTATTCCTAATGAGCAAGTGGCGAATGACTATTTTTTTCCTGCTAGTCCTGATGATTTTTCTATTAATCATTGGATGGTGGGAGTTTTTAGGTAAAAGAGCAAGCGCACTTCCTACAAGTCTTGGACAAGATGATGAGCAAAAACAAAATGCTCCTTTTATTTCCATACTGGCAAAGAAGCTGGATGTTCCTTGGGGTCTCGATTTTTTGCCGGACAACAAACTGATCTTCACTCAAAGGGCTGGGACAATCCATCTTATTGATTTAAAAGATAGCTCCCGTGAAGTCAAGCCAATTGCTCGGATCAATGATGTGGCAACTATTGGGGAGGGCGGATTACTTGGCATTGCCGTACATCCTCAATTTGCAAGTCAGCCTTTTGTTTATGTTTATTATACTTACGGCCGGCAAGATCATTACCTAAATAAGGTAGTTCGCTACCAGTTTGACAATAATCATTTATCGCATCCAATGATTATCATTGATGGTATTCCTGGTGCTGCAACGCATGATGGTGGCAGGATTCGTTTTGGTCCTGATGGCTATCTTTACATCACCACTGGTGATGCGCAGACTCCACAATCAGCTCAGGATCTTAATTCGTTGGCTGGAAAAATTTTAAGAGTCAAAGATGATGGTAATATTCCTGAAGATAACCCTTTTCCAAAATCAGCTGTTTATTCCTATGGTCATCGAAATCCTCAAGGACTCGCTTGGGATGAGCGTGGGCAATTATGGGCTACTGAACATGGCCCAACAGCGCATGACGAAATAAACTTAATCAAAGCAGGTGGGAACTACGGATGGCCGGTAATTACGGGTGAAGAGAGAAAACAAGGAATGGAAATGCCAATTCTTGAGAGTGGTTTTAGCACTTGGGCACCGTCAGGTGCAGAAATATTCAACGAGACACTCTATTTTTGTGGTTTGCGAGGAAGAACACTTTATGGGTTCAATTTGCAAACCAAACAACTGAACAAATACTTCCAGGGGGAGTTAGGTAGATTGCGTGCGATTAAATTAGGTCCGAATAAATTGTTTTATGTGGCTACGAATAATAGAGATGGTAGAGGGATCCCACAAAAAGATGATGATCTCATTGTTGTCATTAATCCAGAAAAATTAAACAAATAGCAGGACTTTCCTTTAAATAGTCCTACAGAAGATCCTCTCGCCTATAATTAAGAATAAATGAGCGAATGGAAGGCACTCATGGGCCTGGATCAATATCATCAAAAAAGAGATTTTAAAAAAACGCCTGAGCCACGCGGTCAAATCCATCATAATCAAAATTATCTCTTTATTATTCATAAACATGCTGCAAGCCATCTTCATTATGACTTCCGGTTAGAGCTTGATGGTGTATTGAAGAGCTGGGCTGTACCAAAAGGTCCATGTTTGGATCCAAAAGTAAAGCGTCTGGCGGTGCATGTCGAGGATCATCCAGTTGAGTACGGTTCCTTTGAGGGTATCATACCTAAAGAGGAATATGGTGGTGGGACAGTGATGCTGTGGGACAAGGGTAAGTGGGAACCTTTAGATAAAGATCCACGCAAAGCTTACGAAAAAGGGCATCTACGGTTTGAGTTAAATGCAAAAAAATTACATGGACGCTGGGATCTCGTGCGCTTTAAAAAAGAGGAGGAATCTTGGTTCCTCATAAAATATGATGACGAATTTGCGATACCTTTGCAGAAATATGACATTCTATTAGAAGAGCCTAATAGCGTGGTGACAAATCAATCCATCGATGAGATTGCCGAGAACTACGAAAAGGTGTGGAGCAGCAGTGAGGGGGGGCTAAAAAAAGTTGCCAATCCGAAGTCTCGACAAAAATCACTTAGCAAATTGTTACCGTCTGACCTAAAAGAAAGCTCTTTTCCGAAGAAAATTTCACCACAACTGACTACCTTGGTGGATAAGGCGCCTTTAGGAACCGAATGGTTACATGAGCTTAAGCTTGATGGTTATCGTATTATTGCTTTTAAGAATGGAACTTCCATCCGCTTAATGTCGCGAAATAATATAGAGTGGACGGAACATTTTAAGAATATCGTCAAGGAACTTAAAAAATTACCGGTAAAAAAAGTGGTTCTGGATGGGGAAATTGTCTTATTGGATGAACACCATCGATCTAGCTTTCAACTGTTACAAAATTCAATGAAGGGAGATAAAGACTATCCCTTTATCTACTACGTTTTTGATCTGCTTTACTATGATAAATATGATTTGAAGAAACGTCCTCTATTAGAACGAAAAGAAATACTTGAGTACGTCTTACCCGCCGCTCACCCAACGCTACGATATAGCGATCATATTATTGGTAATGGACAGGACGTTTTTGAGAAATCTTGTGAATTAAATCTAGAAGGAATTATTTCAAAAAATATTAATAGCTCTTACCAAGAAAAAAGAACAAAGCACTGGGTCAAGGTTAAATGCATTAAGCGTCAGGAGTTTGTGATTGGAGGTTATTCTAAAGGAACGAGGCAGTATTTTGGTTCTCTTTTCCTGGGAGTATTTAATGACGATAAGGAACTCGTTTATTGCGGTAATGTAGGGACAGGATTTACTGAAGCCTCTTTGAAAGACGTTTTTGAAGAGCTACAACAACATATTAGCAAAGAAAATCCTTTTAATTCAGAGCCATCTAGCCATAAAGATGCTGTTTGGGTCAAACCAACATTGGTTGCCGAAGTTGAATTTAGCGAGTGGACCGCAGAGGGGAAATTAAGGCATCCTAGTTTTAAAGGGTTAAGAAAGGATAAAAAAGCTTCCGCCGTTCATAAGGAAAAAGAGGTCAAAAACAAGACAAATCCTAAGCAAAAACATGTTATTTCCTTGTCGAATCCCAAAAAAATTCTTTACAAAGAAGATAAAATTACAAAACAGGACTTGTTTAATTATTACGATGAAATTAGCGAATTTATTTTACCGTTTATTGTGGATCGTCCCCTAACGTTGCTTAGATGTCCCAACAATTATGAAAAATGTTTTTATCAAAGACACTATTATAAGTCCACACCCAAGCAACTCCATCCTATTTCAATAGCCAATAAATCGGATAATGAGTTAGAACAGTATATTTATCTTAAAGATAAAAATGGTTTATTGAGTCTGGTGCAAATGGGTGCGTTGGAAATTCATCCTTGGGGAAGCAAAATCGACGATGTTGAATATCCCGATATGATTACCTTTGATCTTGATCCAGGACCTGACGTTCCGTGGGAAAAAGTCGTTGAAGCCGCTCGTGAAGTCAAGAAACATTTAGAAGACTTTAAATTAACTTGTTTTGTTAAAACCACAGGCGGTAAAGGGCTTCATGTAGTGATTCCAATACAACCTGAGTATGATTGGGAAGAGGTAAAAAATTTTGCAAAAGTGTTTGTTGAGTTTTTAGAGAAAATCGACCCCAATACGTATATTACTAATATGGCAAAATCCAAACGGAAAGGAAAAATATTTGTAGATTATTTGCGTAATCAGCGTGGGGCTACAGCGATTAGTGTTTACTCTTCTCGTGCACGTTTACATGCTCCAGTGGCTACTCCACTTCGTTGGGATGAATTAACCAGCAATCGTGAGGATAATTTTTATACTATATATACGTTGCCTATGAGATTAAAGAAATTAAAAGATGACCCTTGGAAGGATTTTTGGAAGCTCAAGCAATCTTTAAGGTTAAAGGAATTGTAGATGATTCAAAGAACCTTGATTATTGCCTCGCTTCTTATAGAGGAAAATATTGACGACAAAAAATAAAAACATGCTGGTAAAATCAAGCCAGTAATTCATAAATAGTAAATGAACGATTATCAAAACCAATACACTTCTAAAAAGCTCTGTATATTTGATATTGATAATCACACCACGATTGAGAATAAAACCAATCAAGTAAAGGGTGATTAAGACAAATAAGCCGAGCACCCAGCTTAAGGGGGTGTTTGGATTAAATATTATTAAATAATAGCTATACCCCAAAATACTAATAAGAACATTCAATAGAATATAGACTGTTGGATATTGCAAATGGTCCTTATCTCTCTCGATGTGGCATGAATGAAATGGCTCATGGAGCCTGTTCACTATCCATTCTGGTGGTCTAAAAAAAGCTTGGACACGTTCTTTCCATGAAGACAAATGTTTCCCATAGTAAAACGTATCATAGATAACTTTTATGTTGGCATAAAAAGGATTCCAGGAGTTTAAGGGTGCAGTCGTTCCATATTCTACAGGAACAGTTTCTCTCTCAAATGTATCAAATAATTTATCCCAGATAATGAGACTACCACCATAATTTTTATCAAGATATTGCTTGTTTTTGCCATGATGTACACGGTGGTGTGAAGGCGTATTAAAAAAAATTTCAAACCATCCCATGTTGTGAATGAGTTTAGTGTGGATCCAAAATTGATATAGGGTATTTAGAGAGGCAACAATTAAAAACATCCAGGTAGGAAAGCCAAGCAAAGCCAAAGGCAAATAAATGACCCATCCGAATAACGTTTGGATGATGCCTTGTCTCAAGGCGACTGAGAAGTTGTATTGTTCACTTTGATGATGTACTGAGTGCCCTGCCCATAAAAAGGTATTACGATGACTTGCCCGATGAAACCAATAATAAAGAAAGTCTACACCGAGCCATAATAGTACCCATGAATAAAATACTTTAGGGTTAATCGCAAAAAATGCGTGATGATGATAGAGATAATCGTAACTAAAGATAAGCAAGCCTTGCAATGGTAACATTGACACTTGTTCAAGAATGCCGCAACTGAGGTTATTGGCAAAATCGTTCAGATAATAGAGAGTCTGGTTACTCCGGATTGAGACCCAATATTCAATAGCGATCGCTATGAGAAAGATTGGGATCGCAAGAGCAATGAGATTAATTTCCATACTTGCAGAAACCGGAAGCATAAAACAAAAACAATAATTCATTAAGATAACTAAGGCAATAGCTTTGCTTGGTCTTTCACCCATTTCATTTTGTGCAATACTTCAATGAAGGGAGTTCATGGAGCGAAGCTATGAAACTGATGATAATTTTTTTTATTGGATTGATAAGTATCGCTTTTTCAATGTCGATCTTAGCAGTTGAGCCTTGCTTTAATGAAAAGAAGATTAAACCGATTGTAGGGGATCTTAAAAAAGCGATTCAAAAAGATTTTTGCAAGCAAGGCATCAAACCTGCACACTTACAATGGATTTCGCAAAAAGGTTTGCCACAAATAATGAATCGATCCTTTTTAGGCGTTGAGCCTCCGCCTAATTGGCAAATATTAACCGATGAGATTGTGCAAGATTGTTTTAAGGAAGGGGATCTATGTCAAAAAGCAACTCAAGAACAATTTGTTGAATGTTTGCGCGTAAAAACGCCAACTATCTTATTGCAACTTGGTCCATGGATGGCTGAAAATTGCAAAAAAATAAATGCAGAGGTGGTGGAAAAATGGCCCGATAAGAAAAGGCAAGTTTTAGAGTTAATCAATCAATTTGAAATTGAGTCTAAAACAGAGTAAACACTCACCTAAAATTTGCAAGGAATGCAATGAAAACAATATTAATAACTGGTAGCAACCGCGGGTTAGGTTTTGAATTTGTTAAACAACTTAGTCAACAGGACACACAGATCATTGCTACGTGTAGAAATCCTGACAAAGCAAGTGACTTACAGCACTATGCTAAAATCAGAAGAAATATTGCCATTTATCAATTGGATGTAACCAATGATAAGGAGATCAAACAATTAGAGAGAACATTAAACCATTTGGCTTTGGATTGGATTATCAATAATGCCGGGATTAGTGGTGAATCAGGGGTGACAGTTGGTAATATCGAGCGAGAAAATTTCCTAAACGTCATGAATGTGAATTGTCTAAGTCCTCTAAAAGTCAGTGAGGGTTTCTTACCTCTGCTATTGAAGGGAAAAGACAAATTAGTTATTAACATCAGTTCCAGTATGGGAAGTATTGGCGAAAACCAGCGGGGGAGAAGCTATGCTTATCGCGCAAGCAAGACAGCTCTTAATTGTGTAATGCGCTCCTTTGCTTTAGATGTTGCTGAAGACGGTGTAAACATTATGTTGTTACATCCAGGCTGGGTAAAAACAGGGATTGGAGGACCTGATGCCGAAATGGACGTCAAAGCAAGCGTTCAGGCTATGCTAGCTGTTATTGAAAAATATCATAAAAATAGCCATGCAGAAGCGCTGCGCAGTTATGACGGACAGCTCATTCCATGGTGAATGTTGTTTTTTATTGCTAACTTAAAATGTAGACTATTAATATCTTTTTAAGTTGTTGTACTTACTTGATTATTTAAAATTCGATAGAACATCGAATTACCGTGGCTTGACCACGGTATCCATGATTCATTGAAGATCGCTGGATACCATGGTCAAGCCACGGTAATTCGGGTGTTGAGTTGAAAGCCGAAAATTGGAGTAAAATAAACAAGTATATCTCATGCGAGACCTTTCAAATAGTAGATTTTGAGGAAAATAATGAATCAAAAAGTTTTTGTAAACCGCATATTGAATATGAAAAAAATCAAGTACATTGGTCTTGATATGGATCATACGCTGCTACGCTACAATACAAGAAATTTTGAGACCCTTGTTTACAAGTTAGTGGTTGAAAAGTTAATCAAAGATAAAAATTACCCGGTAGATATAAGAAAATTTAAATTTGATTTTGATAATGCCATTCGTGGTCTAATTATTGATAGTAAAAACGGTAATATTTTAAAACTAAGTCGTTATGCTGCCATTCGCCAAAGTTACCATGGTACGAAAGAAATTAGTTTTGCCGAACAAAAAGAAATCTATCGCAGTATTTATGTTGACTTAAAAGATCCCAATTACATCGCGATTGACACCTCTTTCTCGATCGCTTTTTGCGTTTTATATGGTCAGCTCATCGATCTTAAAGATGAGCGTCCACATGATTTACCCAGTTACACGGGTATTGCTCTGGATGTGTTAAGCGCTGTTGATGGTACGCATGCAGATGGAAGTTTGAAGGACTACATTACAGCACACATGGAAGAATACGTTTTGCGCGAAAAAGAAGTCGTTGATGGGCTCAAACGCTACATTCGCTATGGTAAAAAGTTTTTTTTACTGACCAACTCAGAATACTATTACACCAATCTCTTGTTGGGGTATTCCATCAGCCCATTTTTAGAGGAAGGAGAGAATTGGCGTGATCTTTTTGAATTTGTCATTACTTTAGCCCATAAGCCCCGCTTTTTCTATGACAATTTAAGGTTTCTAGCAATAGACCCGGAAGATGGTAGCATGTCGAATACCTATGGGCCTATTGTTCCTGGTGTTTATCAGGGAGGCAATGCGAGGAAGTTCACCGCAGATTTAGCGATTAGTGGTGATGAAATCTTATATATTGGGGACCACATCTATGGTGATATCCTCAGATTGAAAAAAGATTGTAATTGGCGTACAGCACTCGTTGTTGAAGAACTCGGTGAAGAGATAGACTCACAAAGAAGAGCCATTCCTGTCGAAAAGAAAATCGTTGAAGCGATGAATCTTAAAAAAGTACTAGAGCAAAGACATATTGAACTTTATAGCCGTCATGTAGAGGAAGAATCAACTGGATATAACGAGCAGATGGCTGAGATCCAAAAACAAGTTTCTACGCTTGATGCAGAGATCACCAAATTGTTACAGGAAGAACAAACTTTTTACAACGCACATTGGGGACGAGTATTTCGTTCAGGTGCAGAAGAAAGCTATTTTGCCTATCAAGTCGATCGTTATGCTTGCATCTATATGGAAAAATTTTCCGACTTGCTTGAGCACTCACCACTGACTTATTTCCGTGCTAATCGTCGGCTGTTGGCGCACGATATGGAGATTTTATCCCAGCCGTTGTTGTTTTAATGATATTAAGCAAAGTAGGTTGGGTTAAAATGACCAACCTACTTGCTACCAAATCACACAACGATTCTTATTCACCATTGGACTACCATCGGGAATGCTGAAGGCGGCTTGAAATTGTGGCATATTGGCTAATGTGCCATTAACACGATAGATCATCGGTGGGTGTGGATCAGTCGTGACCAAATTACGCGCTTGCTCGGGACGAATATTGTTAGCCCAAACATGTGCGGAACCTAAGAAGAATTGTTGATCAGGCGTGAAACCTTCAATTGTTTTGGCTTTCTCATAATCCTTTGATCCACGGAAAGCATTATAGGCAAGCGTGAGCCCTCCTAAGTCAGCTGTTGCTTCACCTACCACAAGATTGCCTTGTACCGGCAAATCGCCATTGACTTTATAATGAGAGAATTGTTCAGCAATACAGTTTGTTGCTGCTTGGAATCGTTTCAGGTCTTCAGGAGTCCACCAATTTTGTAGGTTGCCATAACCGTCAAATAAAGAGCCCTTATCATCAAAGCCATGAGTCATTTCATGGCCGATGATAAAGCCAATTGCTCCATAGTTCACAGCAGAGGGAGCTTTAGGATCAAAAAAGGGAGGTTGAAGGATTCCTGCTGGTAGATTAATGTTATTCATGGAGGGATCGTAATAGGCGTTGATGGTTTGTGGTGTCATCTGCCACTCTGTTGTATCGACAGGCTTGCCAATCTTATTGAGGTCACGTTTGATTAAGAACTCATTAGCTCTTAATACATTTAACACATAAGGACCTCGATTAATGACCAAGCTTGAATAATCCCACCACTTCTCGGGGTACCCGACGCGTTCTTGCATGAGATCCAATTTTTTAAGAGCGGCTTTGCGTGTGGCTGGTGTCATCCAGCTTAAGGTTTCCAAATCGTCCCTTAAGGCTTTGCGAATATTTTGCAAGATTTCTGCCACTTGTTGTTTTGATTCGGGTGGAAAATATTTTTCGACGTATAATTTTCCAACGGCGAAACCGAGTGCCCAATTTTCTGTGCTAACAACTCGCTTCCACCGTGGTAATAATTTTTCCGTACCAGAAATAACAGATGTCATACGGAAATTTTGATCGACAAAAGGCTGAGACAGATAAGGGGCAAAAGCATCTATCAAACGCCAGCGAAGATAAATTTTCCAATTATCAAGAGAAACGGTCTTTAATTGCTCATTCACTTTTTTAAAGAAGTCGGGGGTTGCTAAGTTAATGGATTTAAGCTGTGGTAATCCCATGGCAGTTAGATACTTTGGCCATGAAAAATTGGGCGTTGTTGCTTGCAGCTGCTTTTCATCCATGACATGGTAGATAGCATAAGGATCACGAAGCTCCACTTGTGATAAGGAAGCTTTCGCCAATGTGGTTTCGATAGCCATAACCACTTGGGCTTCTTGAGCGGCTTTATTGGTTGGATCACCTAGTAACTCAAACATCTTTGTTAAGTGATCGGTATAAGCTTCACGAATTTCAGCAAATTTTTTATCGTCTTTTAAATAATAATCTCTATCGGGTAAACCAATCCCACCTTGAATGGCTGCGCCAATCATTTGCTTGCTATCCTTAAAGTCTTGCATACTAGAGAAGTTGAAAACGGCATCAACACCAATCTTTTGTAAATGTACAATTGTCGCCTGCAAATCTTCGTTATTCTTGATAGATTCAATTCGCTCAAACTCTGGTTTGAGAGGGGTTATACCTACTTTATTGATCAAAGCCTCATCCATGCCGCTATAATAAAAATCGCCTACTTTCTGCTCTACACTTCCGGGTTTAGCGTTTTTATCATTGGCTGCCTCAATGAATAGCTGATGAAGAATATTCTGCATTTTTTCTTGTAAAATATGAAACGTACCCCAACTCTCATATTCAGGCGGAATAGGGTTTTGTTTTTGCCAAGTTCCATTGGCATAAGCAAAGAAATTTTGCGCGGGACTGATAGTATTATCGATCCAATCCAAATTTAAACTTGTTGTACTTTGGTTTGCTGCCGACATAGCTAAAAAAGAGATACACATACCAAGGATACTAGTAAAGATTTTGCATAAACGCATAGGTATTCCTTATTTTTCCCAACGGTTAATAACATCAAGATCAATATCAAATAAATCCAGAACACGCCCCACAGTATGCGTCACGATGTCTTCTATCGTTTGTGGGTGATTATAAAAGGCAGGAACAGGAGGAGCAACGATAGCCCCCATTTCTGTCACTTTTTTCATATTCTCAATATGGCCTAAATGGAAAGGTGTTTCACGAACCAATAATATGAGCTTGCGTCGTTCTTTCAAGACCACATCCGCAGCTCGAGTGAGCAAATTCGAGGTAATGCCGTTTGCAATGCTTGCCAGAGTGCGCATGGAGCAGGGGGCTATAATCATGCCAGTGGTTTTAAATGAGCCACTTGCTATAGAAGCTGCAATATCGTTGACATGATAGGAAACGTCAGCCAATGCAGAAAGCTCATGGGCAGACAATGTCGTTTCATAGGAGCGTGTTTGCTGTGCTGCTTTCGAAACGATGAGGTGCGTTTCATATTCGGTTTCAGCCAATAATTCTAGGAGACGAATGCCATAAACAATTCCTGATGCCCCAGAAATACCCACAATGATACGCTTTTTCTTCATGACAGTGCTCTTTAATGATGGCAATCTTCTTAAAACCAATTTGGCATGAAAAAATGACCGAGATCATACTTTTCTTTAAAAAGATATTATATCAGAAAAACGGTTATTAAAGATTTTCAAGTTCATCCACGAGAATTAACCATTCTTCCTCAGTCACTGTAAGTTCTTCTTTTAGCTGTTTTTGTAGATTAAGTAAGCTTTGCAATTGATCTTGTTGACCATCTTCGTAGAGAGATAAGTCAGCTAACCTATTCTCCAATTGCAAAAGGCGTTCATGAGATTGATTGACCATTTGTTCCAATTTCTTCATCCGATTTTGCAAGACCTTTTTTTCACGGTATTGATTGGTGTCTGGTGCACTTGTTTCTTTTTTCTGTTCTTTATTTTGTAGCCATTGGTGGTAGTCGTTCAGATCACCTTTAAACGCTTGCACTTGTTGATCATAAACGAGATAAAAATCATCAACGGTAGTGCGCAATAAATGGCGATCATGAGAGATTAGAATCATGGCGCCTTCATAACTTTGCAGCGCAATTTCTATCGCTGCGCGCATGCCTAAATCAAGATGGTTTGTGGGTTCGTCCAGTAATAAAAGATTGGGTTTTTGCCAAACAAGTTTTGCTAAAGCAAGCCTTGCTTTCTCACCTCCTGAAAAATAATGAATTGGCTTCGTTGCCATGTCGCCAATGAAGTTGAAACCGCCTAAAAAGTCACAAATCGACTGTTCTCTGGTTTCGGGGGATAGGCGTTGAATGGTTTCTATAGGACTTAATTTAATATCCAGCTCATCCAATTGATGCTGAGCATAGTAACCAACTTGTAGGTGCTGTGCGCGATGGATGGTTCCAGATAGCGGTGGCAGTGAACCGGTAAGTGTTTTAATCAGCGTTGATTTTCCTTGACCGTTAGGTCCGAGCAAGGCAATTCTGTCGCCAAGGTTAAGGGTTAAATTTAATTTTTTCAAAATAGGATGATACTCATCGTAACCTGCAGCCACCTGAGTACATTGAATTAAAGGATTACTGGCGCGAGGTGAAGAATAAAAATTAAATGAGAATGGGGAGTCTACCTGCGCTTGCGCAAGAAGCTCCATTTTGGCAATTGCATTCAGTCGACTTTGTGCTTGTTTTGCTTTAGATGCTTTAGCGCGAAAACGATTCACATAGGCCATCATATGGCTTATCTTCTGTTGTTGTTTTTCGTAAAGCGCCTGTTGTAAAGTCAATTGTTGAGCTCTTGTTTGCTCGAAACGACTATAGTTGCCATTGTATAAATGCAAACGCTGCTGCTCGATATGCAAGATATGGCTGACGAATGTATCCAGAAATTCGCGATCATGGGAAATAAGCAACATGCTGCTGGGACATTGTTTTAACCAGCGTTCCAGCCAAAAAATGGCTTCCATATCCAGGTGGTTTGTTGGCTCGTCCAGTAAGAGCAAGTCAGCAGGTTTCATCAAACAGCGAGCGAGACTCAAACGCATGCGCCATCCCCCGGAAAAGCTATTTACAGGCTTTATTTGCTCCTCTGTTTTGAATCCTAATCCAGACATAATGGAAGCGGCTTTTGCAGGTTTGCTATAACCACCACTTTGAGTAAGGAGTTCATGACAAAGAAGGACCTCGGCATGATCATTTTGTTCCTCAGCCAAAGCCAATCGCTTTTGTAAAGCGATATAATCGTCATCACCACCAAGCACAAAATCCAGCGCTCTCTCTTCACAATCCGGCAATTGTTGCGAAAGATGACTGATTCGTATTTGCGGGCTAACGAAATATTCTCCAGTATCAGGATGTAAATCACCAAGAATTAAGGCAAATAGGCTGGATTTGCCACAGCCATTGTGACCAACCACACCTATCTTTTGTTTCTCATATATCGTTGCACTGGCATTCTCAAGCAAAATCTTATTGCCACGAGAAAGGGTAATTTGCTGCAGACTCAACATGCGTTAAAAATCATGATTAAAATACAATATGATAGCATGAATGAAGGAACTCAGGGATCTTCTTAATCTAAAGTTAAATCAAAAATCGCCGCTAACAAATGAGTAGGCCCATTAAGAGAGGATGCCATGGTCGCTGAACGATTTGATGCAATTATTATTGGTACAGGACAAGCAGGGCCCTCTCTTGCCGTACGACTTGCTGATACAGGTTTAAAAATTGCAATTATTGAGCGCAAAAAATTCGGTGGCACATGTGTAAATACCGGATGTATTCCTACAAAAACGTTAGTAGCTAGTGCAGAAGTAGCTCATCTAATCCATAGAGCAAATGATTTCGGAATTGATATTATTGGATCAACTAATGCAAATTGGAAAAACATCAAAGCTCGGAAAGATGCAATCGTTCATAAAGCATCGCAAGGCGTTGAGCAATGGTTGAAAAACACGCCTAATATTACTGTTTTTCAGGGACATGCAAAATTTGTTGATAACTACACAGTCACCGTGAACGATCGCCAATTAACTGGCGCTAAAATTTTTATCAATGTCGGCGCACGTGCTTTTATACCCTCTATGAAAGGCGTGAACGAGATAAATTATTTGACCAATTCCTCTATTTTAGATATAGAAAAACTGCCAAAACATTTAATAGTCGTGGGCGGAAGTTACATTGGGCTAGAATTCGCCCAAGCCTTCAATTTTTTTGGATCAAAAGTTACTGTGATTGAAAAAGCTCCACGTTTAATCCCACGCGAAGATGAAGATGTCTCTGATACTGTATTGGCCATTATGAAAAATGCAAATATCAATGTGCATTTAAACACAGAATGTCTTGCTTTTAGCAGATCAGATCAAGATATCGATGTCCATATAGGCTGCGGTAATAATAAAGAAATGATTAATGGTTCTCATGTCTTAATGGCTATTGGTCGAAAACCGAATACTGATGATTTAGGTTTGGAAAATACTGACATTAAACTGGATAATCGCGGCATGATTCAGGTTGATGATTACCTTGCTACCTCAGTTAAAAATATTTGGGCAATGGGTGAGTGCAATGGTAGAGGTGCCTTTACTCATACTTCTTATAATGATTATCAAATTGTTGCTGATAATTTACTCAATCATACTCAACGTAAAGTCACCGATCGAATCATGGCATACGCCCTTTATATTGATCCTCCTTTAGGACGCTGTGGTTTGACTGAAAGTGAAATTCGTCAAGCTGGTTACAAAGCATTCGTTGCTAAAAGACCAATGACTCAAGTAAAACGTGCGGTTATTAAAGGTGAGCCGACGGGTTTCATTAAAATTTTAGTGGATGCTGATAGTCAAAAAATATTGGGAGCAACCGTTTTAGGTGTTGGTGGAGATGAAATTATTCACTCCATTTTAGATGCGATGTATGCTGATAAACCCTATAGTTTAATCAAAGACGCGGTTCATATCCATCCTACTGTCTCAGAGTTAATTCCAACGACTTTGGAACAATTGCAATCCCTGAAATAACACGAGATACGCTCCTTTTGGCGATCGAGATGATATGCTTTCCTCACTTCCACATGACATTGCATTTTTGGACACTGGCTGCTTTTAGCATGTTAATGAGAGGCAATGCACGATGGGCTAAACTAATTTCAGGTTCCTCATCATCGTTGGGTTTGCTTTTTGGGTTAGGGACTTGCTGTTTTTCTTTTTCAATTCCTTTCTCTAAGCGTGCTAAAGCTTCTGGCACGTCTTTAGCTAGAATAGCTCCCGGTACGCAGCCACTATGCCCCATGAGTTTTAAAAGGTGTTGGGCTATGTGGCCAAACATAACGATATTTTCATAGGCATCGCTGTAGAAAGTAATGAGCATAATTTTCCTAAATAATAATGTTTCCATCTCTATATCATACTTCAAATCGAAATAAGGTATATAATACTGCCAACGAGTTGTCAGGTTGGAAAATGAAGAAACAAGATTTTTATTTTGATTTGCCACAAGAATTGATTGCGCAATACCCCTTAGCAAACCGTAGTGACTCACGTTTATTAGTTTATGATCGGCGGACAGGAGAGCGTAATCACCATCAATTTAGAGAAATTACGCAATTTTTTCGAGCGGGTGATTTGCTGGTTATGAATAACACTAAAGTGATACCAGCACGTTTGTATGGACAAAAGGCGAGTGGCGGAAAAGTTGAGCTGCTGATAGAGCGATTTCAGGGTGATAATTTACTATTAGCTCATATGAAAGCCAGCAAATCACCTCAACCGGGTACGCTCATTTTTCTGGATAAAGGTTGGAAGATTGAAGTCATTAGTAAAAACGATGACTTATATTCCTGCAGAGTGTTAGGTGATGCTGAGACCATGCTGCAAGAAATAGGACATGTCCCTCTGCCCCCCTATATTTGTCGTGCCGATGAGTCCCTCGATCTCGATCGCTATCAAACCGTTTATGCTATGCATGATGGATCTGTCGCAGCACCCACTGCAGGATTGCATTTTGATGAATTTCTGCTACAACAATTGCAAGAACAGGGTATTCATTTGGCTTACCTAACCTTGCATGTGGGTGCTGGAACCTTCCGTCCCGTCCGCTGTGATAATATTAAAGAACATAAAATGCATCATGAGCGGTTCAGTATTAGTGAAGAATTGGCTGAAGCAGTCAATTCTACACGGGCAAAAGGCCATCGAGTAATCGCTGTAGGAACCACAACGTTGCGTAGTCTGGAAAGCGCTGCACAGGGAGGTATTTTAAAAGCTTATCAAGGCGATACGGATATCTTTATCTACCCGGGTTATCAATTTCAAATTTGTGATGGTTTGCTTACTAATTTTCATTTGCCTGAATCCACATTGTTGATGTTGGTCTCAGCATTTATAGGTCATCCAGAGGCAATGGCCCTTTATCAAGAAGCGATTGCTCAGCGATACCGTTTTTTTAGTTATGGTGATGCTAGTTTATTGTTGTGATAAGAATTCAATGAATAAAAGACTACAAAAACAAAACAGTTATATCCCAATATTGACCACGCCGGCGGGTGGTTGTTTAACACTAGCGAACTGGCAAGAAACAGGTGTGCAAACGGTATGTTTGCAGCTTCATATTCTGCTACTGAAACCTGGGGTTTCCCTCCTTAATTCTCTGCCAAATTTAAAGACCTATTATGGATGGCAAGGTACCATTGTTTTGGATGCTCGTTTAAGTCCTGCAAATAATGAAGGTGTTTATACTATTCTATCTCCCTATGATGGGAGTCGTGTACGAATAGAAAGAAGACAACTTGTTTCTCTAATCATCACCCTTCACCCAGATATCGTTCTTTTGCCTGACGATTTTGATGTACAATTCCTATCCTCAGCGCCAAAAAGCATACTACCCTTAATTCCACCACATGAGGTATATTCAATCTCTAGGGATAATTCTGTCTATTATGTACAGTACCAGCCAGAGATGTCATTTACCAACGTTCTCAATCAACTCAAACAATACGGGAAGAAAGTTGTTTATTTGGCTGGAGATTTTGCTTTAACGGAATTAGCGCCTTTAGCAGAATATCATCTGAAAATCATCTCAGATATGCCTGCGAAACAGGCTTTAGCAGGAGAAGTTTATAGTGAAGGTGGTCTCTTAGAGATACATCACATCGGTATGGCTCATCAACACATAACAATCGAGAAGCATTGCGCTTGTCCTACATGTCAGCAAAAACTCACACGTGCCTATCTTCACCATCTCTTTCTGCACACACCACTGCTGTGTCAGCGTTTTCTTATTCAACACAATGTTTATTATTATCAGCACGCTCTGCAGAAAAATATACGCATTACAAATACCGAATAAATAAGAATTTTTATCCTCAAATAATAAGCGGTACATCCCAAGTAATTACAAAAGATTAAGGCTATTTAATGTTATCAAAGTAAGCGTAGCAACTATCTTAAATTTAATTCAAGACAGTTGCTACGCTTGTTAAGTCGATGGTGTTAAGTGAGCTTCATTTGATTGGGACAATTCTTTTCTCGAACATTCCTCACTTTGGTCAAAAATTGAAGTACGCAATCTGTGCCCCCGCCTGTTGCCTCAATAGAACCTGTTGCCGAAGGACAAAAAATATACTGAGTCGTTGCCTCAGAATAGGTGTTGCTTTTGAGAGGTTTTGTTGCGATTAAAAAATAATTGCTATTGAGCCTGGTGGGTGTGTGGGCGAGAAGCCTGTGAGTGTGGGCAATAACTGTGAATAACGTCTTTTTGTTATTCATGGTTTTGTCCACACGTCCCATAGGGCACAGGCTGGTCCGAAGGACTCGTCCATCATATCCACAGGCTTTATGTTCCTGTCTTTTTACAATATTGAATAAGACTTTCATTAAAGAGCCTTTCTTTGTTTTACATGTTGAATATTCACTAATCTAAATATTAATTTTAGCTTTTTTTGAATCTTTTTTTGCAAGTCAAACGGGTCGAGTGTATTAAAGGTCTCTTGTAATTTTGTTTTCTGAGCGAGAGTAAGACCATTCGACGTCATCAGTCGCTGATAGGGCGTTTGGGGTTGATCATATTTTTTGATTACACGGGATTGAATTCGTACTTTGTCAATGAGCTTAATGCAAGGATAGAAAAAATTAAATAACAAGGAGACTTCGTTAGAATATAAGTCATTCATAAGCTCAACGAGCTTTGGATTACCAAAACGATGATAACCAAACAGTTGACGCACATGAGTCCAGTTCTTTTGTTCAACATGTGCATTATCGTCTTTTTTATAAGGACGAGAGCGAGTAAATTGAACCGCTTTTTGTGGGTCCCGCTCAGTAAAATAATGAATGAGATGCCAATTGAGAAACTCTGAGCCGTTATCACAATCAAACCCTTTGATTTCAAAAGGTAAATTTTTTTCTATGTCTTGAATACCCCCCAAGACACCATGAGCTCCTTTATTCCAAGTGGCCCGCATTTCTGTCCAGCCACTGAAAATATCCGTCAGCGTAATAGACCAAACAAAATCACCGGCTAGTGATGCTCCACAATGCGCAACGCTGTCGGCCTCCATAAAACCCACTTCGTTAGTATTCCACTGATTCGTATTGACTGGAATTTGATTCCTGAGAATACTTCCAGGCTTTGTTCCACTTAAGCCTTTTCCATAGCGAGTTTTAACAGGCTTGAGTAAGCGATCAATTGTAGCAGCGCTCATGGTTAGCAGTTGAGAGGATATCTCCGCCGCTAAAGGCTCATAATGATTTTGATAATGAGGTAACCATAAGGGAAGAGCTCTCTTTAATCGTTTACCACACATCTGATCCGTGCCAAGCCATATCTTTTTTAAAGGCTCCAGCAATATGGATGGGTCATAGGTCTTCTTTTTTCCAACTTTCTTCGGACTTTTATCAGAAATGGGTAACTGTCTTAATAAACGAGCTGCTGCTTTGCGATGATAATGATGCGTCTCGCAAAATTCATCCAGAATGCGTTTTTTTAACGCTCTATTGCCTCGTTGATAGCGGATACGCTGTATTTTTAGATACAAATCCATATTCACTTGCCCCATTTCTGTTCCTCTCGCTCGGCAACAGCCATATTGAGGCAACGAAGCAATTTATGGACTTATTTACGTCATCCTTCGGCAACAGATAATTTGAGGCAATTCGCCCGCCTGTTCATGGAATCATATTTAATCTTAGCTTAATAATAATTATGTACAATAACTACAGAAATTGCTCTCAAGTTTGCGGAAGTATGTGATGACTAAAAGCGCTTTTGAAACAATACCAACACATAAGACAGTATTTATTCCATTGCCAATTTATGATAAAGATGAGTTGTGGAGGCGTGAATGGAGAGCAAAGTTCCAACTTCTACTCCAAAAATTAGATAAAGAGAAGCAAGAAAAATTTGCTTCAAACTTCGATTTTACAAAGCTTTCTGAATTATTGACAAATTTTTTCAGGGGAAGGACATTTCAGGTTGGAGAATCATTTAAAGAAGCTGAAGATATTGTTAATCAACATAGTCATTACAGTTATTTTATTATAGTGAAAGTCAGAATTCCACTGGATCGTTTAGGGGCAAGAGCTTCTGCCAGTCCTAACATATATCGCAACGAATATTTATGGTTGAAAGAGAATACTGCATTCACTGCAAGTGACATAGTCTCGGCAAGACCAATGGAGCTCTATACAAACACGAAAAAGATGCTTCATCTTACAGAATCTGAATTACTGTGGCCTGAAAAATTAATTGTTGTAAATCCCAAGGCAGTAAAATTTTTATATCCACAAAGTTCTAGCACGTTAGAAATTGATCAATCTAAATTTAGTTCAGAACAACTTCAAAACATTCAAGATGTTATTAACCAACTTAATAAAGAAATTAACAGTCGCTGGCCTTATCCTAATAAACATATTAAGCAAGAAAAAGTTGACGCGTTGGAAGAACTCATAGAGCTATCTAAAACTAAAGAAATAGACGAGGCTATTCACCTAATTGAAGAAAAATATAAGAATGTTAGAAGCGGCAAAATAAGTACAAGAACAGCAGCTTTATTAGATGATCTGAAGTCACAAGTAAGTGTCGGCCTAAACCAGGGTTGACTTATTGAGGATTTAAGAGGGAATTGGTTTCCAGAACAATGGGAAATCACCACGCCTTACTGGTAGAACGATTCGACAGAAAACTAATCAGTTGTTATGGGCAGAATAGGACGAATTGCATACAACCTCCTTGGCGATCAAGATTATATGATTTCCATTGTATGTCAGTGAGTTATCTCAAATTACCTTAGTGCCAAACCCAAAATGGTTGCCTGCCTGCGCGGGCATGACAGCCTTTTTGTCATGTACAGAGATGGGAAACAATGTTAGGTTGTGGTGTGCTCAATAAGATGATAAAATTAAGAACACCTCAAGTTATAACAACACCTACTACACATCTAACATCTACTGTTAGAAGGCTAGAAAACAAAAACCCATTTAATGGTCGAATATATACGTAAAGATGGTATGAACGAAACTCAAAAACATTTATTAAATGAGCAATATGAGGATCGTATTGGTCCGTGCATCAAAGAGATTGTGACGTTGGCTAAATCGGATACAAGCAGGAGAGGATGTATCTATCTCATTCTTAAAGCTGTAGGAGGCTCATTAAATCCCAAGCAGTATTCTGATTTGCTAACCGAATACCTTGGTGATTCAAAAAAACAACTCTGGTTACGAGAGCGATTGATCAGTTTAAATAATTTATTTCAGCCTAATAATAGTGAGCATCTTTTCATAAAACACATAATAGATAAGCGTTTTTATTGTGATAAGGATATTTCTCTAGATGACTGGACTGTGTCCTGCATACATTATATTACCGCGGAATATACCCGCAGGATCCACGCGGAACTTCAAACATTGGCTCCTTCTGTTTATGAGGATGTCATGTCACTCATTAATTCCGAGAATGAAGATAAAATGGAACCTGATGAATTCTCCCCAGGGAACAGTTTTTATAGTCGCAGCCATTGAAAAACCAAGTTAGCATTTGAGCTAAACGATGGCTTAAACAACGTTCTTCTAGTTTTAATCCGCATTGTGTTTATAATAATCAAATTCATCAAATAAAAAACAATTTGTTTATTAAACATTTAGCTGTTGTTAAACGCATTAATAATGCCTTAATAAAAATCATGTTAATCTCTAATACATCAATTTGGACGTTAAGTATACAGGCATCTAATTTGTTACTTAATTAGATTTTATAGAGAAAAACAATTATGAAATATTTTTTTAGGGCAATACAATTTATTCAAAAAAATGAGCGCGTTGAGATACCGGGAGAAGGTGGTGGCCTTCCAGTGGTTCATATTACCCATTTAAATGGTGCATCTTACGAGCGAGATGGACTACGCACGACTGATCCGCTTGAACGTTCAACACTCCCTACAACGAATTCTGTGCAATCATGGTTTGAGGGGAAAATGGGACATTCGACCACGCGATATAACCCCGGTCAAAGGTATTATTATAGCCCGGTGGGTTATGTCTATGGGATTGAAAATGACAATGATGTCCTGGCTAATTTTAAGAGCGATGGAAATATAGGCCAAACCTGCACTTTAGACTTCAAAGATACCAATGATCTCACCGTGATACAGAGGGTTTGTAAGGCAATTGCTGACAACGAAGAAATACAAACACTACTTGCAACCCAAAAAGAGTACAAAGACTTCTTTGAAACGGTGCGCGCTAATGCTAAAACGATAGATGATTTAAATGGAAGAGTGTGCATTAACGGACTTCTATCTGAATACACGAATAAATCGGCATTAGGGAAAAAATTGCGTAGTTGTATTCGAGAGGCTGCTCATGGCGTTCTAAAAGAATATTATAAAAAAACAGGAAATAGCACGCGCTACTGCGAATCGGGCCTGAGTCCAGCTGCTGAATTTACCCAAGCAGAAGGTATTTATAAAACACTAAAACCAGGCTCAGAAGGAGCTATAGGGAAAAAATTGGTTGGTGGAGGATTGGAAGATGATAAGGGTAAGTATACTGAATCAGTAGTTCATGGTAGAGCGGACAATTTATATAGTGTTTTTGCATCCATGGATACAGAGGCAATACCCTATCCTGAGCTTATTGATGCGAAATTTGTCATTAAAGATGCTTCTGCTGCAGGAATAAAAACTGTTTTAAAAGAACGACTGAGAGCTATGCTTGCATTGCAAGATAAGCTTAAAGAAGTAAAGAAGGATTTGAAATTCGGTGTCATTGACCAACAAGGGGTATTGTATACCACAACCGACAAAGAGCACGTTGAGGAATTAATATTACTTTGCTCTAGTAAAAAAACATCTTTAACAACGTTGGATGAAAAAATTAAGGAGCATTTTACTCCAGTAGAAGCGCCCCCTGTATCTGAGGCACAAGTATGGGAAACTGGTCATGATGAGGAAATTGTTATAATTAAAGATGTTTCAGAAAAAAGAAAGACTCACAAGAAGGAATCTGGTGGGTATGGTTTCTTCTCTAAGAGGAACATTGGATTAGCAGCGGTAGCTGTAGTTGCTGCTGTAACAATAGGCGTTGTTGTATCAAGAAATAGAGGCAGTAGTTGATAGTATTCGCTATTCGCCTCGACCGACCGGCAAATTTAGCCTCAATTCCTCACTTTTTCACTCCTCGCGAAACTTTAGGGACGTTCCCTAATTCGGTAAATGGGATGAAATTCTTGGTTCTTTCATTTACGTGAGATAGAAATCTAGATATGATGTCACCCACCTTGCTCTACCCCTTGGGGACACGCCCTAAGTAGTGCAATGACTAAACAGCGAATGTGAGGAGAATGGTATGAGTTTTTTTATAAGCAATGCTATGGCTGCGGCCCCGACAACTCAAGCAGGACAAGCTGATGGAACGTTTTCGCTGATCATGATTGTTGCCATTTTTGTGCTTTTCTACTTTATGTTGATTCGGCCACAGAATAAGCGCGCTAAAGAACATCGTGAAATGATTAGTAAAATAAAAAAAGGCGATGAAATTGTAACTTCTGGTGGGATCTTAGGAAAAGTTGTCAACCTTGATGATCAATATATTAAAGTTGCTCTTTCCGAGAGCGTTGAGATTAATATCCAGCGAAGTGCAGTAAGTGCGGTATTGCCGAAGGGCACTATTAAATCCCTTTAAGTTGGGCTAGGGACAAAACATGCAGAATAAATATCCTCTGTGGAAAAATGTTATGCTGATCATCATTGCGGTGATCGGCTTGATTTATGCCATTCCTAATTTGTACAGTGAAGATCCCGCTGTACAAATCTCTTCACAATCCCCCGTAGATATGGGGCAATTGAGTCAGCATGTAGAAACCATATTGCACGATGCAAAGATAAGATATAACTCAATAACGACTTCTGGCGATCATTTGGAGATCCGATTTGCCTCAACTGATACGCAGCTTCTGGCGCGTGATACGATTAAAAATGCTTTAGGAGAGCAATATACAGTAGCATTGAATCTTGCACCAACTACTCCACAATGGATGAGCAGAATTGGTGCTGAACCTATGAAGCAGGGACTGGATTTGCGCGGTGGAGTGCATTTTTTGCTTGAGGTTGATGTCGATAGTGTTATTAGTCGCCGCTATGAAGGACTCATGAAAAGCATCGGTCAAGATCTAAGGGAAGAAGGCATTCGTTACACAGGTATTCGCTATATTGCTGACAAAGGAATTGATATACGATTTCGTACCCCTGAGGCGATGGATGCGGGTATAGCAGAAATCAAAGATAAGTTTCCTGATTTGTTAATCAGTCAGTCTCCTGTGACAAATACCATTCTTGCGGTTCTCTCTCCCACTGAATTAAATACCATTCGCCAAAATACCATCGAGCAAACGATGAGTATTCTACGTAATCGTGTTAATGAGTTGGGTGTAGGTGAAGCGGTCGTTCAGCAGCAAGGCGCAACGCGTGTTGGTGTTGATCTACCTGGAATTCAGGATGCTGCCCGAGCGAAACAGATTCTGGGGGGGACTGCTACTCTTCAATTTTATTTGGTAGATCAGGATAATGACGCACAAGTTGCTAAGCAAACGGGTGTTATTCCTGTGAATAGCAAATTATATATGATGGATGGGCAACCGATTCTATTGAAACGTCAAATTGTATTGAGCGGTGATTCAATAACCAGCGCTGTTTCAAGTTTCGATCAGCAAACGGGTACACCTGCGGTACAAGTCCAGCTAGGGGGTGGTGGAGAAAGCCTATTCACCAAGATCACTCGAGAAAATATTGGCAAACGCATGGCCATTGTGTTCGTAGAAAGCAAAACCGATACTTATAATATTGATGGTGTGGAAAAACGGATGACTAAGCGTGAAGAGCGTGTCATCAGCGCGCCCGTGATTCAGAGTGCTTTAGGGAACAATTTCCAAATTACCGGTTTGTCTGATAGTAAGGAAGCTAGCAATTTGGCCTTGCTTTTGCGTGCAGGTGCTTTGCCTGCTGTTATTTACCCTGTGGAAGAACGTACTGTTGGTCCTTCTCTTGGGAAAGAAAATATTCGCCGCGGCCTGGTTTCTCTAGAAGTGGGTATGGGCTTAATCATAGTATTAATGCTTGTTTATTACCGTTTCTTTGGGCTAGTGGCCAATATCGCTTTATTTTTGAATTTGATTCTGCTCAGTGCGCTGATGTCTTTAATTGGCAATACATTAACTTTGCCCGGGATAGCGGCATTCGTGCTAACTGTGGGTATGGCGGTAGATGCTAATGTTCTTATCTACGAGCGGATTCGTGAGGAATTGCGCAATGGAGTATCTCCACAGGCTGCCATTTATGCTGGCTATGATCGCGCGTTCGCAACGATTGTGGATGCGAATGTGACCACACTTATCGTTGGGATAATACTTTTTGCGATTGGTAGCGGTCCGATCCGTGGCTTTGCGGTGATCTTATCTTTGGGTTTACTAACATCCATGTTAACGAGCATCATATATACTCGTGCCATTGTAAATTGGTACTATGGTGGTCGAAGTGTGAAAAAACTTTCAATTGGTATTTGAGACGAGGCATAGATGGAATTTTTTAATCCCAATTCAAAAATAGACTTCATGGGGGCGCGTAAGTGGACCGCCCTGCTGTCTGCAATTATTTTTATAGTATCAATCCTTGCCTTGCTTATAAACGGTTTAAAATGGGGTTTAGACTTCACGGGAGGAACACAAATAGAGGTTTCCTATCCACAAGCGGCCAATTTAGAAGTCATGCGTGAAAACCTCTACAAAGCAGGTTTTAAGGAAGCACAAGTCATCAGTTATGGCACTTCAAAAGATGTTTTGATTAGCATTGCTCCTCGTGCTGATGTTGACCAAACCAAATTAGTTGACACTGTCATGCAACAACTTCCAGGTGCAACTAAACAACGAGTTGATTTTGTTGGACCACAGGTGGGTCAAGAATTGGCAACTAAGGGTGCCTTGGCTGTTCTTGTTGCTTTGTTGGCAACAATGATTTACATTGGCATGCGCTTTGAGTACCGCTTGGCCGTCAGTTCAGCCGTGGCTTTAATTCACGATCCGATATTGATCCTTGGTATATTTGCCATGTTTGGAATCGAGTTTGATTTAAAAGCCTTAGCAGGTTTGCTCGCTGTCATTGGTTATTCGTTAAATGATACCATTGTTGTTTTTGATCGTGTTCGCGAAAACTTCGTTAAGATTCGCCGAGCAACTCCCCTGGAGATTATGAATATCTCCATCAACCAAACGTTGTCACGAACCATCATGACCTCAATGCTAACGCTGTTTGTGGTTGTGGCTTTGTTTATCTATGGTGGGGAAACCATTCGCGGATTCTCATTAGCTTTAATCATCGGTATCGTTGTTGGTACCTACTCATCTATCTATGTTGCTGGAGCATTAGCCGTGGCTATGGGGCTGGATAGAAAAGATTTTCTCCCCAGTCAGCGTAAGGAAATTGACGATAGACCCTAGGGTCTATTGACATTTCTACTATCTTGGCCAAAATGATTCGATTTTCTGTGCTCCGCTACTCACATACTTATGTATGCTGCGTTGCGGTGCTCGAAAATCAAACCATTTTGGCGCAAGCTAGCGAAATGTCAACAGACCCTAAATAAATTAAGGTTCTATCGCGGGATGTTTTACTGCAACAGTGCGTCAATCTTGGCAGCACAAATAAAATCATTGTGGGATAAGCCTTTCAGGGCATGTGTCATGAAACGGACATGGCAGTAGTTGTAGCCGATTTCCAAGTCAGGGTGATGATTTTCAGTATTGGCAATCCAGGCAATTGCATTAACAAAGGCCATAGTCTCATAAAAATTGGCAAAACTAAAAGAGCGTTTGATTTCCTTATTGTCACTCTGTACTTTCCAATTGTTATCCAATTGCGGCATCAAATGATTAATTTGTTCAGCAGTTAATGGCTTTCCTATTCCTTCACAAGATTCACAATGTTTTTGACTTAAATCGGTTTTCACTTTAATAGGCTCCTTTAGGTTAGGGTCTTTAGACATCGGGCAAGACTATCAAGAAAGCGGGTGTTTTGAGCAGTATTTCCCGTGGTTACACGTAAGTGATTAGGTAAGTTGTAGGCATCAAGTGGGCGAACAATCACTCCTTGTCGTAATAAGCCTTCATAAATGGGCATGGCATTTGTTTTGCAATCAAAGGTAATAAAATTACAATGCGAAGGTAGATACCCCACGTTTAAGGTATTCAAGCCTGATTGCAATTGGTGCAAACCTTTCGCAGTTAAATCAAGGGTGTGTCGCACAAAATCTTCATCATCAAGGGCAGCGTTTGCTGCTTCAAGGGCTGCTTGATTGACTGCAAAGGGGGGGGTGACTCGCAATAAAAGCTTAGTGATCTCCGGGCTGGAGATAGCATACCCTAACCGCAACCCAGCAAGCCCGTAGGCTTTTGAGAAAGTACGAGTAATAATCAGATTAGGGTATTGGTGCAAGAGTTCAATACTGGCTTTATCTCCGTGTGGATAAGCATATTCATGATAGGCTTCATCAAGGACCACGATGGTATCCGCAGGGACCTGAGTTAAAAGTCGCTTCACGTCCTTGAGTTCAATAAGTATCCCTGTGGGATTATTGGGATTCGCTAAAAACACCAAGGCTGTTTTTTTTTGACTAGCTGCAATCATGGCATCGATATCAGGGTACCAATTGCTTAGTAAGGGGATTTTTTTAAAGGGTATGCCCAAGATTTGTGCTTGCAAGTGGTAGGAGATAAACGCCTGTTCATGCGTTACCATTTGCTTGCCACTATATAAAGCAAATGTGGTTAAGATGAGAGAAAATAAAGCATCGGAACCATTATTCAAGATAAGCATGTCTGTAGAGATGCCTAATTTCTCACACAATTTTTGATATAAGGGATGGTTCATAGGAGAAGGGTAACTTGCGATCTTAACCGGTGAAATTCGAGCCAGGGCTTCTTGAGCTTTGGCGCTACATCCTAAGAAATTTTCATTACTGGCGAGTTTAATAATATCTTGTATGCCTTGCTCGCGTGTCAAAGCTTCAATTGGTTTACCGGGTATGTAAGGTTTGAGAGACTGAATGCCGGGATGGGGTAGAAGGTGATAGTCACAGGACAACGGTATCTCCTTATCATTGCGAAGACTGAGATATTACCTAAGAGCTACTAAAAAGTGAATGTTTTGTTTGGGATGTAATTTGACTTCTTGATAACTGATTCGATATGATGCGCCAAATTAATTCAAAGAGGCGATATTATGTACGTAATTGCTATTTGTGGACCCCTGGAATCTGCTGTAAACGAGCTTGCAAAAAAATTACGCTTAAAGGTGGAAACTCCAATAACCATTCTTGATGAATCTAGCTATCGAGTTACTAATAGCATCGATTATGAAAAGCTAAAGAAAGACATCGAAACAAAAGAAGGGATTATCTTATTAGTCGGACATTCCCTTTATATCGACGATTCATTAAAAAAATTCCTGGGTGAAAGCCTAAAGATTAAGTTGTTTTTAGAGACATCACCAGAAAGCTGTCTGGCTAATTTTTTGCGCAGAAAGCTTGCTGAAGATGTCAAAAAAAATATTGATGAGTATAACCAGACAATTAAACCGTTTAATGACGAAGTTAATTTAACAAAGAAATACGCTGATGTTGTGATCCCTGAGAAAGGTAACCATGAAATCATATTGAATTTGCTTCACTCTAGCATCTTAGCCCAAAGCGCTCCAGAAAATGAAGAGCAAAAGAAACCCACTACGTCTGCTTTTTTCAGTTCAAATCGACTGTATTAAAGAGATAGGATGACAATCAAATTAAGGAAACCAAGTAGTACAGTGACAGCCTGTCATGTAAAAAACTTCTTTTTAATCGTTCCTAGGCTGTCGCTATAGTAGTACAGAGCATTAAAACTTGCTGCTAACTATTGCAAATCTACCCATCCAGAAGATAATCTATCGGTGCAAGACAACAATCGCATTATGGATGATAATGAAAATTCAAGGCTTTTCTTTCCTGGAAGTATTGGTTAGCTTAATATTAGTCACGAGCGTTTCTTTAGCCCTTTTACAACAACAATTGCAAGTCAGTCAGTTTCTGCAACGAGCCCTACAGCGTGCTTTTGCATCAACACTACTTGATAACAATTCTGAGCGCGTACTTGCGCGACAACCCTTAGCCAAACCGCAAAATCCCTATGAACTCACCAAAACAGAAATTTCACAGGGGCTGATATTAAGTCTTGCTTGGGGATTTGAACCTGCAAATTCTGGTTGCTGCCAACTGCAACGATCATTGATCACTAGGTAATGTGAACAATGTGCAAACAAAACGGCTTGAGTTTAGTGGAAATCATGCTAAGTCTCTTTTTAGGCATCTTACTGCTTACAGCCCTGGCAGAACATTATCTAACCGCCAAAAGTCGATATCGTCATGCCTATCTTTTATTCGAACAGGGTTTAGAACTTGAGTTGGTAGAAGATTTGATACGCAATAGCGCAAGACGTGCTGGCTTTACTCCTTGCTTGAATCTTAATTTATTAAATAGTTGTGATTACCGTAGGAAAAAGCCATTGAGAGCAATTGAAATAGGTGTAAGACCTGATGCTTTAAGTATCCAGCGGATGAGCGAATACTTTAGTTTGATATCAGAGGTAACACCGGAGATGCTTATTGTTCCGTCTGGTGTGCATTTTACAACAGGGGAATGGATCGTTATTGCTGATTGCTATCATGCCGAGGTGCAGCAAGTTTCCTATGTTCGACGTAACGCTGGCAAAACAGTTCTTGGACTAAGCAAGTCTTTAGGTTTCGAATACACAGCACCAGTCTATCTTGGGGAGTGGATAAAGGAGAACTTTTTCATTCAAAAAAATCATTTAGGAGAAAAAGCCTTATATTATCAAAGGGATCATGCGGAAGAATTAACACCAGCAGTCAACAAGTTGTCCGCGCAGTTGCAATATAATCACGGCCTGAGCTTGTTGCGAGTTGAGTTGGGGCTAAAAAATAAAGATAACTTAATTATTGAAACAAAAATACGATCATGAAAAGGCAAGGCGGGATCATTCTATTAACTACCATAATGATTCTTTTGATAGTTTCGATGGTGGTGCTGTCAGGAATGCAAAATATATTTTTATATTACAAAGGGCTGAACCAATTCTTAGAGGAAAAAGAGGTAATTTATCAACTGGAGTTCCAGGCACAGCAGTTGGCGCAAAAGGATTGGAAGAGAGGAGAAGAATGCTTGATAGGTGAGCAAAACCCTGCTCAGGTTATTGAACTCTTGCTATCTAGAGGCTGTCTACTTGCAGGTGAGAAAGCGCATTACCTTTATTTGGTTGAGGAGTTAGGAATCTATCCTTGTTTACAAACAACCTTGGGGGAACACGCATTTGGCACCAGACATTTAAGGATCAATATTTTAAGTAAAGAACCTAAGGCTGGCTTTTTACAATTACGTGTTGCTCGTCCGGCATCTTTATCAGCCTGTACAAAGCAACCAATACATATTCCCTTGGGGCTCTTGAGCTGGCGTTATCTGTCAACAGCCCCCATGACCCTTGTAACTTAAATATTAATGTCCTGAGAAATGATCTTGATTTCATTATCTTCATGACGAGCGATGATCAGGGTGTACTCAGGGACTTCGAGCCATGTCGTGGTGTCCTCGGTTAAGGGCTCGGAGGCAATGATAATGCTCGATTTTACATGACTACCTTTCATTTTATATTCATTATCGTAATAGCCATAACTCTCACCATAGGTATACCATAGGGAGTGATAACTTAAATGCGTGTTTGGCACAACATCTGCTGGTTGCCAGCCATAATCCAATACAAAGCGCGTCGCGGCGATAAATTCACCGTTGCTAATAAATAAATTGACTGGTGAATTGATTTTGATGTTCTTTTTATAACGTACACGCTGAAGGATTTTTAATGTTTCAGTAATGGCTGTTGTAATTTCTTCAATTCCGTAATTCCCTACTGGACTAGGTAGTTGAGATAGGAAAATGGCATAGATCCATTCACTATCCGTGGTACCAGTAATGTCTTTCCTATAGTCTGAATTGACATACTCTAAGAGATCATAGCGCATAAGAGCAAAATGACTTAAAGCACCGTTATGTGCTAAGGCTACATTGGAGCTGGGGAATACAAAAGGATGTACATTCTGATTAGAGATAATCTGTCTATCATGATATGAAACTCCACGTAAATGAGCCAAAAGGCAATGAGGTGAAATTTTCGAAGCTAAATTTTTTAAATTTTCATCATAAAAAGGCAGTTGAGGGGTCTTATATAAATGAGGGAATTTAGGGTTATGTGATGTCTCATCCCAAGCTGCAAGACCAAAGCCTGCTAGATTAAGCAAATGAGACATGTACTTAGGATGATAGCTTTGCTTAATAAACGAGTTATCAGGCTTATATAGTAATTCTTCAATCAAAATTGGTTTGCCGAGATAAGATAATATTCTGCACATAATTTTTTACCGGTTATAGGCTTCAATATGAAGCCGAATATCCAACTTATCAATAGATTTTTCTAAAGCAACTAAGGATGTGCAAATTAAAGTAAACAACTTATACCAGAGTTGGGGTTTCTCTTTTTGAATATCTGCTAGCAGAGTATCTGTTATTTTTAATAAGATGGCCTGTTCGCAGGTAGTAAAGGTAATGGTATAGGGGTAATCGGCATCCACACACGCCACCCCGGCAAACAGGGTTCCAGGGCCTATAACAGACAACTTGGCCAATTTATTATCATGAGCTATGCTTGATTGGACAGCACCAAGAAGAACAATATAACAAGAAGCTCTTTTTTCCCCTTCATAAATTAATTTGCAGTTTTTAGATGCCTCCAACAGTTCCATACGTGCAAACAACATTTCGAGCTCATCGTTATCAAATAACTTAAAGATGGGTTTCTGCATCATTTGTTCTTTACTTAAGTTCGCTCCTTCAAACGTGATTTGCTTGGGTTGATTGAAAGTAGAGACTACTTTTCCCAAAAAGGACAAACTCACCATGTCGGAATTGGTGATACACTCAGTCACTTTGTTATGGATACGTTGCAGGCGATCACATACCTGGCGTGAAAGTGTCTCTAGAAGCTTATATTTAATTTCTGGATAAGCCGATAACAGCTCAAAGTATGTGTCGTTAATAACCAGACATTTTACGTGAGTTTTTGCAATAACAGAGAAGGGACAAGGGACTTTTTCGATAAAACAAATTTCGCCCAAAAAACTACCAGGCCCAAGCGTCTCAATATTAGTGCTCCCTTGTATCATAGTGCGGGCTATCAAGCTAACCTGGCCTTCAATGATAATATAAATGCTATCCGTCTCTTCCCCTTGCTTAAGGATAATGTCACCGGATACAAATTCACTAAGCTTGCTATGTTGAATTAAAATATCTAATTCACTTTGTGTTAGATATTTCCCTAATATGCTATTCTCCAATTTACCAAGCAATATCTTTATTTGATTACGGTTGTTTATTCCTGGAAACGTGTTAACCATCACTATGATTTGCCCTCCTATTTAGTCTTTCTAAGAACTCAATAGCAATGAGTTATGCAAATTCATTAGTCCCTATTAGAAACATAGTACATTTTTTTGATTTAATTCAATGAAATAACGATCTGTTTTTTATTTTGTCCCGGTTTTTATTCGCAGCAAGGGGATAAATTGATTGACATAGGTGCGCATAAACGATTCATCTAGCATGGGCTCAGTGTAAGTAAAGGCAATCATTAACCTCTTGTTTAGAGTTAGAACATTTAAAAGAATGGGGATATCGGCATTTTGTCGCGATGTACAAAAGTAGCACTCAGACCACTCCAATTCTCCGTATCGATTGTTAAAAGGAAGTAGGCCGATGTTGGTTACCGTTGGTCCCATGGAGAAACGATCGATACTTCCCTTCCATAAAGCAGCTGCCTTGATAATATCCTCTTTATCATACTTGCAGGGGAAGATGGCATCGCCCGGTAGACGTACATTTTTTAGCTGGTGTTCATAATTGGAAGCGAGAACATTAATGTCACTCAATACAGTCACATTTGGATGGTAAGTCGTGACTACAGAGACGTAACAGCCGAAAAAATCATTTGGCATCTCTGGTTGACACCATTTTCGCAAATTGATGGGAGTATGCAGTGTTGTTGACAGGTTTTGGTTTAATGTTTTAACCAAACTTAGTAGAGTTGCTGCATTGACAAACGCATTGACAGAAAATCCCCTGTTTTTACAATGAGTCATTAGGGAGTGAGTCTGTTCGGCTGTAAAGGTATGGTAGAGGTTTCTGGTGACGCGTTCACCTAAAGGAACTGTTGCTTGGTAATAAATCGGCGTAGCGTCAAAATCAGACGGAGGAACGGTCTTTTGATTATCCATGTGTGTTAAAAGTTCCTCTACAGGAGGATAAAAGGGATGTTCTTGGATTGGGTTGAGATCTTGGTAAATTTTAAAGCAACTATCGAAAAAATAAGCAATGGATAACCCATCACCAATATTATGACCAGCGATCAAAATAAATTCATAATGCGGTTCAGTGTCATCGTATAACAACATTGATCGCCACTGATAATCTTGATTGCGTGGAGGCCGATTTAATTCTAACTCAATGATAGATTCCCATAAAAAATCCGATCGTCTACCAACAACTTGAAACGGAAGATAAGTTGCTCCAGGGGGATCAATAATAAATTGCTCAGCTTTAGCACCTTTTTTTATCCTCGCTCGTAGAAGAGGTTGTGATGCCTGACAAAGAGCAAGTGCTTGACGAAATCGTTTTAGATCAAGCTGGGGATGATAGAACTTCGCTACGGCTGCAATGAGGCCATTTCCATGAAAAATATCGTTTCCAGACTGGCAGAGCGCTTCCCAATAGCCTAATTTTCTTTTTTGCATCCGTATTCCTTATCTTATGGTTTGGGTTTGTATTTATAAGGCACATAGTCAGGCTTCCAAATATGACTGCGAATGCATTTTTCAATATCTTCATCACTCATGGGGTCAGCAAGACCAGAATTTACGGCTTCTTTGGCTACCGCAAAGGCTACTTGATAGGATACTTCACGAACTTGTGTGAGTGGTGGGAGTAGATTTGACTTCGGATTGTTTTTGGCTGGTGAACAGGCAGCAAGTGCTTTTGCCGCCATCATAAACATTTTATCAGTTACTCGTTTTGCTTTGATTGAGATAAGCCCAAGTCCCATGCCAGGGAAGATGTAGACATTATTTGTTTGATCGACACGGAATAGCTTCCCATCTTTTACAATTGTTCCAAAAGGACTACCCGTTCCGAGAACGGCACGATTGTCAGTCCACAGCATTAAATCGCTTGGTACAGCTTCACTATGCGTAATGGGATTAGATAGGGGCATAATGATTGGTTGTTTAACATGCTGAGCCATTTCCCGTACAATCGCCTCAGTAAATAAACCAGCCTGTCCTGAGACTCCAAGCAAAGCATTTGGATGCACATTTTTAATGACATCTTTCAAGCTGATGATGTCATTATGTTCACGAACCCAATTGGCGAGGGCTTTTTGAGGTTGTACCCATTTTTGTTGGAAGGGAAGCAAGTCTTTCGTGCCCTCGATGAGCAAACCATAACGATCGACCATGTAGATACGCTCTCTGGCTTGTTTTTCAGAAAGACCATCTTCCATCATGGCATGGACGATCAATTCAGCGATACCGCAACCAGCTGTGCCTGCACCAACAATGACAATTCGCTGCTCTTTTAAGTGTACGCCTGTAACTTGTACAGCTGATAAAAGCGTTCCTGTGGCAATGGCTGCAGTGCCTTGAACATCATCATTGAACGTACAAAGTTCATCGCGGTAGCGGTCTAATAGGCGCGTTGCGTTCTGCAATGCAAAATCTTCCCATTGTAAGAGTATATGTGGGAAACGCTTTTTTAGAACCTGAATGAAACGTTCAATAAAATCATCATAGTCTTGACCACGAACCCGTTCATGCCGCCAACCTATATATAAAGGATCCTTACGAAGCTCATCGTTATTCGTTCCCGTGTCGAGTAAAACAGGAAGGGTGGCAGAAGGATGGATGCCAGAACAAGCACAATACAAGGCCAACTTGCCAATAGGAATCCCCATTCCACCAGCCCCCTGATCACCCAAACCTAAGATACGTTCTCCGTCAGATACCACGATGGCTTTGATTTGATCGAAACGGGGATTCTCCAATATTTTATCAATACGATCACGGTAAGGATAAGCGATGAAAATACCACGAGGACGTCTATAAATATGGCTGAAATGTATACAGGCATCACCCACGACGGGTGTGTAAACAATGGGCATCATTTCAGTAATATGGTCGCAGAGTAAGCTGTAATACAGTGTTTCATTAGAGTCTTGCAGATCGCGTAAATAGATGTATTTTTCTAAATCCGTTCCCTTACTTTTGAAGGCCTCATAGGATCGAGACCGCTGCTCGACAATATTACTTTCTTCTGGTGGCAAAAGACCAAATAACCGAAACTCCTCACGCTCCTCATGTGAGAAGCCGGTGCCTTTATTGAGGATGGGATTGGAAGTGAGAGCAAAATCTTTAACATGGACTTCCAAGTAAGGGTTACCTTTTTCATCTACTTTCCGTGTGTAATCCATAATTCTCTCTCCTTTATTTTAATACCAGTATAGTATGCCCCCTCTAAATTGTGCTCAATCATGATTTTTAGAGTTCAGGTAGGTCCAAATTTTGCTTATTTAGATAGAGAGTGGAATTTTACTTTGGGGATCTACGCTAACATGTTAACTAACATAGGAAAACAGTCATCTAAACGATTGACTATATTGGCTTAAGTGGTTTAGCTAAGGATAGTGGTAAATGATTCGAGAGCGTTTAGCAGCGTTTCAATATTGGCCACATCTAGTTACGATAACCATCCTGATCTTATCTTTTGGTGGATACCGGTATTTTGCTTATCATTTTACCTGGTCTGATGACGCTTATGTTTCCGCCAATATCGTTAACATGGCTGCAATTGTTGAAGGCCCCATTACTAAAATCTATGTCGTTGAAAACCAAAACGTGAAAAAAGGCGATAAACTAATCGAGATCGACCCAAGACCATATAAATACGCGATGGATAAAGCCTTGGCCGAGCTTAACATAGCGAAATTAAACTACGAGATTGAGAAATTAGCTATAACAGTGGCGAAGGAAAAGTTAGAGCAAAATCTATCTGCAATTGCTCTAAGTAAAGATCATTATCAACGCTATCGGAAATTGCTAACGGAAGGGGCCTTACCTGAAATCCAGGTCATTAATATTGAAGCGAGAATAAAAGAGCAAGAAGCGATGGTCTTGGCTGCAAGCCAAGATCTTAGAATAGCAGATAAAAATTTTGATGATAATGCTGTTTTGGCAGCACAAGCTAAATACAATAAAGCGCGTTATCTGTATGAAAATACCACAGTGGTGGCATCCGTCGATGGATACATTACCAATTTTAATTTATTACCCGGTCAATACATAAAAACTGGTGAGGGCTTATTTGCGGTGGTTGATACAAGCCAATGGTGGGTGGTTACGCGCTATCGAGAAACCGTGATTCGGTTGATTAAACCAGGTGACAAAGCAAGAATTAAACTTGATATGTACCCAGGTAAAGTTTTTCATGGTCATGTGAACAGCATTGGTTGGGGGATCAATCGAGTGCAGGCCGGAGAAGTTGCCCCTTCCACATTGGCCTACCTGGAAGCAACTGAGGATTGGATTAAAATAGCCCAGCGCTTTCCTGTGCGGATTTACATTGATAATCCAAGTCCTGATTATCCGCTAAGAATAGGAGCTAGCGCTACCACAATAACTTATCCTACGAGGTAGTGAGAATTGATAGACTAATACCACATACCCTTGAAAACAGGGCGGCATTACGAACGGCTATTGCAGCGGTTAGTGCAATCTTTATTGCCTTTGCCTTGCATTTAGATAGACCTTACTGGGCGGGCATGACCGTGGTCATTACTTCAAATTTGTATGTTGGTAGTATTATTGATAAAGCCATTCTACGGGTTGTTGGTACGATAATCGGGGTATCCATTGGCTTTTTGTTAGCAAGGATGGTTGCTAACAGTTTATTTCTTTACCTCGTGGTCAATTTACTTCTGATTAGTGTTGCCGTTTATTATTATAACTTTAGCTCCCATGCGTATTCTTGGCTTTTAGGTGCTTTGGGCGCTTTTTTTGTTGTTGCCCAATTGGCTATTAATCCTGAGGAGGCTTTTTACATCGCATTGTGGCGGCCGATTGAAATTGGGCTGGGTGTACTCGTTTCTGCCGCTGCCGCTTTTTGCATTTTTCCAAATCGTATTGGTGATAATATGATCAAAGATGTGTCTTTGATCTTTGATTCCGTAAATACTCTCTTAGAGCAGTTAGAGAAATCTTTGTTAACCGGAACACCCTTCTTGGAAGAAACTAAAAAAAGCAATGTGCAACTCAAGAAAAAAATAAAAAAATCAATAGAAATGTTAGGCTTTATGCGGCGTGAATTCGGTATCAAAAAGGAAAAGATCGATCAATTCCGGGCATTGCTTGATTTATTTTACGATCTAGCCCGAGCCGTTACCTATTTTATTAATGTTTATCAAGGGGTAAAAGAGCGTTTTGAATTTGAGCAAGAAATGAATGATGTTTTCAGAAGTATGTACCATGATTTAACTACTCTAGAGAAAGCCTTCTTTGCCAGTTTACCTACGTCTGAAAGCTTACAAACAGGTATGGCCATCGAGGCTTTCAATAAGGCAATAGAGAAAGGGAGTCATCAGGAGGAGAAAACCAGTCCTTATTTTGATATTTTGTCGTTCTTTCAGCAAATTAATTATATTTTCAATAGCTTAGGAAATATCCTGATTCTTCATGAGGGTGTAGACCAACCTAAAAACAAATTAATTAGCCGTCAACAACAATTAAGTGGTGATCCAGATGTCATTCAGCACAGCCTTAAAACGGGTCTTGCAGCTGTTCTGGCTCTTGTTTTTTGGATTATAAGCAACTGGCCTGGCGGTATTAATGGGATAATTAGCAGCATTGTTATTTCTATTCGCAGAGACTTATTTGAGATGAAAAATATCAGCGTGCATCGATTACTCGGATGCATGCTTGGTGGTTTGGTCGCTTTGTTTCCTATTGGTTTTTTCCCGCTTGACTTATACACCTTGCTACTTATCCTTTTTTTCCCAATTTGGGTTTTTAGTTATTTTACCTTTAAGTCCGCAAAATATAGCTATATTGGTTTACAAGCAAACATTGCTTTAGTGATTTGTTTAGCTCAAGCAGGAGGGCCGCCCACTGATCTGTCGCCTCCTTTAGAACGATTCGGGGGAATCATTATTGGTATTTTTGCTTCTTTCCTAGTTGGCAATATCTTATGGCGTGCTCACCCTTTGGCGCTCTTTAAGAAAAATATAAAAAAAGTGTTTGCTTATCTTACTGCTAACATGGAGGCTTTGTTTATTGGGAAAGGAAACTTGTATGATTTGACCCATCTGTTTTGGCTTACCCGGGGTTTGATGGAATCAATTGATGAGGAAGCACTTAAACCAGCGGTGCATGTGGCTTTCTCTGTGGATAAAAAAAATTACACGCAGTTGGCGATCATGCAAGCTACTTTGAGTCAAATTTATCGCAGTATCAATCTAGAAAATGCTCACCTTTTTGCCACCGAGCTAGGCATAGAAGCTGAACTTCGCTCTATAGAGCAGGAATTGGTCACGCTATATAAAGAAGAGAAAGTAGATAAGAGAGAGGAGATTAAACATAGAATCACAGATTATTTTGCAGCTATTGACTTAGTTCCTTATGAGGGAACCTCAAGCAAGGCGCTCAATTTTCTAGGTTACCTCAGGGCTTTGAAACAATTACTGTCTTTATGTTCTAATTTTAGAGAGACGACAGTATTGTAGCCTGGGTGCAGCGAAGCGGAACCCGGGTTTCACCTTGGCTGCACCCAGGCTTGTATCTTTAAAAAGTGGGCAGAAAAGCTTAATCTCAAGGGCACTTGGGATGGGAGAAGAGATCTTGTACCCAGGCAAGGCATAAAGCCTGATGTGTAGATTAGGACCTTCTCCCCACTTATCAATCGACCGAACAGTATCTTAGGCCGCTCTCATCAAAGTAAGCCTGTATTTGCAAGCTTGGTCAACGATAAATAACCCCAAGTATTTTTACAGCCATTGGAGATTAGCATGAGTGCATATGAATTTGTAGGTATTGATATTGCCAAGGATAAATTTGATAGTGCTCTAAGCATCGATAATCGCTATAAACATGCTGTCTTCTCAAATTCAAAGAAAGGCTATGAAGATTTCCTTAAATGGCTTAATCAATATGCATCATCTCCTTGGGTGTGCATGGAAGCAACAGGTCATTATAGTGAGGGACTTGCTGATTTCTTAGTGGAGAAAGGTGTTCGCGTCAGTGTTGTAAATCCCTTCCAGGTTAAGAGTTTTGCTAAAGCCTGCCTAGCCCGTAATAAAAATGATACGATTGACGCCAAAATCACCGCTCAATTTTGTCAACGAATGGAACCACGCATTTATCAATCCAGCTCTGCAGAGCAAAAGGAAATCAAAGAATTAACCAAAGTATTGGATATGTTGAAAGTTCAGGTTATTCAATTAACAAACCAACTGCATAGTATTAGAGGTCGTGCGGCACAGAAAAGCTTAAAGAAAATGATAGAAAAGCGTAAGCAAGAAATAAAAGCGATTCAACAACAAATTGATGAGTTAATTAGCAATAATCAACAACTTCAAGAAAAATTGGACTTGTTACTTTCTATCAAAGGCATAGGCAAACTCACTGCTTATTATGTGCTGGCACGAATGCCTGATATCCAGTGCTTTCAAACAGCCAAACAATTTGCCGCCTATATAGGTATCACCCCCAAACAACATCAATCCGGCTCTCTCATTGGCAAAACAACTCTCTCAAGACTCGGAGATAGTCGATTAAGAAAGGCTCTTTACATGGCTGCTTTAGTCGCCAAACGCTACAATAAAGCTTTGGATGGCTTTGTCGAAAGACTCCAATGCAATGGAAAAACTCCAAAAACTATAATTTGTGCCGTGATGCGTAAATTGGCTCATATCATTTTTGGAGTCCTAAAAAATAAGCAACCTTTTAACGAAAATTTAGGTTGCTTTTGAAGACAGTATCTACAAACTGTTAATGATGATGTGTACTTCCATGTGTAGGAGGGTAAGAGCTGTCATGATGATGTGTACTTGCATGTGTAGAGGGGTAAGAACTGTCATGATGATGTGTTTGAGTAACTTGGCTGTGACTATGATAACGACTATCACCAGTGATGGAAACAGAAGGGACGGAAGGGTAAAAACTGGGGGAATAACTGGTGCTATAGGCATCAGTATAATAATTACCAGTGGAGACTCTATAGGAGGGACCTCTGAAACAACAAGGCAATACACAGATTGCACCAATCAGCAATAACACCCCCACTATTGGGAAGCCAGCGCCGATAACAATTCCTGTGGTGGCGGTAGCCGCAAAGGCGGTTGCGGTGACAGCGGTGGTTTTGAGGGCGAGTGCTAGTGTAATGCCTAAGGCTATTACCGCCGCTGTAGCTAATGCGGCCATGCATTTTAATAGAAAGTAATAATCAATCTGTTTTGCTAGTTCGCTCAGGTTTGCCATTTTAGTCACTCCATGTAAAATTTAATCCGCTCTATCTTCGTTTTCTTAATCAAAGGAGTCAACAATTTTTGCATCAATGGGCTAACTTAATAGGGATCACTCATTGATTCGCTTCGATATTTTTATTGTTGATTAAAAAAATAATTACATGGTTAAATCAAATTTGCTAGAAAAAAGGATAAACCATGGGCAAAAGATAAAGAGAAAGAAAATATTGAATTTATCGCCCACAAATCCTAACCTGGCCCCCGGAGTTCGGATACCTGTCTTCGCGGGGATAACAATTTTGAGGATAGTATGTAATCTTAATGCAGCAAAGCGTGATGAAGGAGTTTCATAACCACTATTATCTCCAAACCTGTCCCAAAGGAGTCTAAACTTAGCATGATGGATTATCACTAAACCAAGGAGAGGTATGAAAATTTATCTCGTCCAACATGGAGACAGTTTAGCCAAGGAAATTGATCCAGAAAGGTCTCTTAGTGAACAAGGAATGAAAGATGTTAAATCGCTAGGGTGCTTTCTTTCTCTGCTTAACATTGATGTTGCACACCTCTATCACAGTGGAAAATTTAGAGCACAACAAACGGCAGAACACTTAGCTGTAAATATTGCTATTAAACATGGCATTGAATCAAGAACAGGTCTTGATCCTCTTGATGATGTCATACCGATGGCCAAAGAGCTCAATCAATCCAATCAAAATCTAATGCTAGTCGGACATTTACCTTTTATGGACAAACTTATCAGTCAACTTGTTACCAACAATGAACATCACTCATTGGTTTCGTTTGAACCGGGCAGTATGGTGTGTTTGGAAAAAACAGAAGAACACCACTGGCGCATTGCCTGGATGATCCGCCCTGAATTATTGGGGAGTCTTGCTCTTGATTAGTGCTTATCGAATCAGATTTGAATGATTTTAAAGATCACGCCAGAGTATCGCTGATATAATTCCTTCATCTTGAAATATTTCTATTACATCAGTTATAGAATGCAATGCAACATCATTTACTACTAATTGATAAATAATTCTTCTTCCACTTTTGGTATCAATATAACCACCAAATGATTGGCCTTTTAATAAAATACCTTGTGGGGAACCTTGTATATACGTTCCAGTTTTTGCATGTACTTCCCCTTTTGCCCCTATAAGGGTAGGGTTAGTTTGAAATTCAGTCACTGTTGCAAGTGATCCATCAACGCCTAGAACAGGAAGAGCATCAAAAAATGCCGAGAAACTGGGAAGCTGAGTCATTATTTTTAACCATTCAGTTACAACTAGATTCGTTGCAGTCGTATTTCCACCACCACTACCATCCATGAAAGTAAATTGATTGCTAGGTATATTGTGGTGCGTCGTTAAGATGCTTTTTTCAACAGCTAATGCTTCCGCCATATTATTTACGCCTTGAGTAAGCCCAAATAGTATCAAGCTCACATCGGCACCGATATTATAGCTCACCTTAAGAATAAATTTTGCATACTCAGAAAAAGGGGGCGATACCAGTTCAGTAATGGGAGTGTAAGGTCCAATCGGTGGGGTTGGATTTTGAGCAATGGAAGAAGCATCGATCATAACACCAGCGTTTTTAAGCGCCTCAATAAAAACAGTACGCGCATAATTTGCGGGTTCCACTACTCTAAAGGTTTGTACAAGAGGAAATTGATAAGTAAACGGCGGAATGAAATTAATGGAGAGATTGCCAGTTACTTGACCTTGGCAAGGTGTGGTGCCTATACAAGAAGGAAGCTCTGGGTCTAACTTATAACTTGTTACAGTGTTTGGATCCGTAGTCAGAAGTTCAGAGGTTATAGTAAAGGCTGCTGAAACCGGACGCCAATTAACCGATGCAAGATTTCCGATACGAGTAGGCTCCATAGAGACATCAATAACATCATCATTTACAAAAATCGGCCTCACATTAAACTCATTGCGATATCTGAAAGGCACAAAAAGTCTATCATCAATTATCACATTGCCAGTAACACGTTTTATCCCAAAATCATATACGCGCTTTGCCAAGGTCTTATATCCTGCGAGTGGATCAGGGCTTGTGAGGATAGCATTACCCAGTGTATTTGCTTCATTGTGATCAAAATTAGAAATAGCAATAGTACCATTAGGTAATGTACGTCCTCCCATTGTTAAATCACCCGAAGCAATAAGAATTAAATCACCATTTAATACACCGTTAGCATCTAATGTTCCTTTATAGATAAGAGGGGTACGAAATCTGTAATTTGACCCTACCTGATTAAGTAATGCACCTACAGAAAATAGTTTTCGGACTGAGCCTATAAAAAATTGGTAGTGCGGTCTTAAATTGATTAATACACTTCCGGTCTTCAGATCAATAACACGCAATCCCCATTTGGAATTTTGATATAAGGGTTTATTTAATATTGCATCTATGTCCTTGTTCTTTTTAACCAAAAGAACATCTTGAGAAGCAGGTACAGAACAATATGCTGCATTATTGGAGGTCTGACAAATTTTGGGGCCTTCGTGTATATTCCCTTTCATTGCAGCTGCATTGATTTCTAGGATAAGGATACAGCCGGTACCTGGAAGAAGATTAAAAGAGTGCTGGCATGTTCTTTGCCCAGTAGTAATTTGTCTAACCCCAGAAGGAATATTAGTCAATGCATTATTCTTGAGAGTGAACGGTGTATTATTAATAACATCATACTTTGCCTGCACTTTTTGATTATTAATAAGGATGCTAGGAGCTTTCTCAATGGCATTAATAAGGAGAATTGACTTGGCTTCTATGGAAAAAACTTGAAGTAGTAAAACAGCAAAGATGAGATGTCTACAAATGTGCATAACCTAATTTCCTTATAAGGAATAATTTTTTGGTTCTTATGATATGTCATGATACGCCATCTCTTTTAATTTTTTATGCACTAGATTCATAGGGTTGATACGTTTAGTAAAATTTTGTAATAAATTTGAAGCAATTGATTATATTTGTGGTCTAATTGTTGTATCTATTTCCAAGATAGTAAAATCGTAGTATTTTAGGGTGAGATTTAATTAGAGAAGGGATTTTTTAAAATGTTTAGAATAGTAACGGGACTGATAACGGGTGGATACTTGAGGCCTGCTGTTACCTCAAGATTTATCAGAGGGGTGAGCCATTTTTTTAGTAGCAAGGGATGGTTATGGGATGCGTTAAACATTAAGCATTCATGGTTGAAAATTCTTCCTGGTAAAGAGCCACATTCTGTAGAAGGCACGGCAGCTTTAAAAAAATTGATCACGGATGAAACGACTAATGCAGAAAATATGTCAGTCACATCATTAGCGAAAGGAAAAAAAGTAGTCGGATTCTCCCCCGCCCCAGGTGTAGCTGATCATACCCTTGTGTTTGATAAGATGCCTAGTACACCTAATTTTAAAACCCAAGTGATTCCTAAAATTACTGTGAAGGGTTCTAAGCTGAGAGATTTTGAGCTTTCAGAAGGTATAGAGACCTGTTTATCTGAAAAAATAGATAAAGAAAGTAACGCTTATCTAATCCATATGCGTTTTCTAAAACCAGTTAATCGGCATGTAGAACATGCTTCCCAAGAAAAATTGTCTGATATTTTTTCTTATAAGTAATAAAAGTTGAAGGAGGTCGCTTGTGCTTTTAAATTTAGCACCAGTACCTCCTTCCAGTGGATTAATTAAAGATTATGTTGACAGGTCTTGCTGTCAAGTTCTTTTTCCTTCGCTCCGTCTCCTAAACAAATCACCTCGGATTTATTTTTGTAGAAACTATACATGGTGATAACGTTATCTCCATTTTCTTTTCTTTCAGAGATCTTCTGACAGTTGTATATATGCCTCCTATCATCTTGATAAATGATTTTAACTGAAGAAAAGTGGAGTAAGGAGAGCATGTCAGCTGGATTCATATAGACCTGATAAACACCCCCTTTACCCTTATCAACATTAGCTTTTGCTTCGCTAAAGGCAACTCTGATTTTGTGTTCCAACTCCTTTGGCACTGATATCAAAATAAGGGATGCTTTACGGCCAAGTGTAGGATGTGCTGCGATTTGTAACAATTGGTAGTAATCTTCAATTTTTCCTGTTCGAAGACCATTGGGAACAGCACACCATTGCGTATGGGCTAGCGGTAATTTGATATCCTTTGTACTTTCTTGCCAAAGATTGAGCAAATTATCGTCCAATTGAGCGTTTATCAACTGTTCAATTTTATCTTCTGATACTTTTTGTGCTTTCAACTCGGCTGCTAGCCTATCAGGAAACACTTTTCTTATTAAGCTGATAAACTTAACTAACTGCTCTTTGTCTTCAGCCAAATCACATGCTGGATGTGCAAATAAACTTTTGATTTGGTGAAGTAATACAGTGGAGTTGGTATTTTTTTCTGCATCAACCACCAAGTTTAACAACATGATTCGATTACGATTTGGCAGGTCAAGCTTTTCTCTGACTTCTTCAAGGGTATGCTCCCGATGATCATCAACTTTATAATTTCCTTTTATTTGGTCATCAGCAGCAAGGGTATCCATACCAGGGCTTTTTTTCCTTGATTCTAATACTTCATAACATTCCTTATAGACACAATATACAATTTTCATGCTGGCAACATAATCCTTCGAAATTAATGATTCTCTTGATTTGCTAGCAAACCTCTTTTCCATTTGTCTTGTGGAATCTTGATTTTCTGCATTTTCAGGTCGAGTATTATTCCCCGTGAAATTGAACCCTAGTAAATTTAGAACGCCAGAAAAAATATGAGATAAGAGCCCATATCCTTTCACTGTCGTATAGACAAACGCTCTTGTGTGTTCATCGGTGCGCAGATTAACATTTCCAGTAAATACCCGAGCTTTATTTGGATTCCACTTTGCTTCGAAGTGGTCTCTTGTATCATTCCCTTTGGGTTCAAGCTCCATCTGGTCATTGAGCTGGGTTTTTGTTAATATCTCTTCGTTATTTACTGGTTCATTGACTTCCTTTCCATGAGGGTTATGAACCGGCGCATGATAAGTCCGTTGATGAACTCTTTGACGAGTTCTGGTAATAACAGGGCGAGGAGCCCGAGTCACAATTCTAAACATGATACACCTCTATAAAATATTACTGTTCAATAGGAATAGACCTCTTGCATAACTGGTAGATTTTATTTGAGTGGAAGGTATCAATGTTTCGAGGAGCGGAGTTTACATGAAGTAAATGAGCACCGCAGAAACATTGATAACGCAGCAATCAAATAAAAGATGTCGGTTATGCAAGAGGTCTAATGGTATCTTTTTAAAATTAAGGGATTTTGATTGTCGCTACGTATTTTTTACATTTTTAGATTAAAAATTAATTAGTTTGATTATTTATTAAAACAGCTAAAATAACGATTTAATCATACATCACTTTTTCTTATCGACAGTTGAAGAGAGTTATCAAATCTCAATAGTGTAGGGATAATCTGACCACTGCTTTCACACTTCAATTTTTTTCTAATGTTTTCAAAATCTTTTTCTACAGTACGCTTTGAAATGTCTAATATTGCTGCTATACGACCTAAATTAAAACCATAATAATAAAGATAAATAATTTCCTTCTCTCGATAAGTAATCTCTTTTGAGGCTAAAAAACTAAAAGGAAGTTGATTAAAGTCAAATGCATTGTCATTAATAAATTGCGGTAATTTTGATGATTTATTGGCAGACTTTAAAATCCTTTTTTTTAAACTTAATTTAGATGTTTGTTTTTTATGTTCAAAAAACTCATTGGCACTGATCATGAAATCTTTTGGCAAAATTAGCGTATTTTCTTTAGTTATTAATCGACGACATCGAGCAGCCATGTTTTCGCTAATTTTATTTAATATATCTATATTATTTAATACAAAATTATTTGCCTCAATTGGATTGGAAAAAGAGGCAATAGTGACAATTTCTGTAGAAAAATTATTAGAAAAAGTATTTCTTTTTATAAAATCAACAAAATAAGAATAACCTCGATTAGTTAATACTTGCTTCATTGTATCAGCTAACAAACAATCATGAGTAACATCAGAAGAATAAAAAGTGCTGTCTATTATCTCAATATCACTCATTATTTGCTCAGCATACAGTTCTTTATGAAAGAGATCGTCTAATAAATATTGTTCTGATGCTAATTGAATGTAACGTCCAGTTAGATCGTAATACATATATCCCCAATGACAAATTGGAGTTTCTTCAAAAATATGACGATAGAGTTCAGTAATCCAACTCGTGTACATTTTCATTCTTGAAAACTTATGCATAGGAAAAATCTCAAAGCAGTTATTTATAATTATAAACTAAAGGTTTTTCTTCTATTACAGACGGGATTCTCTGGAACAGAGATAAATGCATAATGCGGTTATTACATAGTCCCACTCATATTTCCCTAACCGATTTCAATTATAGTAAATCCATAAGACAAAAGTTATACAAATTGATAATAATTTAATCTTATTTTTGCATCTACGTTTCGAAATAAATGAGATTAAAGTGTTTAAACGTTGTTGGGAGTATTTGTATGCGCCGGAAATTCGAATATACCTTATCACTTGATAAGTCGTACCAATCCTTCAAAGCCAAAGTGGACGTGATAAAAGCAGCCCAGCTTGGCCGAGAGTTAACGATTAAGCAAAGGATGAAAAACGTTGCTCAGCATGTGGCAGAAGGCGTGAAAGAATCCCTGGAAGACATTACCTCAGACCGAGACAACTCATCCAATAGCTCTCTTAAAACAAGAGCCTCAGAAATGGTTGGGTCTTTCAAAGAGCATATGTATGCCCCCATGAAAGAAGGTCAGGAATTATTTAAAGAAGCGGTTGGGAAGGTATCCAATCCTAATATTCTGTCTTTAGAAGAAGCAGTGCAATCGCTGTATCAAGCTATGAAAGATGGCCATTACTATTTAGCCATTAGTCAACTTGAGGCCATAGAGCGTCAGTATCCTATTCGCGATAAGAATTACTACGACGGAGGTTTGGTCAAGTCATTTCTTAAGATGCGAGAAGACGTCATTACAATGCTTTCGGAGGTTGCAGGTCTCGATCAGGACAGCAAGGAAAAGGTGACAAGATACCGTCAGCGTTTATTTGAAGAAAAGAAATCAGCCCTTGTAGGGATTTTGAGGTTGCGAAGGATGGGTCAGAAGACGACAGAAAGACGTTGGAAAAGGTATTCGAAGCGGTTGATTTATCCAAAGCGCATTCTAAAGAACGGCTAGAGCGCATGCGCCGGCATATGAATACTGATAGTCGCTCATCCATGGACTATTTGATGGCTGTTATCAGCAAGATTGAATTTAATGAAGGAAAAACAGACATTACAACGAATGAATTTTACCAAATGGCGCTGCAATTGGTAACGGTTGGTTCCAAGATAGCGGAATCGACGGTGAATCTTTCAATACTCAAAGGGTTGCAGCATGCTGGAGAGTATTTAACCGAATGGGCAGAAGACAAAAGTGAAAAAGACATACTTTTAGCGCCCTTGAGTCAATTCCATGCGAGCTTATCTAAGCGTATCGAATACATTGAGGCTGAGACGTCTTACGCTGCCATCATTGAAGAAGCCAAAGAGAAAAAGAATTATAAAGAGGCTGCGGGTCGCTTATTTGAATTAGCGCAAACCAAGAAAGAAAAGAAAGAAACGATGATAACCTCTTATATGCCACCGCAAATGGCAGAAGGGGAGCGTATTCAAGCCATTGCGAAGGCAACGGAGACTAAACTTGAAGAGCTATTTCATGAAGCCTTTAAGACAGACATAGGATTAGAGAGCGCAGAGCTGCTTCAAGGCGATGCTGCAAAGACGGCGTCAGGATTGACAGGCTCCGTGACGAAAGCCGTGGTGGGTGGTGTGGCCGGTTTAGCCAAAGGATTATTGCCTAAAGCATTTGGCATCAATGAAATGGCTGAGGGCAAACTCAAGGAGTTGGGGGATAAATACTTAACCAATCCTGCCACAGAGAAAGTGGAATCAACCCTCGATCAAACTGAAGGCAAGAACAGAGCGACGTTATTGCAATTCTTTTTATCGCTGGAGAAAACAGAAAGACAAGCGGTAGCTAAAGCCTTTTCCGAACTATTAGCAGCGACCTTCCCCTATGCAATGGAGCATATGGTTGTGAATCAATACGATGCGGCTTCCATGGACAAGATAGCGAATAAATTGGTGGAGACTTCGCTTTATAGATGTTCGAAACAGGGCACGAACGAAACGAACGGTAACAGGAAAAGCTCCAACACTAACTAACACAACAACTACTACTGTTACTTCAACACAAACAGGATATTCGAACTATAACCCTAATCGGTTTTACCAAAAACCATCCGATAACAATAATCAGGCTAATAAGGAGCCAACGGATAAGGAATCCTATCAATCGACAACTAACAAACAGTAAGCTCTTCAGTTTACATTGGAAGTAGTTATGATCCTGGTTGACGTGATTGCGGCAACCAGGATAACAATGTTTTTAGGCTGTCACTACAAGGTTAAGCAGTCATAAAACTGCAGAAAAGAGCACGGCTGGGTTTACACCGTGTGCGAGGGTGCTTCATCCATGACAGGATTTTCCGCTTCTGTTATAAATTTTGCTTTTCTATCTTTCCAGGATAAGGTTTGTATCAAGCTTGCAGCAACAACTGAAGATTGATCCAAATTATTTACTGGAACTTCTGTACTTCCACCACGGATACTGGTGCTAATTGCGCAGCAAATGATTAATCCTGTTGCTTCATTATACTGTTTTGAGGATAAAACCAAGGTAGGGCGGTATTTTCCTATTTCTTTGCCTTTTGTTGGTTCAAAATCACAAGCCATATAATATGATTTCGTTCTGGTATATAGGATTTTGCCATTACTGTTCAACCTCATTTGGTAAGGGTGAAGCCAGTAAATCGGCATGAGCTTTTTCAGGTGATAACCCTTTCAAAAGATCCACTTCCTTAAAAGGAAACCGATTTTTTCTTTTGGATTTTGTCACTGTAAAGCCATCTTTAGTAACTTCTATATCTACTTCAGTGCCTTCTTTGAAGTGGGGTATTTCACGCATCACACCACCTATGCGTAATGCTAAACCGTTACCCCACTTTTGAATTTTTGCAAGCAAGGCAGCCTAGTTGTTGCAACCGAGTTTTATTAGAAGCAGCGAAGTAAGGGCTATCGAACTCTTGCCAGATATAAAAAACTCAAGGAAATAATTCGATGCAGTAAGTCATTGACGCGGAAGAGCTTTCGAGTTTAACTAAGCTAAATACTAGGGATTACTTAAATCTTTATGAAAGCCGCGATTATTGAAAAATATGGTGATTGTAATCAATTAACCATCAAAGAAATACCTGATCCTGCTCCTCGTAACAATGAGGTTTTAGTTAGAATTAAGGCCTGTAGCATTAATCCTATTGATTGGAAGATTCGCTCTGGCGCCCTACGTTATATTTATCCGATTAAACTCCCAGCAATTTTGGGCTTTGACTTTTCTGGGGTAGTGGAAGCAGTGGGCAAAGATGTTAAGACTTTGCAAGTTGGGGATGAGGTTTATAGCTGTTCTAGCAAGAAAGAAGGGCAGGCTTATGCACAATTAATTGCTGTAAGCGAGGCAAGCCTTTCTGTGAAACCAAAGAACATGGATTTCAAACAAGCTGCAAGTGTGCCTTTAGCCGCGATGACTGCGTTACAGGCGTTAAGAGATAAAGGAGCGGTTAAACCTAACTATCGCGTCTTAATTCTTGGTGCTTCTGGTGGTGTTGGCATGTTTTCTGTGCAAATAGCTAAGTTGTTAGGAGCAAGGGTTACAGCCGTTTGTAGTACTGCGAATGTGGCCGTCGTCCAATTGTGGGGAGCTGATAAAGTCATTGATTATAAGAAAAATTCCCCTTTTATAAGCGAAGAAAAATACGATGTGATTTTTGATTGTGTGTCGGCTTACAGTTATTCCCAAGCCAAGAAATATCTAACTAAGCATGGTATTTATATTGCTACCTTGCCAAGTCTCTCATTGATTTTTAACAGTATTATCAACAAATTGACACGGAAAAAAGCAAGGATCATTTTGCTGCGAAAAAATAAAAATGACTTGGATACGATTACGCAATTTATTGAGGGAAATAAATTAAAAACGCATATCGACAGTGAGTTTAATTTGCAAGATATTGGTTTAGCTCATCAACGCAGTGAAACTCATCGGGCCGTAGGAAAGATAATCATTAATGTAGAAAATGATTCTGAGACCTCATCATAGCAAACGTAAGTTGGGCCTCGGCCCATAGCCGTCAGGCTAAGAGTTTAAAAGCACTCTCCTTCGCAGAAGTCAAAGGTCAAAAGAGGTTTCTTTTTTGAATCTTTGATAGCAAAGAGGGAGAGATTTTCATAGAAATCATTCAAGAAATGCTTTAATCGATAAGGAGACATGAGGGCGATAATCAATCCAGTAGCCTTGGAACTTAGTTGGTGACAGGCTTTATAAAAAGAGAGTTGTTTGCCTTCTATGTTGCGCATGGGATTGCATAGCAAAAACAAAAGCATCATTGCAATAAACTTACCATAGGTTTCAATAATCACTCGAGCAAACTTTTTAGTTTTGATAGAGTCAATATGCATTAAGGATTTACTTAATTTAAAGAGGAGTTCTACCTGCCATCGTAAAGCATACGTTTGATGAATTGCTTTATTATTGATTTGAGTTTCAGAGGTATTGGTAATATAAATAGACCAACTTTGTAAAGCCAACGATTCCTGGTTTGGTGTGGAACCACGGCGACGATGATCTTTTATAAGTCTTCTCCGCCTTTGCTCGGCAATGACTGGTGGTAATCGTTGAGCGACCAAGCGGACAGGAATTTTATGCGTTGCTCCCATAAGGACCTGCTGAGAAAAGAATGGTGCAGCATTCTCCAAGGTAACGAGTAAATCAAAAGGTTTCTTATCTTGTGTTAGAAGTTTAGTTCCGGTGAGCAAGCGGCTTATGAAGAAAGCGTTTTCTTCCATAATTTTCTTAAACGTGTTCAGTTTAAAATAACCTAAATCCATTAAATAAAGAGCTCCTTTTTCAATAGTATTAAAATAATTATCAAAGCCCTGATCGTTATCACAGCCCGAAGTTAGAGTAAGCTCTTTTATTTGTCCACCAAGATAATCAAACATCATTTGGATTTTCATAGCGGAACTGGATGCGGCTCCGCCACTGCCTTTAAAAAGCTCATTCAGCGCCTGATGTAAGGATATAGTACTGCTATCAATGATGTTAAGGCTACTAAATTGCTCCAATCCTTGGAGTTGAGGTAACTTTTTCATTTGAAAGTGCTTTAAACAGAATAATGAAAAGGCTTTAAGAAATCCGGCTGTTCGTTCGTTAAATCGCTCATGTAATGATTGTTTTTTGATATAAACTTTTTGCGTTTTTACCAATCCACAGAAAAGTTCCAAATTAAAATGTTCTGAAAAACAGAGCGTTATCAATGATTTTATAAAAACACTAGGTGTCAATTTTGAACGGCGTTTCTGAAAACCTGTTTCCTTTCCTATCCGATCCGCTTCATAAGTAAAAAATTTAAAGATTTCTTGAGGAATATTTGATAGGGTATCCAGCAGCATAGAGTCCCTTTTGGTTGTTTTCCTGGCGGGAAAAAATTTAAAAGGGTACTCTAGCTTTTTTTATTATTATTTCAATAAGTTAAACAAACAATTTCTTTCTTAGCCTGACGGCTATGGGCCTCGGCCCGACGATTCCTTGATTAAACTAAGGGACGATTACTTAGGTGCTCGAATAATTTAATTGGCTACTAGGTACACAACCTTCACCCTTTAATAACGTCACATACTCCTCTTTCTGCAGCTTAATAGCGTAATCGATTGGTTGCAGGCCATAGTGCTTATCAGGTTCATGTAAATTAGTGTTAGGATATATGAGCAGTTCTTTAAACACATCCGTTTCATTACAGTCCATGGCAAAGCAGAGTAAACTAGGGGAGTCTGGAGCGGAGTAATTGATATCAAGCAACTCTTTTTCTAAAAGATATTCAATAATTTCCAATTTTTCCTTTGAATCTAGTTTGTTACTAGCGATCGCGGCTTTCGCATAGTTATAATTTTCTTGAAGGAGATTATTCTTGCTGGCAATTGGATTTGCACCATAGTCATTAATTAGTAACTCTCTGATTTCATCATGACCTGCACTTTGAGCCTGTTTAAGCAAAATGGCATCTTTAAAAGGGAGGCCATAAGAGTTTCTTTCCTGTACACTATTTAGGAAGGAGGGATTTGATTTTATTTGATGAGAATTCATTTCTTTTGTGATAAAGCCAATGCTATCAAAGGTAGGAATGTTCTCTTTCTCATTACCAAACATATCAAATGAAATCGTATCGCCAAGAATTTCATAGATATAGCTTGCAGCCTGCGGATCAGATAAAGCAAAACTGCGAATAGCTTTATGATTTGGATCCCTTATATAAATCATGCCATCCCTAACAAGAGCCGCGATGGTATGATTCGAATTACTGCACTGCAATATAATGTTGTTTGGAAGTTGGCTAAGTAATCTTGTAATTCTGGGCTCATCAAATTTAAAAGTTATTTTTCCAACGTTTTCGAATTTAACTTTCTCAGAACTGCCGTCTACAATGAATAGGCCCAAGAGATTAAATAATGTTCTTAAATCGTTAAAATTTTGTTTTCCACTATTGGTGAAGTTATTGTGTATGGTTAATTTGGTCAGGATCCAGTGAAATTTGTTTTTAGTTTCGGAATCAAGATTTAGGCCTTTTGAAGCGACAAGATTGTCATAAAATGAAAAGAGATCTTGGTAGTTACCAGAATACAGGTGAAAAATATCAAAAACTGCAACGAAATTACATATTCCTCGCGGATTAACCTGAACATTCACACCTGCCTGGAGCAATGCATTTTGAAACGCATCGATTAAATTTCCTTGCTCGAAACTATGCATAACGGCATTCCATTTCTCCCTGCATGATAATATTATAGCAAAATGAGTAATTATGGATCATAATGGACGGCTATTTTGTATCTTTGTTGGGTGCTAAGAGGAAATGAGTTCAAACACAAGGTGTATTAGGGGCTAATTCCGATCCACTGCGTTGTCTGACAAGCCCAACCTGGATTGGGGGATATCATATAATTAAGGAAACCATCCCATGAATTTTTTTATAAAAGGACAACTTATTTCTACCTCCCTAGCTATAAGTTATACTCCTCCGCATTGATGCTACTGGGAGTATGTATGCCTTTTCATCTTATTGCTGATTGGTTAGCGCAGGAAGCTAAAGCGGGTTCAGTAAGTCCTGACAGAGCTGTTTTATCGACAGTAACTTCAGCAGGTATTCCTCATAGTCGTGTTGTGGCAATAAAAACAGTTGAGAACGAGAGTGTTTTATTTTTTACGCAACGAGGAACGAGAAAGTTTGTCGAGTTAACGGAGAATCCACAGGTCTCAATGACTTTTTGGTTCGCAATGCAACAACGGCAGATTATTTTGGAAGGCATCGCTAAGCCGCTTTCATTGCAAGACAATGAAGCTTATTGGCAAGCTCTACCACGAGAACGTCAATTACGTTTTTCTGCTTATGCGCCTACCTCGGGTAAACCTATTGTTTCTCTCGTTGAGCTAGAAGAAAACCTTGAGAAACTTAAGAAACAATATCAAGATTCCCTCTCGCTCCCATTGAGCGAGTTTTATCGCGGATTTCGTGTGATCCCCGATACCTTGTATTTTTATACCTTAGGCTCGGAATCATTTTCTGAATCGATAAAGTATTCCAAAAATACCACTGGTTGGCATCAACAATTACTTTCGCCTTAGCCAGCAGGGGTTCTTGCTTGGATCTTAAAATGAGAGGATTTCTCAGAGCTTGGTTACTTGCAACCAGGATTTTTTATTCTTCGTTCGAGTGATTAATCCCGTTTGCAACCAAACGGGATACCTTGCTTGTGCTGATGCTATGCTTATTCCTTATAAATACCAACATGGAAAATTATTTATGGAGCATGAAGTAACCATCATTGGTAGTGGCATATTAGGTGCGGTTTGTGCGCATCACTTGGCAAAAAAAGGCGTTAAGGTTTTGATACTTGAAGCAGGAGCACCAATATCAACACCTCCGGGTGAACATTTGCGCAATCAGCAAAAATACCGGGAACATCCAGATCAATTTTTTGATGAAATTGAGACATACTGTCAATTATTTGATGTTGATGCGCCGCCTGAAGGCCTACCAGGGGCCAACATTACTCATGCCTATGGTGGGCAAGCCACTTTATGGACGAACAACTGTCCCCGTCCAGCCAGGCACGAACAATGGCCTGAATTTGATGACATGAATATGAATGAGTATTTAAGTCGTGCTGAAAACATATTGCATGTGCAGAAAGATTTATTTGATTGTTCAATAAGACAAATGAATTTATTTGCTGCTATTGATCCCATTTTACGCATACAAAATCGAAGCTTAGCTAAAGTTCCTCTGGCGGGTAGAAAACGTAAAAATAATGACATTGAGTTTACCTCAACGTTACAGATTCTTGATTTGCCTAAAGAGGTGAGAGAGTTGATTACCATCCAAATGAATACGGAGGTGATTGAATTATTGCATAACAAGTCAACTATTTCTGGATTAAAAGTCAAGCAAAATCAACAGTTGAAAGACATTAAGGCAAATAGGATTATAATTGCTGCAGGGGCGTTTGATACAACCCAGTTGCTATATAATTCGCATATTCACTCAGCCGCATTAGGACATTATTTACATTTTCATCCTTTGCATCTTGCTCAAGTGGTTCTGAATAGCTCATTGGTGGCTACGGATGAGATTGCTGATATACCACCCAGGACATGTATATATCCAACGCCCAACTATCCGTGGCATGCTATGATTCTTCGCGATATTTTTCCGAATGTTTCTACTGAAGTTATTGATGAGAATAAATTAATTGATTTTCAATATTTTGTTCCTATTGATGTACAAGAAAAGAATCGAATGATTTTATCGAAAGATAAGCCGAAATTTGAGGTACGATTAACTGACAACGACAAACAAATAATAGATGCCGCGATGAAAGATTTAAAATCCCTGGCTAATCACTTAGGACGCTACAGAAAAGGCTGTGAACCCAGATCGATGGATTTTGGTTTCACTCATCCTATGGGCGTGTGCCGCATGGGAACTGATGTCAGCAACAGTGTCACCAATTTAAAAGGTAAAGTCCATGGTTTCAATAACTTATATCTTGCGACTGTGGGTTTAATACCAACGAAAATGGCAGTTAACCCAACCCTAACTGCTGCGGCTCTAGCCTTAATAACAACCGATTACATCACTGAGGAAGGTTTCAGATAAAGGCGTTGGGTCAAAATATCCCAAAGTCGAATCTTTGCAACCACCCTTAACCAATCTCGTCATTACATTACAACGTATCTTCACTCTTTATAAGCTAACGTAGACTGTTTGCTTTCAAACAGGATTTTATTCTCCATTCGAAGACACGATTGCATGAGGAGCAACTTTGCACCCTTATTGTATATTTAATATTCACTTAATACGGATATTATACAATAAAACACTGAAAAATTTATCGCGAATAACATGATTAATAATGAACAAATCCAAGACATGCTTTTAACTGATGAAAAAAAATTAAGTGATTTTCAATCAGTATTCCCAAAATCAGAAGGAAAAAGATGGGGGTTTATTGGAAAAATTGAAAAAGAAGAAGGAATGTATTTGGTAAAACGTGAGCTTGGAGGCTACGAGACTGTAACCACTGCGGTTGAAAATGACATGATCGTTTTAGAATGTCTCAGTGCTACTTTAATAAAATTAATTTTAGGGAGTTCCTTCGCAGCTGAGACAGCACCACTAAGACTTGATTGTGAAACGTTTACTCGCCATATAAAAACAGGTGAGGGGAGTGAGTTAGTTACTGAGACGCTCCCTGTGGGTGATTTTTCGAATTATGGATTATTTTCCAAAATATTAACGTCTGATAGCTATCAAAGGAATAAAAAATTAATTTCCGATAATGATGAGTTAGTAAAATTATCATTAATCGTTTGCTTACTTGGTATATCTGATGTGAAACAAGAGCATTTAATATGTCATTATAAGGATGAAGGCTCCTATTTAAAAAAACATACTGCTATTATTGATTGTGCTGCAGATTTAAATGGACATAATCGCTCGTTAGATTTTATTCTGACAGGAAATAAAAAAATTTATCCTATTAATCCAAAAGATTATGGTGTCGTTTTAAAAATATTTAATCGAATAATAGATATTGAATTTCATTTGATGCACGCTGTGGATAGGTATAAACACATTCAGGTTTCTGAGTTGTGCGAAAATTCAGTTTTAAAAAATAAGTTACATTTGCTCGTTAGTCATATAAAAAACTGTTTACCTCAGCTAGAGACGAAAATCCAATCAGCTATCTTAAATGGAGATTTGAAATTAGACCAATATGTTTATTTGGGGTTGGCTCGCTTGCTGGAACGATTTCCTGAGAAATATCGATTACAAATTTTATATAGTAATATAGCTATTTTTAAGAAAGAAGATGAAGAGGCTCAAGAAGAAATTTTAAAACTTCTGACTGTAGATGAACGCGAATTATTTATGCATTTAAATAATAAGGAGAATTCATCGATGCCTTCAATTGCCGAGAGTCATTATTCGCTTTTTAATTCTGATAAAAAAGATGAAAAACCACCTTCGCTGAATTTAACAGCTATAACAGCTAATGGGAGGGGTCAAGTCTTTTGATAATAGTATTTAATTTCAAGCTGAGCTCTGGGTTTACCTCTAATTTTTTAGATACCATGAAAATGGCATTTGCTACTCCACCATAGTGTGATAAACCAAATGCTTCTGTGATTTCTTTTAAGCGGTAACCCCATATTGTTTTGGCAATATACATGGCAATTTTCCTGGGTGTATTTTCGCGCCCCCTGCCTTTTTGAGACCGGATAGTTGTTTCAATACTCTGAGAAAACTCTTGAGCCGTTTCTTTGATAATAAGCAGTATTGGAGGTCTATTTAATAATCTATCCTCGCGAGGAATCTCTTTCGATTGATTTAAGACTTTTAGACTACTTATAAATAAATCACTTCCTAGAACTGGAGATTTGCGCTCCTTATGGTAAAAGACTTTTATTTTATTATTCAATTCCGTTTCATTCATAAATAATCGATAGGCTTCCATCTTATTTGAGGTATTTGTTAATTGACCATAAATTTCTGATTGAAACAGCCAGGTTGGAGGAGGGCAAGTACCAATGTAAGCGGGGTAACTAGACCATTTATATTTTCTTAACTCATCAACCATCCTTGCTTCCAAGGGATTAAGATGAATATATTTTGAGAGATGTAAAAGATAGGAGTCTGAGTCGACCAAAATAGATTTGTAGCGACCGCGAAATAAAGGGCCATCCGTTATATTCAGACGATTATACCGTTGAGTGTATACACCATTTATATGCCGCATAGCTCTGCTAAGATTGCCAGATGGGGTTTTAATCAACAAATGATAGTGATTTGTCATCAAGCAATAGGCATGTATTTCAATGTTAAATTGGAGATGAGCCTCAGAAATAATACTAAGAAACAACGTTCTCTCTTGGTCATTGTTGAAAATTTTTCGCCGACCAGCACCACGATTCATAACATGATAAAATGCATTTTCATATTCAATGCGTTGAGGTCTGGACATTATAAACGTACTCCAAGTCTTTCCATGCGAACTTGCAATATCATCCTAACCGAAATTTATATTGAAAATATATCCTTTTATCAAAAGACTTGACCCCTAGCTCTTTTTAAAAACTTTGAAAATTATAGAACAAGGGTTAGAGTATTATGTTGTTGATTGAGTGCCCCCGTAAATGGGAAAGACCCGAATTTGGAGCTAGAATGCGCCCCCCATGTCTTCGGAATAGATCCTAAATGCATGGTGGCCAGAGGCAGAATCGAACTGCCGACACGAGGATTTTCAGTCCTCTGCTCTACCGACTGAGCTATCTGGCCGAAGAGGTTGCTATTAAACTCTGAGAATGCTTTTGAGTCAAGTGGCCTTATTACCTTTTTATGAAAAAATCCTGAGAGAAAAATGATGCTGGTTAATTTGCCTTCTTAATGGTGTGAATTTGTTCGTTTTGCTTTGAGAGTTATTTTTGTTGTTGGTAAGCAATCGCTATTTCAGCTCCCAAACTGGCGTTGTTCTTGATTAACTCGATATTGGCTTGCAGACTTTGTCCCGCGGTCAACTCAGCGACGCGTCGCAGTAAAAATGGGGTAATGGCTTTACCTTGAATGTGATTAGCTTCTTTTTGCGCTTGCTTGATGATAGGCATGATTTTCTCATCAGGTATTTCCGCTTCTTTGGGGATAGGATTGGCGATAACGATACCATTGTTTAATTGTAGTTTCTGCTGATAGAACATGAGGTTTGCGATGTCCTTTGCGCTGTCTAAGCGGTGTAGCAGTGGGAGACCGCTGGAGTGACTATAAAAGGCGGGGAACTCATCCGTGCGGTAACCAATAACGGGCACACCATGGGTTTCAAGCACTTCTAACGTTTTAGGTAGATCCAGAATGGATTTGGCTCCAGAGCAGACCACGGTTATGGGGGTCGAAGCCAGTGCTATCAAGTCAGCTGAAATATCAAAATTTTCTTCAACACTATGATGAACTCCCCCAATGCCTCCCGTAGCAAATATAGATAGACCTGCAAGATGTGCACAATACATCGTTGCAGCAACCGTCGTACTCGCTGAAATTTTACGACTGAGGACAAAGGCGATGTCTCGGCGTGAAGCTTTAATCACTTCTTCACTATTTGCCAAGTGCCTCATAATGGCTTTATTAATGCCAATATGGATTTTTCCTTGATGCAAGGCAACAGTGGCAGGGGTTGCTCCTTTGTCACGGATAACTTGTTCAACCATCTGAGCCGTTATCAAATTATCAGGGTAGGGCATACCATGAGAAATGATGGTTGATTCTAAGACGACAATAGGTTGGTGTTTACAGATTGCTGTCTTAACCTCCTCACTGAAAGTGAGTGATTCACTGGGCATGATTTTTTCCCTTATTCCTTAGCCACATAGCCAGCAGGTTTTTCAGAACCCTCACCAAAAAAATACTTATTCATTTCTTCATTTAGAAATTCACGTGCTTTAGGATCAATCAAACTTAGACGATATTCATTGATTAGCATCGTTTGGTGTGCTAGCCACATTTTCCAAGCTTGTTTCGATACATGGTTGAAAATCTTTTCTCCTAAGGGCCCAGGGAAAGGTGGATTATCCAATCCTTCGGCTTCTTGTTGTAATTTGCAGCAGAAAATTCGCCTCGTCATAAACTACCTGAACTTTAAAGACAAGTGTTGATTATGCGCTAGTCTTTCACGACCAGCAATAGACCTCTTGCATAACCTGTATCTTTTTAGCTAATCTGCTCTGCATTTGGCTTGCGCCAACATAATGTGTTGTGAAAGCAATTGTTCTTGCTCTTTGCTGAGTTGTTCAAATTGGACCGCTGTGCGGTATTGATTTTCATTATGAAATTGACTGTAAACCACTACCGCATCTAGAACAATGGGCACCATTTTAGGTTTGGTATAGATGACAATTTTCATATGACTTTTTTCTTTAATGCGTTCCTTGGTTTTGAAGGACATTCCGCCAAGACTAATATTTACTTTACGTAAATGAATATTATCACTCATCATAAGATAACGAGCGAGATGATCAATTTTTGCGTTCAATAAATTTAAATAATGAGCTAAGGCTGGTTCTTGTAACGCCAAGGATTGCGTTAGCTCGGAGAGCTCATAATCCAAGCTTTGAAAATATTGTGCGGTTTCAAGATACTTCTTACCGTCTTGACCTAATAATTCTTCGGTGAGCGACTTGTCAGAGTAAAACTCATTATTCTCAATTAGCTTATAATCAAAATAGATTTGATCGTCTATGCGGAAATGTTGACGTCGTTCATGTATTGGCATAATCACTCCATAAAATTCCATTTTATTAAGGAGGTTAGACGTTTAAGATTAACCTTCCGTTTTCCAAATCATCCAATTTGAAGACACTTGGCTATGCCTTTTCTGACAGCCTTCTTATAAATAACTATAGACAGTATTATTAAATTAGTGAAAAAATGAACAAATTCGGATGACTAAGAATAGTGTTCCACGTTAAAGGGAATTGACCAAATTTCGCATTGCTTTCCGACGACATCGGGAAGAAAACCAATCTCTTTAAAGAGTTGTCGCAATAAAACAGCATCATTGATTTTATTATTTACATCCTGCATTAATGACTCAATGTGCTTTCTGATTTCTAATTTGTCGATATACGGTTCAAGAGTATGTACCGTGGCGAGGATATCGTCAGCAATTGCAATTTGTTTAAAGGTAAAGGGATTGAGGAGTTGTCCCTCTAAACCATAGCGACTAGCTTGAAAGCGATTATGAGTATATAGGTAATATAAGTCTTTGGTGATGACCATGGGTTTTTCTTCAATGAGGTAAAGACCAAGTGCTTGGACGTAGGCGGCGAGATTGACTGCTTTGTTCATGGTAAGGGGCGTGTCACAGACCCTAATTTCCACAGAACCATATTCATGTCTTGGTCTAATGTCCCAGTAAAAGTCTTTCATACTCATGATAATCCCTAAGTTTCGCATTTTATAGTAATATTCGGAAAACTCTTCCCAATTGAGCAGATGAGGAATATGGCCACTTTGGGGAAAGGAATTAAAGACGTTCGAGCGTGAAGAAGCAAAACCTGTATCAGCGCCTTGATAAAAAGGGGAAGAGGCAGAGATTGCAATAAAATGTGGTACATATCTGGCAAGGGCGTGGGTCAAGTAAAGCATGTCCTCGGGATTATCACAACCAAAATGAATATGTTGTCCGAAAACAGTGGAGCGTTTGGATAAGTAACGAAACTTGCTTGAAATTCGTTTATACCTTGGAGTTGGAAATATCTTTTGTCGTGTCCATTTTAAATAGGGATGTGTGCCCCCACCACAAATTAAAATATTTAGGGTCTTTGCTTTTTCTTGCAAGAAGGATTGTATTTGTGAGAGCTCTTGCAATAAGCTTTTCGTGGAATAATGAATCGAAGAATTGATTTCAATCATACTCTGAGTGATTTCAGGTTTGATGATGTGTTGATAATTGCTTTCTTTAATGCCACGAATGACGTCCTTTGATCGAGAAATCAAAAAAAATGTTTTCGGATCAATGATTTGAAACTCAAGTTCAATACCAATTGAGCCAAGTTTAGATTTTTTAAAAGGTAATTTCTTCATTCCAATCCTGTGGGTTCATCAAATGTAAGTTGCTCTCAATTTAAGTATAACTGACGGAAGGAGGGTGAGAAGACAATTTAGATAGGTGCTAGCTAAGAGACCCTATTAATGAATGTTTATCCATATTCTGACTATCCAGAAAAATGTCAGATGGGTAGGATAATAAACATAGAAAAAATAAGGTATACGGGGAATCTTTAAGTCTATCTTTGTAGCAAGGAAGATAAATGGCAAGCTCGCTAAAGCCCATTGATTCTCATTAAGCTTCCCCAGAAGTAAATAACAAACCAGGCAGAGGAGAACACGTAAAAGCGTTGGTTTTCGACAAAATAACCAACAACTTATGCAAAACAAGACGCCAACCCAGTTGTATTCCACAAAGGCTCCGCCAATGAAGAAAACAAAAGGCGTCATCATCATCTGCAAGAGACTACGGTTTTCGAAAAAGTAAAAAAGAATGGCCGCAATCAATAATAAAAACATAATATTAAAGGGCCATATGTGATGCAGGTTTTTCATGGCCATGTAGGCAGGGGTTGCCAAAACACCAAAGAGAAATAGGCGTTTGAATGATTTAAAATAAACGCCGTGAGCCAATGTGCCTGGGCGAGCAAGATTATAAGCAAAGATAAACGCAAAAAGAGGCATGGCGATACGGCCTGCACAATAAGCCCCATAAACGTTCGGGTTAAAAAAGAAGCGATTAAAATGATCAATTGTCATTGAGACAACACCTATCCATTTTAAGGCTTCCAGAGAGCCATTGCTAATGCGAATGGCGGGAAGAGTGTTAATACGGTTGGGTTCTACAGAGCTTGTCAAACCTAAAATCCTTGCTATTAGAGTAACTTAATCAATATACGATTTTATAAGTTTAATGACAAAGAATTTAATCAGAGCAAAACCATAGGTATGAATTTTGCTGAATAATCTCATTTCGCAGTTATCTAGTTGCTGTCGCGAAAGAAATGACTGAAATACACCTTCTTTGTAATGACGTCATCCTCCGCGAAAGCGGGGGATCCAGTATTGGCAAGGCTCTTCTGGACCCTCCGTTTTCGCGGAGGGTGACGATAAGTGTGTAAAACTTAATTTCGCGACAGCGACTATCTATCCACAAAATCTGTGGATAACTTTGTGTATTGCTTGCTAATTGTGGGATAATAACTCGGGAAGATAGGAAAAGTTGTATCCTGTCAGGATAATTTTCACTACAATGACTATTTAACAAATTTAGACCAACTATGTTTAAACCACTGGCCCTATTTATTGGATTACGTTATACGCGAGCCAAAAAGCGTAACCACTTTGTTTCTTTCATTTCCTTAAGCTCCATGCTCGGGATTGGTCTTGGGGTTATGGTTTTGATTACTGTGCTTTCAGTCATGAATGGCTTTGATGAAGAAATTCACAAGCGTTTTTTTGGTATGGCTCCGGAAATCACCATCAGTGGGAAAAATGGCAAGATCAGCGATTGGCCCAAATTGGAAAAGGAGCTGCGAACAACTCCTGGGGTTAAGGCAATAGCTCCTTTTGTTGGTGGCCAAGGCTTACTTACTCGTGAAGGGCAAGTTTTACCCATTGTATTGACAGGGGTGGATCCTATTCAGGAGCAAACAGTTAATCATCTTAACGAAAAACTTCTGGCAGGTAGTCTTGGGGATCTGAAAAACTTCGGCATCATCCTGGGTCGTGGTCTGGCTGACAGTTTAGGGGTATTCATGGGCGATAAAGTGACCATCATGATACCTCAGGCAACAGTTACTCCTGCTGGCATGATCCCTCGTTTTAAACGTTTTACGGTCGTGGGTGTCTTTTCTGCTGGTGCAGGCTTCAATTTTGACACCAAACTCGCATTTATCAATTTAAGGGATGCGCAAAAATTAATGCAATTGGGTAATGATGTCACTGGGCTTAAGATGAAAGTTGCCGATATCTACAAAGCACCAGCGATGTCTGATCAACTCGCTATCAAATTAGGTGAAAACTATGAGGTGGGCAATTGGACCCAGCAATTCGGTGCTTTTTTCCAGGCGGTAAAAATGGAAAAGACGATGATGTTTCTCATCTTATTGTTAATCATTGCCGTAGCTGCATTTAATCTGGTGTCATCTTTAGTAATGGTTGTTAATGACAAGCAAGCAGAAATTGCAATTCTGAGAACCATAGGCGCAACTCCGACGAAAATTCTTTGGATATTTATTGTTCAAGGGATGATGGTGGGCATTATTGGGACACTGTTAGGTTTAATCGGAGGATTAATTCTGGCTTCCAATGCAACAACCATTGTGAACAAATTGCAATCCTTTTTCGATACTCAAATTCTGTCTTCCAATATTTATTTTGTGGATTATTTACCCTCCAAAATACTCATCAGTGATTTATGGGAGGTGTGTTTAATGGCCCTATTGATGAGTTTCCTTGCAACGATATATCCAGCGTGGCGGGCATCAAAGACCGTTATCGCGGAGGCTTTACATTATGAGTAATGCGATTTTAAATTGCCAGAATTTGAATAAATCTTACCATGACGGTACCAGTTCAGTAGAGGTATTAAAAGGTATAAATCTTACGATCCAACCTGGGGAGCGTATTGCCATTGTCGGTCCTTCAGGATCAGGCAAGAGCACTTTATTGCACTTACTGGGAGGATTAGATAGACCTAGTGACGGCAAAGTGTTTATGAATAATACTGATTGGCAAAGTTTATCGGAAAAGCAGCGCTGTGTGTTACGTAACCGTCAGTTAGGTTTTGTTTATCAATTTCATCATTTATTACCTGAATTCACTGCATTGGAAAATGTTTCTTTGCCTCTTTTATTGGGACAACGCTCCGTTGAAGAAGCGCAATCTCAGGCGGAAAAAATATTGGATCAAGTCGGACTCTCTAAGAGGTTAGGACACAAACCTTCACAATTATCAGGTGGTGAGCGACAACGAGTTGCTATCGCTAGAGCATTAGTGCATCAACCGCAATGTGTTCTTGCTGATGAGCCGACAGGCAATCTGGATCATGCCACGGCGTTAAAAATTTTTGAGCTCATGCTTAGTTTGAATGAGAGTTTAAATACAGCGGTGATCATTGTAACGCATGATATGCAGTTGGCAGAAAAGATGGATAAGATATTGACCATACAAGATGGGTTGTTATCCAATTAGTGTTGTTGATTTTGCACGACTTTGCAGAATTGCAAATCCTCTACTATCCTTATAGTCCGGCCCTAGAATGCAATCATTCAAGGCCGAACCTTTATTCTTATCTATCATAAGGAGATATTATGAGAAAGGAAATCTTTCAAGGTCGATGGGAAGAAACAAAAGGTAAAATGAAACAATTTTGGGGATGGCTAACGGACGATGATTTAAAACAATTAGAAGGAGATCATCAAGAAATTTATGGCAAGCTACAGAAACATTATGGCTATTCAAAAGAACAAGCCGAAAGGGCTGTAAAAGAATTCCAACGTAAATATTGGCATTAAAAAATCAAGGATTCTGATTACATAATCAGAATCCTTTTTTTGCTTCCTTCTCAAGATAAGTTCTAAGTTGAGCTACCCATAAGTTGTCAATGTAATCAGGCAGTGTTATATCGTGATTGGTTCTGATATTTTTCTTAAGATGATCATGTAAATAGGGATGATAATGATTGAGGTCAGGGACATTTAGGCCAACCTCTTTTGCTTTTTCATCATTAATACGTACTCTTAAGATGTCTCTAAAATAAGTATGCGTTTCAAGATGAGATGTCTCTTCACCAGACATCACTCCACCCTGAAAGGTCAAAGTGCCTTTGCTTGCTTCAGACAAACGAGCGAAATAATTTTTCTTTTTGCCTGCCAGATAGCGCTTTGCATCAACATGATAACCAATTAACAAGGCCACTTTAGCAGAAAAACCTAGATCATAAGCCAGTTTTGCGCCTATCCATTCATGATTAACAATACCTAGATCGGCCATTTTATATTGCGGGGTCTTGGAGGCAAAATGTCCGATATCATGAAATAAGCAAGCAAGAATGACATCGCAATCGTGACCTGACTGCTCAGCAAAATAGGCGCATTGTAGAGCATGTTCACATTGGGATACTTGTTCCCCAATATAATCCATATCTTTCGCTAACGTTAGCCACTGAAAAGCGGTATGAATTTTTTGTTCTATATCCATCATGTCATTATAGGTTGAGTAATGGGGTTGGCGACGTTATAGATGGCAGCGCCTGCAGAATAATCTTTATTGGGATCGCGCTCACAGTCAGGAGGAAATTTTTCACGTTTATCCTGGTAATAAGCTTCTCGTTTACGCCCACCCTCGGAAAATTTATTAAAGGTAATAAAAATCGCTCTACGTGGATGATTGCTGTGGTTAGGTTCAGAATAATGAGGCAGATAAGAGTCAAATAAGATGATGTCTCCACTTTTACACTCAATGGGAGACCACTTCAGGGTAGCCGCAATCTTTTGTTGAATAGAGCCATCTGCTTCTTGAGGAAGGATCCTGGGAGTGTTTGCTCCACCTTGAACAATCTGCAAACAGCCATTTTCTAAAGTGCAATCATCGATCGCGACCATCATCGTAATATGAAATCGTTGATTAAAGCTTATGAAGGCAGGAGCATCTTGATGAGGTTTAAAACCACCGCCTCCAGGGAATTTATAATTGATCTTTTCTTTGAAAATTACGGCTTCTTCACCCATCAAGTCAGACACGAGTTTAAGAGTACGTGGGCCACTGGCAATATCATACATGCCTTTGTGATAATCGATAAAATTTTCCACGCGACAAAGTTGACGTTCTCCCTGAGTGTTTTTCTCATAATATTTCATCCACTTCCCAGGGGTTTCTGGCCAGGCAGTTAATTCATCGCACCAGGATTTCAACTGCTGTTTAACATCCGGATAGAGTAAATCATTGATAATGACAAAACCGTTTTCTTTCCAAAATGCCTTTTGTGCTTTCTTTAATTGGTAGTGCATGATCTCTCCCCTAGAGATGTTTTTTAGCGATAGCAATGTCTAAGTTGTCTGTCATCCTGGGAAGCTGATGACGTGGGATTTCCTCAAGACCCAGAAGATCCTTCACTTCACTTTGGATAACAGATGCTTTTTCTAAACGCTTTGTTAATAACCATCCAAGCAAAAGGGTGCTGGCCAGGATAGCCACTGTTAGATATATACCCAACTTAGCCTGAAAAATGGGTAGAAATACAGTGCCAATAAATGCCCCAAATTTCCCCGCTCCTGCTGCTAACCCATGACCGGTGGCTTTAAATTCCGGGTCATAGAGTTGGGCAGGCAATAAATAAGTGGTTATCCCTGGTCCAAAATTAATAAAAAAATTAAAGAGAATGAACCCTAGGAAAATCAACGTCATACTAGAAGATAGATAACTTACACTGAGGATTGATAGCCCCAGAAATGAAAATAAGAAACCTATTTTCTGTAGTCTCAGCAGAGGGATGGTGTTAACAAAAAATATCACTGCAAATGCACCCAAAGAAACAAAGATATTAACTACCAAGGTGCTCTTTAACACTTCGGTTTGCGCAGTCATAAAGTTAGCTTGACTGGAGAGATTGAAGGCTTGTAGTACATAGGGCGTGAATAAACCTATTCCGTAATAGGATATATCCAATAAAAACCAACAAAAACATAACCCCAAAGTGATTTTCATCATTTTTGGAGAGAAGATATGGCGATAATTATTGAAGATAGTCGTTTTATCTGCATCTGGCTTTAAGTGTTGATGGGCTTTCCATAAAAAGCTTTCTGGCAATTTAGCTCTAAACAGAAGACCAATGATCGCAGGAATTGCTCCGGAAGCAAATATCCATCGCCAAATATCCATATGGGGATGTATCTTAAACAGCAGCCAAGCAACCATAACGCCTATTGGAGAGGCAAGGCAATTTATAAACATGGCCGTCGCGATAAATTGACTGTTTTTTTGTTTGGGAATCATTTCTGCCAAATAAGCAGCACAAATGGGATAGTCGGCACCTACTCCAAATCCTAATAAGAATCGTAAAACACACAGTGATGTGATATTCCAGGCGCATGCAGAAAAAAGAGCGATAAAAACAAAAAAGACCAGGTTTAACATCAACATGCTCTTCCTGCCCATCATGTCAGCCAAACGACCAACAATAATTGCCCCGAAAACTGCACCAAGTGGTGCCGCAGCCTGGGTTAATCCTATCATCAGCGAAGAGGGATGATATAAGGCATTAATAAAGGGTTCAGCGACTGAGGTGATATACAAATCATATCCATCAATAAATAATCCCAAAGCGCAGACTATCCATACATGGATACTTAGTTGTTTATCATATCTTTCGTCCATGAAATCTCTTTTTCAATGGTACTGCAATCATCTTGATTGCGAACTTTTGTTGCTCATGCTTTTTAACATAATCACTGCTCGAAAACAAACGTTGTATTATCAATGCATAGTTGATTGCTAATTTTATCGTATAAGAAAAAATAATTATTGAAATTCGATAATATATTGTTACAATACAATCTCTTTTATTTGCTAAAGGATGTTTATGATGAAAAAAATACAATTTACAAGTCATATGTTCTATCTATTTTTTCGCTCTCTGTGTATTTTTCTACCACTTGTCACAACCTATCTAATTCTGTTCCATTTGCAGGGCATGTTATCCTTGGGATTTTGGAACTCTATTGTCTCTTCCTCTCATATTGAAAATACCTCCGATTTTTCTTTAGTTCATCGCTTGGTGATTTTGGGCATCCATTATCTCCCCCTCACAGTCACAGTGATGATTTGCTACAAATTAGCCAAATTATTTCGCTTATATGAACAGGGAGATTTATTTGAAGATGAGAATATTAAGCTTATCAAGCACATTGGTATCCTTATGCTGATAGGGCAGTTGGTGCAATTGATTTATCAACCGATGATAACAGCAGCTTTGAGTTTCAATAATCCGGTTGGGCACCGCTTTGCCAGCATAACCTTAGGTTCTACCAATGTATCCACCGTGATTACAGCATTAATAATCTTGATTGCTTCCTGGATTATAAAAGAAGCCAATCAGTTGAAGACTGAAGTCAAATTCACTATTTAAAGGAAATGCAATGTCTATTGTTGTAAATTTGGATGTGATGATGGCAAAGCGAAAGTGCCGCTCTAAAGAGTTGGCTGAAGCAATAGGTATTACCGAAGCCAACTTATCTATTCTAAAGAATGGCAAAGCGAAAGCCATCCGACTGACCACACTCGAAGCAATTTGTGCCTATCTGCGATGTCAACCCGGTGATATCCTCGAATACCAAGAGGATAAAGATAGTGTTTTAATGAGGGATAGTGCGTAGACTTACCAGTGGCCAACAGCCAGGAATTTGCGTTATATTGATCATCCTGGATCTAAAAAAGAAAAACAATGAAAAAATGGATAAGGTTTTCATTGCTGGTGGGCATGCTTTTAATGGTTGCTGTGCAACCCGCAGCTGCAGAGTATGTGACACCTACTGCATTTATGGATTTATACTTTGATTTCACAGGTACAGAAGAGCCAGATTTTCCTAAAGGAAAGACGACTATTGCTCAATATTTGCTGCAATCTGAAAAGAAAGACACGGATGTTAATTTGTTTAATGGTCCTTTGATCTTAATATTCGACTCTTCATTCTATATCTACGACCAAAATCGACGGTTGCTTTTTTCAAAATTATTACGCACAAACCGCTCCTCTGGTTTTTTTGAACTCACGGCTGTTTCTCACGTGGGACCAGCGCTGTCTTACCTGGCTAAAATCAAGGAAAATGGCGATCCCTCCTGGAAGTCTGCTATGGCAAATTTATTAAATGACATTAAAAAGGTTAAGGCCTTAAATGCGCAAAAGAATAATAATTGGTTAGATAGAGCGCAGATAAGGCCTTGGCTTCCATATAAGCAAGACATTCAAGCCATGATTGATTATGCGATGTCCATGGCAGGCAATTATATAGTAAAGGTACAAAGAGGAGCTGAGTTTGATTTAGACCATGTCCAGCAAGATTTTCTTCGTGGCAATAAGGATTATCCTATTCCCTATAACTCAGTCATGGTGGGAACATTTATGCTCACAGCGCTTGAGAGCATGATTGAAGTATATGAAGCCGTGAATAAATTACAGTTGGATTGGTCTCATGCTATGGTATTAGTTCGCAATGTAGCTGGTTCAAATGTATCTGCCGGCTTAACAAAAGGAACCGACTGGATGGTCCCTTTTGTGGACGCTCTGTCGCAGCATAAACTTCCTGCTGAACGTCTAATCATCGTTCCTTATGCACAAGTTCGCAATGATATTGGGCAAGATCCTTTATCGGCTGAGAGTTATAAATATTATGTTTATGGTGTATGGGGTAGTATTTATACTCGAACCAGAATAGCCAGAGAAGTTTTCACTGATTTGGAAACCATTTATCTTCCAGGTAGACCGCCTATTCCAGGAGATTATGGTTACACAACAGCAGATAACATCGTCGATTTCATGGTGCGCATTAAGCATTCTCTGGCAGATTCTCGTGAAATGCTGTCGAATTCAGTGGGTTTTTGGTTACCAGGGGAGCTACAAAATAAAAATTGGGATGTCACAAAGATTGACATCCCTGGATTGACTGTGGGTTTTCCTCTTGGGATCAAGGGCTATCCCAAAGTAAACCCAGAAATTGGATCAGCCTCCTAATATTCTGCGTGTCCGGGAGTGCGTGGAAAAGGAATAACATCACGCACGTTATTAACTCCCGTCATATAACTGATAAGGCGTTCTAAACCCAAACCGAATCCTGCATGAGGCACTGTACCATAACGGCGTAGATCTCTGTACCATTGGTAATATTCGCGATCTAAATTGCATTCATCGATGCGCTCGTCAAGTACCTCTAACCGCTCTTCGCGCTGGCTGCCACCAATGATTTCTCCTATCCCTGGGGCTAATACATCCATGGCAGCAACGGTACGACCATCGTCATTGAGTCGCATATAAAAACCTTTAATATCTTTAGGGTAATCAGTAAGAATCACTGGTTTTTTACAAAGTTCCTCTGCCAGATAGCGCTCGTGTTCTGATTGCAAATCAAGGCCCCAACTCACTGGATAGTCGAATTTACGATCGGCTTTCTCAAGAGCAATGATGGCATCAGTGTAAGACATGATTTCGAAATCTGATTCTACAATATGTTCTAGCCGCTCAATAGAGCCGGGAGAAACAAATTGATTGAAAAACGCCATGTCGTCCCCGCGTTCATCAAGTACTATTTTGCAGAGGAAACGTAACATCTCTTGGCTAAGATCGCAGATATCACTTAAAGAAGCAAAGGCTATTTCAGGCTCTACCATCCAGAATTCTGCGAGGTGGCGGCTGGTGTTGGAATTTTCTGCTCGAAACGTTGGGCCGAAGGTATATACCTTTGACATAGCCAAGCAATACGCTTCTACGTTGAGTTGACCAGAAACAGTCAGAAAAGCCTCACGGCCGAAGAAATCTTTAGAGAAGTCGATTTGACCATAAGCTGTCTTTGGTAAGTTCAGCAAATCCAACGTACTGACACGAAACATTTCGCCAGCGCCCTCACAATCACTCGAAGTGATTATTGGCGTATGGATCCAAAAGTAGCCACGCTCATGAAAAAATTGATGTATGGCTTGAGATAAACAATGACGAATACGAGTGACAGCACTGATGGTATTAGTACGTGGACGTAAGTGAGCAACTTCTCTTAAAAATTCCAGGGTATGACGTTTAGCTTGAATGGGGTAGTTATCAGGATGTTCAACCCAGCCCACGACCTCAATAGCATCAGCTTGGATTTCGAAAGATTGCCCCTTCCCTTGAGAAACCACTAGCTTTCCTTGAGCTGTAATCGCACATCCTGTCGTTATTTTTAAAATTTCGCTTGCATAATTTTCTAATTTATCGGTGGCGACGATTTGAATGGGAGCAAAACAAGAGCCGTCATGTAGACTAATAAACGATAAGCCAGTTTTGGAATCTCTTCTGGTTTTTACCCAACCTCTTACCATCACGGCTTCTTCGACACTAATTTCCCCCTCTAAACATTGTTTTACTGTGTAAACCTCTGTCATTATGTACTCCAAGAACGAATATGTGCTGTTTTAGCTTTTAATAGTCTGCTTTGCAACTCTATTTTGAGAACGAACGCAGGAAATAATAAAAATTGGATGATACACTAAATAAAATACATGGGGGAACATATGCTGCGCTTAGTTATAGCAGTTTTTGCAGTCGTTGTATCATTTAATTTGTGGGCAAATGACACAGAGTTAAAGCTTTATCGACCGTTTGGGGAAACGACCCAACAAGCACCAGTTGTGATACAAAAAGAGGTGGCTGGCCAGTGCTGGCAGCAATCGCAATTGCTCAAACGTGAAGATGCTTGGCGATGTACAGCAGAGGGGAAAACGCATGATCCATGTTTCGTGAGAAAATTTGGATCAAATAAAGAGGCCATCTGTCCGCAATCACCATGGACAGGTGATAGTATTAAGATTAACCTAATATCAGCAGTAGATAATAACCAGAATGTTGAATTAAATATGGCTGAGGCCTATCCCTGGGCAATGGAGCTAACCACGGGAGAAAAATGTCAAGCCATCGACGAAGGTGGGACTTATGATGGATTGCCTATCCACTATCAATGCGATAGTCAGACGGTTCTGTTGGGTCAATTGCAACGCTGTAAAACAGAATGGAGTATTTTGCAGAAAAACCCCAGGGGGGTTTCGACGGTTATGGTTGCGCGAGCGTGGTTTTAATTTTTTGTAATAAAAGAAATAATTAGTACTATAATAACTGGTGAAGACAAGTTTTAAGGAGCAAACTATGTTTTCGGCATTCTTTCACTCTTACCTTCTAGCTCAAATAATAGGTTTTTATCTAATTATAATGGCCATTATCATGTTGGCCAGGACACCTTTCTACCGTCGGCTTCTGGTGAATGCGACAGCAGAATATGCCACAATTGTGGTTTTTGCGTCTTTTGGTCTGGTAGTCGGGATCATCATGGTTCTTGTCCATAACTTCTGGATATTCGAGCATCTCCATATTTTGATTGTGACAATCATTGGTTGGTTGATTCTCATTAACTCGATTTTATGGTTGGCTATTCCAGATACCATGGCTGTATACAGTAAACGAGCCTGTGGTGGATGGGGTTATTACGTCATTATTGTTATTATGGCGATTGTCGGAGTTATATTGCTGACTAAAGGGTTTTACCTTTTCGATCCTGATTTTAATTTTTAAAGGAATCCCGGAAAACCTGAGAGTGTTCCGGGAACCATCTATTCTTGCGGACGTGCATCTCTGAACGCAGCTAGTGTGAGGCAATGGTCGTTAATATCATTAATGATAGGGTAGTTTTTCATCGAAAAGCCGAAACGATGCGCATTAAAAACTTGTGGAATGAGACAAATATCTGCTAAGGAAATTTCCGCACCATAGCATACGAGATTTTTATGCGGCAATGCTTGTAACTTGGCTTCTAAAGCATCAAATCCAAGTTTTAACCAATGATGATACCAGTCCGTGACTTGCTGCTCAGTAGCTTGAAATTGTTCGCGTAGACACGTGAGCACACGCAGGTTATTTAGTGGGTGCATATCACATGCTACGGTCAAAGCCATGCTTCTTACCTGAGCGCGACCCAAAGGTGTGGCTGGAAGCAGGGGGGGGGGGGGGCTTATTTCATCTAAATACTCGATGATGGCAAGAGACTGTGTAAGGATATGTCCATTCTCATCAAGGGTGGGTACTAAACCCTGAGGATTAAGTTGCAAATACTCTGGACGATGTTGCTCTCCGTCATGATTGATTAAATGGATAGAAAGTTTTTCATAGCTGATATTTTTCAAATTGAGGGCTATTCGGACACGGTAACATGCTGTTGAACGATAATAGTCGTAGAGCCTCATTTTCTCACCTCATAGCGGGTTACAGTTTGTTCGATAGCTCCAAATAAGGACATTCCTTGGGGAGAGAGCATTTCAATGCGAATGGTGTCCCCATAGGTCATATAAGGTGTTTTTGCTTTGCCATCTGCCAGAATTTCAAGCATACGTTTCTCAGCAATACAAGAGGATCCTTTAGAACGATCAAGATTAGAGACGGTACCAGAGCCAATAATTGTACCAGCTGATAAAAACCTTGTTTTTGCAGCATGCGCAATAAGTTCTGGGAAGGAAAACGTCATGTCCGTGCCAGCATTGGGTTGGCCAAAAAGCTCACCATTTAGATGGCTTAGTAACGGCAAATGCACGCGTTCTCCATCCCAGTATTGTCCTAACTCATCAGGCGTGATTGCAACGGGTGAAAAACTACTGGATGGTTTTGATTGGAAAAAACCAAAGCCTTTAGCAATTTCTGCAGGAATCAAATTGCGTAAAGAAACGTCATTAACCAGTAGAATCAGTTTGATATGTCGCGCCGCTTCCTTGCTACTCACACCCATTGGTACATCATCGGTAATGACCGCAACCTCAGCCTCAAAATCAACGCCATAGGCTTCGTCAGCGACGACGATAGGTTCTCTTGGACCTAGAAACATATCGGATCCGCCTTGATACATTAACGGATCTGTCCAGAAATTTTCTGGCATTTCTGCGCCTCGTGCTTTTCGTACTAATTCCACATGATTGACGTAGGCACTCCCATCTGCCCATTGATAAGCGCGAGGCAAGGGAGAAGCTACTTTGGTTGGTTCGAATGGAAAAGCAGTCTTTAACTGCCCTTTATTAAGAGCAAGGTATGCTTCTTGTAGTTGTGGTTCAACTTCATGCCAATGATCAAGAGCGTCTTGTAACGTTTTGGCAATATGTTCCACTTTGGTGGCTGCCGTTAATCCTTCATTAACAACACACAATTCACCATCACGGCACGTTTCTGATCGTAAGCTCGCTAATTTCATAGTTTTCTCAGTTAGTCTAAAAAATCGAGAGTGTTATCAACTGCTTAATGAGTCTCTTGCAAGGTACCACGCTTAATTTGATCGCGTTCTATTGCTTCAAATAAGGCTTGAAAGTTACCTTCACCAAAACCTTGGTTACCACGACGTTGTATAATTTCAAAAAACACTGGCCCGAATACATTTTCCGTAAAAATCTGCAATAATAAACCAGCGCTTGGATCATGCTCTCCATCAATCAGAATGCGTTCTTGTTGCAGTTTTGCCAGAGGTTCTTTGTGCCAAGGAATACGATTGTCAATCATCTCATAGTAAGTGTCAGGAACGTCAAGGAATTTAACGCCATGTTCTCTTAACCTACGAACAGTTTGATAAATATCTTCCGAATTAAGCGCTATATGCTGGATGCCTTCACCGTGGTATTCATGTAGAAACTCTTCAATTTGGGATAGGTCATCTTTTGATTCATTTAAGGGGATTTTGATCTTGCCACATGGGCTAGAGAGCGCGCGGCTAATCAACCCTGTTATTTGCCCCTTAATATTAAAAAATCTGATTTCATGAAAATTAAAGATTTTTTCATAAAACTCGGCCCATTTATCCATATTGCCTCGATAAACATTGTGCGTGAGGTGATCAATATAAGTGAGCCCACATCCCTTCTCAGCATTTAAAGGTTTGCGTTCCCAATGATTGGCGAAAGGTTGGTGCTCATCAACAAAATAAATCACACTACCACCGATAGCTTGAATGGCAAGTAAGCCATGATCAGCGTGTTTGCAATCCTGAAATGCAACAGCTCCTTGTTTTAGCGCATGTTTATAAGCTTGTTGAGCATCTTTTACTCTAAAACCCATTGCACAAGCTCCAGCTCCATGCGTAGCAGCGTGCTCTGCGGCTTGGCTATCTTTAGTGGCATTGACAATAAACTGAATGGCACCTTGTTGATAAAGTGTAATGTCCTGGTCTCGGTGAGTTGCTGCTATCTGAAAACCCATATCGCTAAATTGTTTTTCTAAAAGAGATTTGTCAGGGGCAGAGAACTCTAGAAATGCAAAACCATCTAATCCACATGGATTCCCACCAGGATGGGTCATTGTGTTTTCATGCATGTGTAACTCCCTTGTTAGTTTTCAGCCAGCAATGCGTGGCTTGATTAAAAAAAGTCCGTCAGCAATCGCCAATAAACTTATATCGACGCGATTATCTTGTTTAATCACTTCATTCAGGCGCCGAATCTCGCGAGTTTGAGCGCTATCATCTTGGTCATTAATGACGTTACCATCCCAGAATATATTATCAATGGCAATCACTCCCTGGGGATGGACTAACTTTAATGCGAATTCATAATAGTTTACATAATTCGTCTTATCCGCATCGATAAAAATAAAATCAAAGGTCTGTGCCTGCCCCTCTTCTATGAGATCGTGTAGAGTGGTTAGGGCTGGACCCAAACGCAATTCTATTTTTTTCTCTTGTTTTGCTTCGCGCCAAAATGGCTGTGCTTTTGATGTCCATTCAGCATTAATATCGCAAGTGATGACTCGCCCATCTTCAGGCAAGGCTAATGCCATTGCTAAAGCGCTATAACCCGTGAATGTCCCTAATTCGAGTACTTTTTTTGCCTTAAGTAAACGAAGCATAAATTGCATGAACTGCGCCTGCTCGGGGGCGATCTGCATGATAGCAAGCGGTAATTTTGCTGTATCCTCACGTAGGGCTAGCAAGATAGGGTCCTCACGTAATGAAATATCAAGCATGTAGTCATACAGTGGTGGGGTCACATTTAAATGCTTTATCATCCATATCATCCAATAAAAAGGAAAGTGCTTATCAAACTGTGTCATCCCCGCGAAGGCGGGGATCAGATTAAAGCCTCATGCCATTTCAGAATGGATTCCCGCCTTCGCGGGAATGACACAGTTTACAGTCTCATAAAAAGTTAGGCCTGTCACGCCAATTTTTCCTGGGCTAACGTATCGGCTATCTCACTAGTAGGACGATTTTCTTTCTGTGACCGAGCAAAAATTTCCAGCATCGAGCTACCAATGCCATTGATCTGTTTAGTGACCTCATCCTCAGGCGTATTAAAATATTTACTTGCCGCAAAAATCAATCCTCCTGCATTAAGCACGTAATCTGGAGCGTAAAGAATGCCTTTCTCATGCAGCGCTGCTCCATGGTAAGTATGGGCAAGCTGGTTATTGGCCGCGCCAGCTACAATTGGGGTTTGCAATTGATTGATGCTAATGTCATTGATGATAGCTCCTAAAGCGCAAGGTGCAAAAACATCACAAGGTATCTTATGAATCATATCTGTTGGAACAGCTGTTGCTCCAAATTCTTTTACAGCGCGTTCAACCGCTATGTCATTTACATCTGCCACAGACAGTTTTGCTCCGAGTTCATGTAAATGACCTGCTAATAAATAACCCACGTGTCCTAAGCCTTGAATGGCTACGTGAAGATTGTCTAAACGGCTTTTCCCTAATTTAAATTCAACCGCTGCCTGTATACCTCGCAAAACGCCTCTGGCAGTATAAGGCGATGGATCGCCATTATGACTAGATAAGCTTGCTACATGAGGGGTATGTTGAGCGATGATGTCCATGTCACTTAATTGCGTTCCGCTATCTAATGCGGTGATGTAACGACCACCTAGTTCTTCAACAAAGCGGCCAAAGGCGTGAAGATAGGCATTGCGATCATAAGGTACGGTGGGTTTTATAATTACTGCTTTGCCACCACCAAGGGGTAAATTCACTGAAGCTGCTTTATAGCTCATCCCCCGTGCAAGTCGCATGGCATCATAAATGGCACTGGCTGTGTTGGGATATTCAATAAAGCGGCAACCACCAAGCGCTGGCCCAAGCTTGGTGCTATGAATAGCAATAATAGCCTTCATCCCAGTTTCAGTGTCCACTTTAAAATGTAGATCCCCGAATCCGTGAGAAAGAGCATAATCAAGAAAATCTTCTTGAACCATAGTATTCATTTCACTTTTTGTTATTGTATCAACAGACATCATCCGGAAAGCTCCAAGAAATTCTCGTGCACATGTTATAGACTCATTCAGCAAGTAAATCAATGGCAGTGACCCTCACATTTATAGTCTATACCTTTTTTTGCGCAGTATTAGTTAAAAATGATTTTTATTTAAACATAAAGTGCTCGTAGATTGTACTGCTTGAACTTTTCAGAGGACAAATGAGTACAAGTTAGGAATGGAGCCAAAACAAATTGGAAGCATGCAAATGCTTAGTGTAAGATGACTCAAAACCCCCTGGGAGGATCAGAATGAAGAAATGGGCTGCGATATCTCTACTAACATTACATGGATCATTGGCAACAGCCGCAATACCTGTTCCGCCAGAAATGGTACTTGATAAAGTGATGTTTCAGATGTCTGCAAAACAGTGGGTGAGTACAAAAACAGCATTGTTAACTGTGAATGTTAACGCGACTTTGACCAGTGCTGACCTGGTAAAAGCTCGTGCTGACATCATGGCCATGCTTAATAAAATTGCACCAGGAGATTGGCATTTGACGCAGTTTGATCGCTCACAGGATAGTTCCGGTTTGGAAAAATTGTTTGTTGCAGCTGAAGCCAGGGTCCCACAGGAAAGTTTGACCAATATCTATCAGAATGCCAAGAATGTGAGTAAACCTGGTGCCACCTATACGATTAATGGTGTGGAATTTAAGCCGAGTCTTGAAGAAGTACAGCAGGTGAAGCAGCAGTTAAGAGAGCGTTTATATCAGCAAGTTAACCAAGAGATCGCCAGGATTAATAAAGTGTATACTAATCAAAATTACAGCGTTAGCAATATCTTATTTTTTGAAGGAGATACCCCTCCTGTGCCGATGGCTAAAGCTTACCAAGCTCGTGAAATGAATGTTATGGCATTAAGCGCTGCTGCCCCTGCACCAACCCTCACGGTCAGTAATGAATTAACGATGACTGCTATGGTTGAGTTAGCTTCTAATCGTCAAGGGAGTAATAATGCAGTGGCAACTCAATGAAAAAATAATTGGTCATAGAGGGGCTTCCGCCTACGCTCCTGAGAATACCCTGGCAGCATTTAATGAAGCCCTGGCTTTAGGTTGTCATTATCTCGAGTTTGATGTCATGATGAGTGTGGATGGTGAGCCCTTCATTTTCCATGATGATAACCTTAAGCGCACGACAAATGGTCAAGGTGAAGTCGGATTGGTCACTGCCGAATACTTGCGATCCCTCGATGCCGGTCGTTGGTTTTCTCGTCGCTATCAAGGTGAGAAAATACCGCATTTTCGTGAAGTCTTGGAATGGCTAACGTTTTCTAATATGCAGGCAAATATTGAAATTAAACCCTATCCAAGTACCACAGAGCAGACTACCGTAGCAGTACTCTCCCATATTAATCGTTATTGGCCACAAAATAAGCCCTTGCCTTTAGTTTCCAGTTTTGATCTTGCGGCATTAAGGTTATGCCGTGATCTTGCTCCCGAAATGCCCTTAGGTTTGCTGCTTGATAAGTGGGATGAGGATTGGTTGCAAAAAGCCAAAGAATTGCAATGCTATTCCGTACACTATAATAAACGCGCTATAACTGCGGCCCGGGTGAAAGACATCAAAGAGCAAGGTTATGCACTATTCGTTTATACCGTTAATCGGAAGCGGCAGGCCAAAAAATTTTTTGAATGGGGGGTGGATGCTGTGTTTAGTGATTACCCCGATTTATTAGTATGAAGAAGTCTATTCTTGGTCTTATTCTTCTCTTTAGTTTCCAGACCCTACAAGCGAAGGCAGTTGAAATTATTATGTGGCATTCACTTGCTGGACACCTGGGAGCTGAAATCAGACAATTGGTTGCAACGTTCAATAGCAGACAAAACGAATACATCATCAAGCTTGTTTATAAAGGTGAATACACGGAGGCCATTACCAGTTTTGCTGCAGCTTTTCGTGCCAAGAAAGCCCCGGCCATCATGCAAATTTTTGAGGTAGGGACAACAATCATGCTTTATCCGCAAGGGATTATCAAACCTGTGGATGATCTAATGAAGGAGCAAGGGTTAGCTTTACCTGAAGACAGCTTTCTTCCTGCTCTTCGTTCTTTTTATAGCCAGAATAACCGTCTTGTAGCCATGCCTTTTAACACATCTATTCCTGTTATTTATTACAATGCGGATATTTTGGCTAAAGTTGGCTATCATCAAGAGACATTTCCACGTACTTGGCAGGAAATGGAGGTGCTAGCAGAAAAGTTAAAACAGGCTGGGTTCCTTTGTACCTATACGACAGCCTATCCTGCTTGGGTGCAGATTGAGTCATTTTCGGCTATTCATGGTTTGCCAATGATTGATCCTCAACGCGCTGTTGCAACCTATAATAACAAAGCCATTGTTAAGCATCTTGAACGGTTAAAATCCTGGCAAAAGAAACATTATTTTGAATATGGGGGCCGTACCAGTGATGCTACTGTGTTATTTACCAGTGGACGCTGTGCCTTGTTTAGTCAATCTTCTGGCGCTTATAACAGTCTTTCCGAACTGGTTAAATTCAAAGTAGGGGTGGCTAGCTTACCGTTGGATACCTCGGTAACCTCAGTTCGCCACAACAATGTAGCTGGTGGAGCAGCTCTTTGGGCAGTAGCGGGTCAAAGTCCAGAAATTTACCGGGGAATTGCACTGTTTTTCGCCTATCTTGCCCAAGCTCAAACACAACAGTCATGGCACCAACATACAGGTTATTTGCCATTAGGGATTACGGGGGATTACGCTTTATTGGGGCGTGAAAGCAGACACCCCATTCTAAGACTGGCTAGATCCGATTTAGGCCAGCCACAAGCCGCAAATACAAAACATCATGCTGGACCACAAAATTTGATCAGAGCAATTAACGATGAGGCGTTGGAAGCTATCTTTGCGGGAATGAAGACGCCCAGACAAGCCATTGATGAGGCCGTGACTCGTGCCAATTACACGTTACTTCGGTTTGCTCGTAATGCGAAGCAGATTTCTTCGGTAATTTCAACAAATGTAGCCCGGGTGAAACGAAGTGAAACCAGGGTTTCGGTCCTTCAGACCTCCACCCAGGCTTGTATCTTTAAAAAGTGGGCAGAAAAGCTTAATCTCAAGGGCACTTGGGATGGGAGAAGAGATCTTGTACCCAGGCAAGGCATAAAGCCTGATGTGTAGATTAGGACCTTCTCCCCACTTATCAATCGACCGAACAGTATCTTAGGCCGCTCTCATCAAAGTAAGCCTGTATTTGCAAGCTTGGTCAACGATAAATAACCCCAAGTATTTTTACAGCCATTGGAGATTAACATGAGTGCATATGAATTTGTAGGTATTGATATTGCCAAGGATAAATTTGATAGTGCTCTAAGCATCGATAATCGCTATAAACATGCTGTCTTCTCAAATTCAAAGAAAGGCTATGAAGATTTCCTTAAATGGCTTAATCAATATGCATCATCTCCTTGGGTGTGCATGGAAGCAACAGGTCATTATAGTGAGGGACTTGCTGATTTCTTAGTGGAGAAAGGTGTTCGCGTCAGTGTTGTAAATCCCTTCCAGGTTAAGAGTTTTGCTAAAGCCTGCCTAGCCCGTAATAAAAATGATACGATTGACGCTAAAATCACCGCTCAATTTTGTCAACGAATGAAACCACGCATTTATCAATCCAGCTCTGCAGAGCAAAAGGAAATCAAAGAATTAACCAAAGTATTGGATATGTTGAAAGTTCAGGTTATTCAATTAACAAACCAACTGCATAGTATTAGAGGTCGTGCGGCACAGAAAAGCTTAAAGAAAATGATAGAAAAACGTAAGCAAGAAATAAAAGCGATTCAACAACAAATTGATGAGTTAATTAGCAATAATCAACAATTTCAAGAAAAATTGGACTTGTTACTTTCTATCAAAGGCATAGGCAAACTCACTGCTTATTATGTGCTGGCACGAATGCCTGATATCCAGTGCTTTCAAACAGCCAAACAATTTGCCGCCTATATAGGTATCACCCCCAAACAACATCAATCCGGCTCTCTCATTGGCAAAACAACTCTCTCAAGACTCGGAGATAGTCGATTAAGAAAGGCTCTTTACATGGCTGCTTTAGTCGCCAAACGCTACAATAAAGCTTTGGATGGCTTTGTCAAAAGACTCCAATGCAATGGAAAAACTCCAAAAACTATAATTTGTGCCGTGATGCGTAAATTGGCTCATATCATTTTTGGAGTCCTAAAAAATAAGCAACCTTTTAACGAAAATTTAGGTTGCTTTTGAAGACAGTATCTACTCTTGCTAAAAACGGGTGATCTTGATTAATTATGGGGGACTCCACCGCTCCCAAAACGTTTGAGGCAAATCCATTATACCTCCCTTCAAATAATGCACATTTTGGAACCCGGCTTTAATAAGCAAGTTAAGCGCATGCTCACTTCGCGGACCAGATTGACAGTAGACCAGGATGTTTTGCTTTGCATTAAGCTCTTTCATACGAGCATTCAATTCACAAAGAGGAATTAATTTCCCGCCTAAATTTTGTTGGTTGTGTTCCCTTACTGTTCGAACATCCAATAATAAAAGGTCAGTATGACTCTTAAGAAAAGAAGATAGTCTTTGAGATGAGACAGCGTAATCACTGAGAGTGATAGCATTTTGAGCGCTTGCGTTGTGGTTGATTCCGGGAAAACATAAATTGCAATCGGGATCCTGAGTTAATTGAATGTCTTGAAAATTCATTCCTAATACATCAATGACCAGCAAACGTTTGTGTAGTGGTTGACCATTACCCAATATCCATTTTAAAACTTCGGTCGCTTGTACCAAGCCTAAAATGCCTGGTACAACGCCCAGTACCCCGCTTTCTTGACAATTGGGAAGCCCATGAAGATCTCTTGGGAATAGGCATTGCAAACAGGGACTATTTTTGCCATAAAAAATAGAACAGTAACCACGAAACTGTACAGCGCTGGCAAAGACATAAGGTTTTTCGAGTTGCAAGCAAATTTCATGAGCGAGATAGCGTGTAGCAAAATTATCGCAACAATCTGCGACAATATCATACTGCTGAATGAGTGCCTTGGCATTTTCTGCGGTGAATCTAAAATCATACGCTTGTATATCGATCGTAGGATTTAGAGCCTCCAGCTGCTTTTTTGCCATAATGGCTTTCGATTGCTTGATATGCGTTGATTGATAGAGTAATTGCCGATGCAGATTACCCATCTCTACCTGATCAGGATCAACAATACCCAGTTTACCAACACCCGCGCCGGCTAAATATAAAAGCAATGGTGAGCCCAATCCGCCCGCGCCAATGCATAAAACGCGTGCTTGTTTTAGCCTTCGTTGTCCTGCGACACCGATCTGCGGCAACTTAATCTGCTGGTCATATCGTAACAATTCTTCAGGAGTGAGCATGACTGACCTCTTGCGCAGAAAGCAAGGTTTTTTTATGCGTGTTGACAAGCGCTAACAATTGTTGCGTGGCTAAAGCAGGGTTTTGGGCTTTAGTGATCGCTGAAATAAGTGCAATGCCTTCCACGCCTGTAGCTAACACAACAGGTAAGCGCTCCTGGTTAATGCCACCAATAGCAACCAATGGATAGTTCAATGTTCGACGCCACCGTTTGAGCTGCTCGAGCCCTTGAGGAGAAAAGGGCATGATTTTGCTGGTCGTAGAATAAATAGGGCCGCAAGCCAGGTAGGACGGACCGATTGCATGCGCACGAGCCACTTCATGATAACAGTGTGTACTGATGCCTAGTTGCAAGCCAGCATGATGAATTTTTTCCAAGTCCGCGCTTTGCAAATCCTCTTGACCTAAATGAATATTTTCGGCGCCATAGTGAATGGCAAGTTCCCAATAATCATTAATAAATAATTTCGCCTTATATTTTTTAGCTAATGCAATGCTGTTATGTATTTCTTTTTCAAATCCTGCTCGGCGATCTTTGATACGTAGCTGTATCGTTTTAACGCCGAGAGGTAATAATTTTTCTAACCAAGCGATGGAATCGACGACGGGATAAAGCCCCAAGTCAGCACAGGCATTAAATTTTTTGGGCTCCGCTTTTAGGGGTGATGAAGATAGATAAGGAAGATCCCATTCCTCTTCTGGCCAATTTGCATGAAAAAGCATTGCTATCGTTTTATCGATTCGATGCGCCAAGCGAATTCCCCGATGCGTGTACATGTGAGCAATCACGATGGCATCTTTTATATCATGCCCTAGGGCTAACGCCGCGGCGATGGCCGATGATAATGTACAACCAGTGCCACGATAATGTGCAATTGGATAACGTTTATTGCTTAGCCAAAATGATTCCTTTCCATTTGTCCAATAATCCTGGCTAAATGCATTGTCTTTCACATGCCCGCCTTTGAGAAGTATATTTTTGATACCCAAATGGATTAATTCATGCGCTGCCTCTTCGATATCAGTGTAGGAAGAAAGAGAACGATTCAAGAGAAGCTCAGCTTCCATTTTATTTGGAGTGAGTATGTCAACGAATGGAAAAAAACGTCTTAAGTCTGCTAAATAAGTTTTTAAGTCTGCTGGATACAGAGGAGTACCAGACGTTGCTTGGATCACGGGATCCAAAACAACGTTTCCGTCATAACGAGCTAAAAAACTCAACAGCACTTCATTGGCTGCAGAGGCGCCTAACATGCCAATTTTAATTGCCAGGGGTTTGGTATAAGCGGTTAAAGTTGCTAATTGGTTTGCCACATGCTCTGCAGAGACATATTCAATGGCAGAAACGTGATGGGCATTCTGTGCAGTGAGAGCGGTTGTTATTGAGCAAGCTCTGAGTCCTAATCCCCATATGGTTTGGATGTCGGTATGAATCCCTGCACATCCACTGGGATCAAGTCCTGCGATGGTCCAGACTGTTCTCATTGGGCTATCTCCTGCTGCCAAAACGGTGTATCAATCAAAGGAGTGCTGGCTTTTGCTGTAAGGCGTTCAGGCATCATCCCTGCCTCAAACGCATGGCGTCCTGCTGCAACCGCATGGCGAAATGCAGTAGCCATGACTACCGGATCACGTGCTTGAGCAACTGCTGTATTCAATAATACCGCATCAAATCCCAATTCCATGATTTGCACAGCATGAGACGGTTTGCCTATTCCTGCATCCACTATCAATAGGCTGTGAGGCAGTCGTTGGCGCAGGTTGCTTAACGCATAGGGATTCAGTAAACCTTTACCTGAGCCGATGGGAGCAGCCCATGGCATGAGAATTTTGCATCCACTATCCATTAAACGCTGGCACAACACGAGATCATCGGTACAATAAGGAAAAACGTCGAAGCCTTCTTTAACTAAAACCGTAGCCGCCTTCACCAATTCAAAGGGATCGGGTTGCAAACTATAATCATCGCCAATGACTTCCAATTTAATCCAGTTTGTGCCAAACAATTCACGCGCAAGCTGCGCTGTCATTATTGCTGTTTGAGCATCACGACAACCCGCTGTATTGGGTAATAGATGGCAGCCTAAGGATTGAATGATCTGCCAGAATGGATTAGAACCATTCTTTTGCGGTGTTTGGCGTTTCAAAGAAACGGTAAGGATCTGTGTTGCGGATGCCTGAATGGCCTGTTGCATGATATCCAATGTGGGATAACCTGAGGTTCCTAGCAGCAGACGACTTTCTAAGGTATGGTTAAGTAAACTCCACATAAGATTAACCTCCCTGCATCGGCACAATGAGGTCGATGCGATCACCGTCCTTTATCTTTGTTTGAATAAATTTTGCTCGCGGAATAACGCAGTTATTGACGGCAATGGCTACTGGCTTATCCACTTGATTGTATTGAAAAAGTAATTCCTGTAAGGACATTGCTTTTGTGATAGACATTCTTTCATTATTTAGATAAATGGTCATCATGATAGGCTCTCCCATAGTTGTGGATAACGAATGCCGCGTTGTTGTGTGGATAGCCAGTTCATGACTTCCTGTGCGAGTGTCGGTGCAATTAAAAAACCATGTCGATATAAACCGTTAATGGCAATCAATTGTGGCGCATATTTAATACAAGGCAAATGGTGCGGTAACGTGGGGCGGCAATGGGTGATGGTTTGTACGATCCTTGCCTCAGCAAACCCGGGATGTACGTAGTAAGCGGCTGTGAGTAACTCCAGGGTACTGCGCACGGAGATCGCACTTTGATCCTCTGTTTCCAGTTCAGTTGCGCCAATAAGATAATGATGGTTTGGTCGTGGAGCCAGATAAATTTTATAGCGAGGATGTAGCAGCCGGATCGGACGCCGAAAGCCAACATCAGGGGCATGCAAGTAAATTAATTCTCCACGAAGACCGCGTAATTTGGGATAGATTTCCTTTCCTCCCAAACCACGACAATCAAAGACCATGTCGAATTGTTGGCATACATTTTCTGCAATCACCTGACCTGCATGTACAGACAATACCTCTGTGTTTGCATACCAATCAACACCTTTGTTGCGTAAATAAGAACCCAACACCCTTAATACTGCCTGACTATCGAGATTACCTTCCGCGGCGAAATAATAGGCCTGTTCGAATTTGCCAAGCTCAGGTTCTAATTCTTGCAACTCATCTTGAGGTAAGCTTTGAAAATAATCATTCCCTAATTTTGATTTTATTCTGTCACTAAAGCATAACCATTCTGCTCCATCTTGCGGATGATGAACAACAAGGCTGCCAATACGATTCCAATAAATTGGTTCTGGAAGTTTCTGTAAAATCTCTGGCCAATGCTTTGTTATGGCTTCCAAGCCTAAGTGAAAAATCATTTCATCGGCATGATCGAGCTCGGAGACGGGTGTTAACAAGCCAGCTGCCGCAGAGCTACAACTTAACGCATCGCTATTCTCTTTGTTTTGATCAAATAAGGTCACCTGCCAACCTGCTTGATACAGACGCAAGGCAAGCAGACGTCCCATGATCCCCGCCCCAACAACGGCTGCCCTCATGACTTAATCAACACAACAGGCAATCGGCTTGAGGTCAGAATGAGGCTTGGTGGGCAACCATTCATTGGTGTAACAAGAAGCTACATTAAACGAATCATCAATGATCCCTAAGTGTTTGCAATAGCTTCCGACCTTACCCCAGTCACGTTCAACATTGAGTAAATTGCGCGAGAAAAAGGGCAGGGTGCGAGTGAAAATTGTTTTATACATGGGAGTGCGCAGCCCTGGTTGTGCTTGGCATAGTAATTCATAAGCTTCATCAGGCTGTTCGGTTGTAAACGCTGCACCTCGTTGGGTGGCATTTAAAAATCCCTTAACCAGCGCTGGTTGTTGCAGGGTTTGCTCAGGAACAATAAATTGAATGGAGCAAAAACAGCAACAGCCTAACCCAGCCAGTTGATCCAATCGCAGAAAAACGGTCTCCCCACGCAAGTGCTCCAATTCAACACGTTGGAAGTTAATAAAACCTATTCCAGTGTCGATGATGTCGCGACAAATGGCGTCAGTCACATTCATGCCAATTTTTACGGTCTCATAACTGTTGGTATCAATGCCTGCGAGGGTTGCCAAATTATCAAGGATTTTTTTGCCGAATTCGCCAATATAGCCGACACGTTTGCCGATAATATCTTGAAACGATGTGATACCACTGGACTTTAAGGCAATAAGTCCTGTAGGTGGTTCATCAAGTAACGTGCCGATAGAAGTGACAGGATAACCCTTTGCTCGTGCAGCCATCGTGTGAATCATTGCCTTCACACCAAAGTCCACTCGTCCTAAGCCTACAATTTCTGTTACATCGCTTGGATCGTTAGGTTCAAGAATAGCGAGTTTAATCCCTTCGTCTTGATAAAAGCCCAAGGCCTGAGCGACAAAGATTGGTGTGTGATAAGGGTTTGCATACCAATTAAGTAAGAGGGTTGTTCTTGAAGATAATGTAGACATGGCCATCCTTATGTTAAATGAAAAAAAGAGATGGCCAATAAATTTTCACTGGGACCAGGGAAAATTTTTTGAAGGCGTCCTTACGCTGGTATGAACCAGTTCAAGTTCGACGGGTAACTCTCAGCCGTTTAACGACACCCCGCGCCATCTGAAGGAATGTTAAATTTTGCTTATGGCGTTGTCAATTGATCACAAAAATTTTAAGAGCTCTAATAGTGATATCGACATTGCACAATATAAAGAGCCTCATCGGTTGCTTTGTAGATAATTCGATGTTCTCTATCAATTCGACGTGACCAATACCCGGACCAATGATGTTTCAAGGGCTCTGGGTCACCTATTCCATCGAAGGGATGTCGTTGAATGTCTTTTATAAGGGCATTAATCCGTTTAATCATTTTTTTATCAGTTGCTTGCCAATAAAGATAATCTTCCCATGCATTTTCAGCCCATGATAAAATCATTCTTCAATAATTCCATGTTCTTTTGTTTTTCCGGCCTCTACTTCGGCTATTGCTTGATTTAAACGTTCTACATTTTTCGGGCTTGACATTAAATAAGCTGTTTCTTCATAAGATTTGAAGTCTTCCAAAGACATAATGACTGCTGGTTTTCCATTTTGTCTGGTGATTAGTATAGAAACATGATCTTCATTTACTTTATCTAAAATACTTGCCAAATTATTTCTTAAAGCGGAGTAACTTAAAACGTCCATAGTAATTTCTCGATAATAGTAATATTTGTACTTATTATTGTACATGTACTTATTATTGTATGCAAGCAAAAAGCGTAGCCTGGATTAGACGAAGTCCTAATCCGGGCGGGGTTTTTATGAAACGGAGTGTGTAGTTTGTAGAGTCAGATACTTCCCGGATTAACTACCTTAGGTGGTTAATTCGGGCTATGGATTCTTTAGTTATCTCTAGTTGATTAAGCAGCAGAACCGTTGGCTCTAGCATTGCCGGGGATGGACACCTTGCCTCTATTTTCAATGACCTTGTATCTTAAGACGATTAACAGTGCAATGAATGAGATGATGAATAAAAACGACATAACGCCTATGAAACCATGAATAAATATCTTATTAAAAAGATGATGTACTAAGTCATGGGTGCTTAATGCTAAGGAATGTGCCGGATTAGAAACAAAGTCTTTTAAATATGAAAGTTGCGCACTGCTTAGGGCACTTTGAGTAGCAGAAATCGTGGCTAAAGAATTAGCCGTTACGAAATTATAAATAACAACCGCAATCGTTATTCCAATAGAGCCACCAATATTAAACATGGTCACTAGAGTCCCTGTTGCAACACTTGCTCGTTCAGGACCAACTGCAGTTTGTGCAGCAATGATTGACACGGTATTTCCCAGAGCCCACATACTGCCAAGACAAACGAAGGCGGATACAATATAGATTAATGAAGTATTGCTGGTAAAAAATACCTGTAATAAAGCTGCAAAACATGCCAATGCTAATCCTAATACGATCGTATGTAGCACACCAAGACGATTAATCAGCCATCCTACAAGGAAAGCGCTTAGAAAAACGGATACCGGAATCGCAAACAAAACAAAACCAGATAACTGCGGTGATTGATCTTTAATGATTTGCAAATAGAGTGGATCAAAAAAGAGAGTAACCGCGCTTAATACCCCTGCTAGAAAGCATAAAGCAGCCCCTGCAAAAAACAGCAAGTTTGCATAGTCGCTGAAATTAATTAATGGGTTTTGATGATTCCTCTCAGCTCTAACTAAAAGAATACTGGTAATCACACCAACGGCTAAGCAGGTAAGGGTAAGTGGATTAGTCCATCCCAGATTTTGGCTGTAAATTAAGCTCAACACGACACCACACATTGTTAAAGCCAATAACAGCATGCCTTTTATGTCTAAGGACACATGCTGATTATCAACATGAGACTCCCTGACCGATTTAAAACAGAGTAGATACCCTAATAAACAGATCGGTACATTCAGGAAGAAAATCCATCGCCATCCGCAATAGGTGACAATGAGTCCCCCTAAAAGAGGGCCCAAGGCCAGAGCAATACCGCCTATACTTCCAAACCATGCTACTGCTTTACCTCGTTCTCCTTCAGGGAACACATGAGGTAGTAAGGAAAGACCCAAAGGGAAAATGATTGCTGCACCAATACCTTGGAATAAACGCCCTAGAATTAACCAACCAATATTGAAAGACAGTCCTGCCACTAATGATGCGATAACAAAAATGCCAGCACCTATATATAAACAACGTCGACGACCATACAAATCACCAAAACGTCCCATAACTGTCGCCGAAACACAGAGGGCCAAAAAGTAAATATTCATCACCCATTGCATCGATACTAAATTCGCATGCAACTCAAGTTGTATCGTAGGAAGGGCAACATTAACGACGGTGTAATCCAAGTAAGCACCGAAAGAAAGAAGGGCGATCCCAATAAAGGCCAACCATTTATTTTGATAAGTATTTACTTTGCTAGTTTCCAACACGTTTTAAATCCTATTTTCTACTCTCGATCTTCAAAGTTTTTTAATTTGCCAAATCAAAAAACCGAATTACCGTGGCTTGACCACGGTACCCAGCGATCCTTAATGAACCGTGGATACCGTGGTCAAGCCACGGTAATTCGATATTCTAAAAAGTCAAGCAATAAAAAACTTGAATATCGAATATCAGTTTTAAATCTGTTGTCATTCAAAATTTTTTATCTGCGAACGTTTTATAAGCGTGAAATTCAGAGATAACTATTGATTGAAATTTTAAATAACATGAAAAAATTGTGAATACGATCAGCAAATAGCGCGGGATTGTAAATGAATATCTGGTCTAAAACAAGGCATATTGGAAGATAAAGGAGACTTAAGAGGAAGAGCGTCCAAGATTCAGTAGAATCTTCCTTCGCGATGTTCAGAATGAGCATTCGTACGGGGCATCGCGAAGAACTTTGAGCTTTATTATCATCACTTGGTTAATATTTTAAACGGGATACCCTAAAAAACTAGGAAACGTATGTTCTATTTCTGGGGTATTCAACCAAATTCGTAATAGATAACGAAGGCTTTGATTTTCTGGATGATCAAAGGTGGTTCGACCATGCAGAATTTCTTCATTATTAATAAAAATAATATTCCCTGGTTCTAACTTGGTTTCAAAGGCAATATCTTTTTGGAGCGAGACTTTATCAAATAATTCCAGCGCTTCGGATTGTTGTGGAGTATATCGAGGGATGTCTGGAAATTTTTTTTGCGCATCATTGTAAAATGGTTGGTGATATTGACATCTTAGTTGATTTCCATACATGGCAAAAACAGGACTCAGATCGTAAGGCAAGGAGCCTTCCAATTCATTTCCCCGTCTATCGGCATAAAAGCCCTGGTACAACACATCCAGTAAGTCGGGTCTAATTTTTTTTATTTCATCATGAACTGTACGCGAGCTTGAAAGCAAGGTGTGACCTCCAACGTCAGCTGAGGCAAAACAGTACATGCCAAGAATGGCTCCAGCATCCGTATGCATAGGCAAGGCTTCTTTAACATAGGGTCCACGTGAATTCTTGGTATCGAGTGTCATTCCCTCGATGCTTTTGACGTCGAATATAAGATCTTGATTCTTATTTTGTTTTAACGGTATACCTAAAGGTGAACAAAATGCCAAGAAGAATTTTTTAATAACTTCCGGGCTATATTTATCTTCAGATGAAGGCAGTCCTGTCAGTGTGATAAATCCTCTTATATGAATTAAAGCATGCATGATTTCATCATATAAAGCCTGCAGTTCAGTTAGTAAAAGGTTTTTAATGTCACTGTTGTCCCATGAAAGATTTTCATTTTCTAAAAGTACAAGAGCCTGCAGGATAATATCTTTTTCCCTGTTAGAGAGGTCACGAAGATGTGAGGAACCGTTCGTAATATCCTTACTGTGCCATTTTAAAGGGTTATTTATATTTGTTTGATTCATGTCTCATCTTGCCTGTCGTAGATCTCAGTTGTGTATTGCCATCTTACTTTCTCTGTGTAGGAAGAGCTGCGTAGAAATAATCCAGTAAAATTCAAAAACAATACATGACGCCGGGGGTGTATTAAAAACAAATTTTATGCATCAGTAAATACCAAACTGAATATTTTTATTGTCGAATGCAAAAATTTAGGTGAAAAAGAATTTAATGTTGATATAATGCGCTTCGCTCTCAGATTGACATTATTTTTAACAGTAAAATGAATTACTTGCCAGTATCGTGTAAAAATACAGCAAAAAGATGAAAGGACACGCATTTGAGAGGATTTTAAATCACTTTTTATGCGGGGATAGCAAGCATGTTTTCTTTGGAACGTAATTTAGAAGAAGAACGGATACCATTAAATACGGAGGAATTAAATACACATAAGGCTTCCTTCAGATATACGGATTTGGATATCGAAGGCGAAAATAAGAAGATGAACTTTGAGGGAAAAAAAGCCTTACTGTTTATTAGTGTTGGACAAGCCTATCATGAGCAAGGGAAGTTTTTAGCAACAATTGAATTGGTTAATAAACATCCATTCGCGCGTTGCGATATTGTCATGGCTGACACGCTGCAAAGACATAATCATTACGGCAGATTGGGTGAAGAAAAAGCTTGGGTATATGCCAAAGAAGCAGGTGATCACTGGTTAGAAAGAAGTGCGTTTGCGCTTAGTAAGCATACTATTCCGCATGATATTATTCGATGGGACGATTTGCTGTTTCATAAAGATTATCCAGAGTTAAAAGATAAGATTGTTAAGGCTTATCATGAAAATGAAGAATACAAAGCTGCTCTTCATACCAATGTTCTGACCTATATCGATCGCTTAAAATCGATTAATCCTTTAACGGATCAAGAGGCATTATTTAATTATGGTTTAAATTACCTCATAGAAGAATGTCCAATTGTCATGCCACTTTGGGCGCAAATGGGTTATGACTTCATTATTTATCCTAAACCGCTCACACCTGGTATGGAAAAAACTCGCGATTTATTCCTCCCTGAAGAACTCAGCGATAAATGTCAGTGGATTTATCTTCGCTTTAAAAAGAGATAATTAAATCTTAGGGGTGACATCCGGAAGGCTAGGATGTCGCCATAGCACTAAGGTTCTATTAATTTTTTCACTAATCTAGCTTTTAAAGAGCCACAATTAGAGATTTTTTTATGATAAAGGATACTCAAATTCCAGTGATTGATGTCTCGGCTTTATATTCTGCTCGCTCAGAACGAGACCTGCTTTCTTTAGCACAGATTTTTAGAGAAGTTTACACAACCATTGGTTTTGCCCATATCGTTAACCACGGTATCTCGCAACGAATGTTTGATGCAATTTTTGAGCAATCAAAACTATTCCACCATTTACCTGAAGAGGAAAAATTAAAAATAAAGCAAAATGAATTTTTCCGTGGTTACATGCCTATTGAGGGCTCTCGCTTTGCTCTTTCAACGCTAGGTGAAGCCATTATTCCTAATCAAAGTGCAGCTTTTATATTAGGCTTTGAAGTACCGGAAACCGATCCGGAATACAAATTGGGGATTAATCTTGCAGGTCCCAATCAGTGGCCCAGTGAAGAGTTATTACCAGATTTTAAGAATGTTTTACTCCATTATCGTGAAAATCTTACTACGCTTTTGCGAAACTTGGTTCGTGTTTTCTCTCTTTCTTTGGGGCAGAATTATTATGCTCTAGATAAGTGTTTCGTACGACCAACAACGTTTTTACGTCTTCAATATTACCCTGCACAACCTGACGTGATTCCCGAGCAGCAATACGGCATTGCTCCTCATACAGACTGGGGTGCTCTTACTTTGTTGGCACAAGATTCAGTGGGGGGGTTGCAAGTAAAGCAGTGTGATGGATCTTGGCTAGATGTACCTCCGTTAGAAGGATCCTTTATTTTAAATACCGGTGATATGATGCGTCGTATGAGTAATGACACTTATATATCTACCCCTCATCGGGTAATTAACACATCAGGAAAGGAAAGGTATTCCATTCCGTTTTTCTTTGAGCCAGATATGCATGCACTTATCTCGCCGCTTACGGAAAAAACGCCGCTATATGAACCGACAGAATATGCAGATCATATAATGAAGCAGATTAAAAACAATTACAAAATCGGCGCTAAGGGATACCAGGAAGTTATGCAAGAAAACTAATTTTTAAACATATCCTTTTTGAATGGTGTTCTTATTTTTCATATGAGCGAGATGGCTGAAAGTCATTTTTTTATGTAACTTTCCGAGATAAATATGTCCAGTTTGTTTTTAAGCGAAGATGATCAAAAAATATTATGTGATCGTTTTAATGAATTAGTTAAACATGTTAAGGAAAACTTTGCATTCTATAAACGTTTTTATGGAGATATTGAACAAACTGAGATTCATTCATTAAGTGATTTGGCTCGTTTCCCACTCATTGATAAACATGTGCCTGGGATATCCACTTTGGCTGATGAAGTGCTTGCCAAAAATCCTCCTGCTTATTTTGAAACCAGTGGTACTTCAGGCAATCCTTTTCCCGTCATCCCAGATTTAGGGCCGGAACGAGGTGGGGAGTTTGCCAATTTTATTTTTGATTGGCTTGGTTTGGATAAAACAGAAGTTAAGCGCGCAATCATTGCTTTGCCCTTCGAGATGAACCCTATTGGCATAAAGTATTTTGCTGCTTTAACGAAAGCAGGAATTACAGCAATTCCCGTTGGCGTTAAAACCCTTTTGTGTCCTCCGAAAAAAGTGTTGGAACTCTTTGATCGCTTAAAACCGGAGTTATTGATTGGCAGGCCTCTAGAAACATTACGTTATGCACAAGCCATGAAGGCGCAAGGAAAAGATCCAAGTAAATCATCGATCAAAAAAATTATTTTAACAGGTGAAATTATATCCAAATCCAAATGCAAGCGGATTAGTCACCTCTATGGTGGAGCATCCGTACATGGGGTATATGGTTTAACCGAATTGGATAGTGGTGGTTTGGTGGCCTGCAGTAAACATCAATACCATTTACCATCAAAACCTTATTTAGTTGTGGAATTGCTCAAAGATGATTTTAAAACCCCTGTGCAAAATGAAGGAGAAATCGGCAATATTGTATTAACCAATACCCACAGAAATTATATGCCGTTGTTGCGTTATAAAACAGGTGATTTTGGAACACTACACTTCAATTGTGGTTGTGAATATGATACGCCAGTCATAAATGTTTTAGGCCGATCGGCTGATTTAATCCGATGTAAGAAGAGTGGTAAATCCGTTTTTCCGATACAAATAGAAGAGATTTTATTTCAATACGATGAAATTGGTTGTGAATATCAAATCATTTCTCGAAACGGAGCGGTTGAGCTAAGAATTGAATTGACTGAAATGTTAGACCAGGACAAAACCACGACTTTGGTGGAGCGACTAAAAGCAGATATTACACGTCAACTCTCTATTGAAATAGCTGCTATTCAAGTATTTAACCCAGATCAATTGGCCAGCAAACTCGGGATTGCCAAGGCGAAAGCTGGAACGCTTTATGTTTTAGATGGTCTAAGTGATGAAGAAATAGCAGAGCGATTGCAAATTAATTTTTAGTGGTTGAGAGGTTTATAAGTAATGATAAATTGGGAAAAATACAGGGAGCTATTTCCTGTTGTAGCAAAGCAAACATATTTTATGACGGCAGGGGGTGGAGCGACACCAAAGCCGGTACTTAAGGCTATTCAGGAACGTTATCAACTTGTAGCCGAAAATGGCGGGCGAGTTTTCGGTGACAATATTAAAATGATGGAAGCCTGCCGTGAGAAAATCGCAAAATTAATCAATGCGGATAAAGAACATATTGCATTTATTCCTAATGTTTCATTTGGTATGAATGCATTGGCGCATTCTTTACCACGAGAAGGTTCCATTTTGCTTGCTAAAAACGATTTTGCTTCGTCTATCCTTCCCTGGAAAAATGCAGGTCATGCAATCACATGGGCTTCTTCTTCAGCTTCCCTGGTTGACAAGCTATCGTTATCGCAGCATACAGACGATGGTGTTTCGTCTATTGTTGCTAGTTATATCCATTATGCTAACGGCTACAAACTGGATTTAGAAAAGATTAAAGAACTAAAACAGGGTGCCAATTTTATCGTAAACGGTACTCAAGGCATTGGTGCTTTTCCTATTGACGTTAAAAAACAGGGCATCGATGCGCTGGTTTGCTCCTGCTATAAATGGATGTGTTGTGGAGAAGGGATAGCCTTTATTTATATTCATCCAGATTTGTTTGCAAAGCTAACCCCCGCGTTGGTCGGTTGGCGAAGTGTGGAAAGCGCCATGAATTTTGATAATGAGTGCCAACTGTATAAGTCTGCACGCATTTTTGAGCTGGGTTGGGACAACATGACCATTTTTTCTGGTTGTGATGCTGCCCTTGATTTAATTGAAGAAGTTGGTATTGCAAACATAGCACAGCGAATTTATTCACTAACGGATTACTTAATCGCCGGCTTGCAGGAGCTTAATATACCCATATTGTCTGATACAGAGGCAGAACACCGTTCTGGTATCGTGCTACTCGGTCCTTTTCCTCAATTAGACAATGTGGTCAAAATGTTAGAAAGCCAGAACATATGGGTGACTCAACGCGACGGTGGAATAAGGATTGCTTTGCATTTTTACAATAATGAGATGGATATTGATAATCTATTAAATGCGCTGAAAACGATAGCTTGATGATTTGCCCATCTCACATCGTGAAATAACGGCTAACTTTTTAAACTCGATCTTTAATGTGCTTGACTTTATAAATACCGAATTACCGTGGTCAAGCCACGGTAATTCGGTGTTCTAAAATGCTTAAAGATCGAGAAACCTACACAAACCTGCGATAATAAGGATAGGTGGCATGGTTTAAAAGTTCTTTATCCCCCCAACTATCACCATAAGCATAAATAACACGGGGAGAACCTACAAGGTCTAAAACGCGTCTTAATTTCTCTTTACCATTGCAGCTCTTTCCCTCCAGGCGACCAGTCGCTCGACCTTGAGTATTAAATTCGATTTTTGTTGACGCAATGGCATCAAATCCGGTTTTACATGCCCAGTAATCGACATAAACATTATAAGCGGATGTTGCTAAAACGCAGTGATGTCCTTGTTCTTTATGCCATTGTAAACGTGAGAACGCTGCATGTCTTATAAGCCCTGGGATAATTGAATTTGCAAATTCCTCACCATTTTTATAGAGAAAATCTCGGGATAAATCTTTCAGAAATGTCTTAGCAATGGCTGAATTCAATTGATCCACATCGATTAGACGAAGTTGATAGGCAATAGCGCTGGGCAATTTCATCATAAATTTCCAACCAAAGTGATTGCCTGAGATAAATTTTAAAAAGGGTATGGTTGTATTCTTTTGTGTAATCGTTCCATCGAAATCAAAAACGGCTACGGTTTCGTATTCTTTTTTCATGATCATGTCTACGATCCTTATATTCCGAACCGCAATTGCTATTACTATCTATGTTAGCCAAAATTTTAATATTTGCAGGCTTAAAATATGATAAGGAGGTGTCTTTTACTTTCAAAACCCTTTCGCTATGATAGGCGAAAATTTTTCTCAGGACGGAAAAATGCTACCCAAGGAATATGAGAACAACATTCAACAATGTAAGTCAAACATTGGGAACCTTCCCGCGACTGAAATCAAGTATCACCTGCTCTTGCTTGTTGAGACCATTAAACCCAAAAACAATGATGTCAACAGAAAAATCCTGGTGCAAACGTTGAAGTTCGTTGATGCTTTGTCCAAGGTAATGAATAAAGAGTCGTCAGAAGCTCGCCAGGGTAGAAATTCTTATCTTGATATTATCCGGAGATACCAGCATTTAATACATACAGCAAAAATCGGTGATGTCAGCACCCAAATTATCGATCAATTACTTAATATAGGGGGTGGGTTGCTTGCGTTCTTTGCAGGAACTCTTGGTGGGTTAATTGGTGGCTTTGCTGGTCTGGCAAGAGGGATTTTCAACCTTAATAACCCATTTACCTCTTTTACTATCGGTGTTCTTACAGGTGCATGCTTAGGCTCCACCATCGGTTTTAGACTTCCGCAAAAATTATTTCAAAATCCCATAATCAGACAATTAAGACTTTGCCTCGAAGGAATTCAGGAGTGTCTGAATGCATTGCAATCTGAGACTAAATCGTTTGCAGATTATCAAGAAGAAGCAAAAGCAGAGCTTTTGCAGGATTATTTTGCTGATGATGAAGAGGCTCTTAATAAGTTTTTAGAGAGACAAGACATCCTCTATGAGATAAATACCTTTTATGCACAGTTTGTGAGCCCAACCCTCGAGCGTTTTTTGGGCCACCATGCGTTTATTAAAATCAACATTAAGGACAACACCCCTCTCGTTATCGAGTTTTCTAATGGTAAAGCGGATTTTAAGCGGGCGGTTACCCAGAAAGATGAGCGATGTGTCAGTGGGGAAACCATCTTGAACATGCTCGCTCTTCATAAACAGCTTCAGGTGACACATGCTTGCACGACAAAATATATTGTTACCAAAATGAAAGCTGGTGAAAATGATTGCTTCACCTATGTGAATAAAATTCTCATTGGTACATCACAAAAACCGTCCTCCGTTAAACGCATTGATGGAAAAGAAAACTGGATAGGGCGAAATGTTGGATTTTTTGTGCAAAACCTTAGTGCTTTAAGTCCAGAGGTTTTTTCTGAAGAGAAGGCAATTACCCTCGGCTAATACTCAAGCTTGAAGTTTTTTAATCTGACAAATCATACACTGAATTACCGTGGTCAAGCCACGGTAATTCGATATTTTAAAAAGTTAATTCTAAAAAGCCAGATAAATAAAAGCTGAAGATCAAGTGTTAATGAAAAGCTCTTCTATGGTGACAAAGACTTGATTTGTGAATGAATTAGAGACCAAATAAAGATAGATAGTATCCGCGCGTCCAGTTGGTTATTAAAAGATGGATACCATCTTGAGGCATTTTAGGCTTGAATTGCGCACCATGTCTACAAATCAGGCTTCCTACAAATCAATGTTAGCTGAGTAGCAGATACTATCCATATTCAAATATTAGTTCAAAAAACGAACAATAGCAATGCTCTTGCACCATCAGGGTTAAAAATGATCTTTTTGTCTAAACTGGTATCAATCCGCAATTAATGGTGATAAAATGCCTGCTTCGTAAAAATTTTTGTCAATCTGACTTATTAAGATGAATTAAATTTACATATAGGAACTTAACGAATGAAAGAGAAAAGCTCAGCAGGTTTTTTTATTCCCAATATACCCTTACCCAGCAAAGAGGCTTACAGCATATTAGTCATGAATAACAATATGAAAAAGATTCATGAACTCGTCGAGCATTTCCTTGCTTTTGTAGACCCTAAAAAAAGTATTCTGGTTGACATCAAAAAAACGAATCCCAACCTCAATGCAGAGACGTTTATTAAAGAATTGCAGGCCACTGTCAAGAGATTAGACGATGCTGTAAGCGATGGAAAACCTTATCCGACTTTATTCGGTGATATTATGACGTTACAACAGCATCTACAAGTCATTTTACACTATTATGCGGATCAAATAAGTGATTATGAAAAGCGAATAAAGGCTAAACTATCTAGGGAAGCCTACGGTGCATTAGCTTTGCAAAAAACTCATGAACTAATTAAGTGTTCCCTTGCTTATGTGGACCCCAACCAACTCGATTCCAAACCTAATATAAAGAAAGAGTTATTAGCCCCTGCCAAGAGAATACATGATGCCATAAAGCATAGAATATCTTATTCGACTTTATTCGATGACGTCATGATGATACAGGAACATCTACCAAGCATTCTACCTTATTATCAGAGCTTAATAAGTTATTATGAAGAACTAATAAATGATGAACAAAATCAAGGTATGCAAGGTTCTTGTAAAAGGGTTATTGCCGAACGAGCCGCGGCTATACAAGATGCTAAAAAAGCGATTGCTGAACTAGCTATTATTAAACAAGATGCTGAAGCAGCTGTTGCGCAACAAACGCCTAGAATGAGACGTCATATTGCTCTGGATCATTTAGGGAAAGAAAAACGTTCAGATTTAAAAAGTCTGATGCGTAAGGTATCTGCCCACCAAAAAACCGAGCTCAACCCTGAGGAGTCTTTGTTGCTGCAGAGATATAATATGTATTTTTGTGCTGATGATATCATGAAGCAAGATATGGAAAAACTTGGGGAGTTAATCATGATGTCATTTTTGTTTGATCACACTAAAGAAAGTGAATTTTCTTACACTAATGTCTGTTGACAATTCATTTATTCATTCTTGAAATTCCTACGTATCGCGGCTTGTCCGCGATATCCACAAGATCCTTGGATGACGCGGACAAGCCGCGTCACGTAGGCCTTGAGACCCTACTGCCCCCTCTATGAATGTAATCACAAGGGCCGCATGAACGCCCGTAAGTCAGGTCTTGTTTGCATGCGATATTGATAAACAGTATAGAAGGCAATGACATTTTTCAGGTAATTGCGTGTTTCTTGCCAGGGAAGGGTTTCAATCCAAATATCGATTTGCTTAGGCGGATGATTTTTTAACCAAAAATTGACTTGGCGTGGACCTGCATTGTATGCCGCAGCGACGAGAAGGGGATGGCCGTAGTGATTAGCCAACTGTTTTAAGTAGGCAACACCGATATTAATATTTTTTTGCGATAAGAAAAGCTGAGCTTTATCGGCGTAGGAAATTCTTTCGCGTTTAGCCACCTGGCTTGCTGTAGTAGGCATCAGTTGCATTAATCCGCGCGCACCGGCAGGAGAAACAACATCTTCGCGAAAGCCGCTCTCTTGACGGATGATCGCGTAAATCAATTCTTGTGGAATATGATAATTTTTAGAGTACTCACTAATTGCCATACGATAGGCCAAGGGAAAGCGCAGCATCAATTGGTTATTCAGATCTTCTTCCGTATTGCTGAGATAAACGGATTTCCCGTGCCATTGCAGGTCATTAGCTATCCAATAAGCCAAAGCGCTTTTATCCTCTTTAGGTAGTTCAATAACAAACTCATTTAGAAGTCGCGAAGCTTGTAGGGACTGTTTGGTAAGATAGAGCGATTTTATGTTGTCTGTGAAAGGTTGATAAGGTTTTAGAATGGACATGTCATTGACAGGCGGCTCATTCTCAAAATTTGGTGACTTATTTAAACGTAGGCTGGCAAGAAAACCGTAATAATGTCTTGATTTTGCCACTGATTGATAAATTGCATTCGCTTTTGCTCTTTCTCCCCGTGCTTCAAGGGCTCGAGCTAACCAGTATTGCCAGCAAGGGCTGTCTTTGTCTTGGGAATAATTAACCAAGCGTTCAACTTGCGCCCATTCCTGGCGCTTAAGAGCATAACGAATTTGCCAATCAAGCAAAACATCGTTGTAATAGGCTGGTTGTACTTTTGCAAACCAATGGTTGGCATCCTCATGATTACGCATGGCCTTATACAAGGCAACATGAGCAAGAAAAGCCTGTTGTTGTGCATGGTTCAGCATTTTCTTGGTTTTTTCAGTTTGCGAAAGCTTGATAGCCTGATCCATATTGGTAGAAACCATGCGTTTTAAACCAAACAGATAGAAGATGTCATGCAACTCTCCAGGTTCAAGTTGTGTGATGCGCGCGGGGCTTTGATAGATACTAATTAATAACTGTTCATCTTTCAGGCGGGGTTGCTTGTATTGTTTTAATAAATAACGAGCCAGTCCAAGATTGCGTTTATCTAGAGCCAGCTTGATTCGCTCCGTAATCAGACGCTCATCAAAGCTTTCATTTTTTAGCAGTAAATTAAACAAATCATTGCAGGCCGGTGGTTGCGACGTGCCATTTAACCATAGTGGCTTAGCCGCTTGCAGTGCCTGTTGTTGTTTTCCTTGCTGATAATCAGCAATTAAGGCGTAACATTGCAAGCTAATATCTTTAGATGGTTTGTAGTGTTGGGTATAACTTTGCCAATTTTTTTGACGAGCCAATTGATATAGCCATTTTTCCCGCAGTTTTTGTGCAAGGGGTGTGTCACTGTCAATAAAAGCGAGGAATTCAGAATCAGGCTGAGTCGGTAAATTTTGACTCCATTGCATGTAGGCCATGAAGCGATTTAAATACTCCGTTCCGGATGAGGCATGAATGAACAGGGATAAGCCCATCATGCAAATGAATAATAGTGGTTTTCTCATAGCCTCTCAGTTATCACAACATTCATTATTCTAGGGTTTGTGCAACTTTTTTTTTGAACCACGAATTACCGCGGCTTGACCGCGGTATCCATTGACAGCCTCAATAGACCCCGGGGTCAAGCCACGGGGATTCGAAAAGTTGCATATCATGTTAATTAATTCAATCAAAGGGATAACAATTGATTGCGCATGGCTTTGATTGTTTTGCCATAATCGTCAGTTGAGAATATAGCAGAACCTGCAACAAATTGGGTAGCACCTGCTTTCGCTAAGTCAGCAATATTTTCGATGGTTACACCGCCATCAATGGTGATGGGTAATGTGGGGAAATGTTTGCTAATCCATGTTATTTTTTCTCTGACTGCAGGTATTAATTTTTGTCCACCAAAACCTGGATTAACTGTCATAACCAGGACAAAATCCAATCGATGCTGGCACCACTTTAGCCACTCAGGACTTGTGGCAGGATTTAAAACCAGCCCGGCTTGACAACCCTGCTGACGAATCAGTTCGAGGCTACGATCTAAATGAATCGTGGCATCAGGATGAATGCTGATGCGCGTAGCACCTGCTTTGGCAAAATGAACAATCAGGTCATCGACCGGAGTAGTCATTAGATGAACATCAAGGGTTATTTCCGGGAAGCGCTTGTGGAGTGCCGCGCATATGGGAGGACCAAAGGTGAGATTGGGCACATAGTGGTTGTCCATGACATCAAAGTGGATCAAATCCGCTCCCGCTTGCATGACGGCACTGACTTCCTCGCCAAGCCTTGTCATATCAGCTGAAAGAATGGAGGGGGCGATTAAATATGTCATGATGAAACCTTACATGGGTGATTAACACCATTATACCTCTTCCGTTAGGCATTAAACCAATAATTAAAGCCAAAGTTCAAGGTATGAAAGACCAGACGATCATTCGTGGTTTTTAACTGTCTGCTGGTTAAATAACGGTAATCAGCAAACACTGAAAAATAATCATCCATTTGATAACCAAGGCCCACAATAGCTTGGCCAACAGGTGTCGATTCACTGTCGTTGATGCGTATGACAGGTGTGAAAAACTGCCCTGCAGCATTAAATGAATTGATGTTAAGCACCCATTGATTTTGTACATTTGCATAGCCTATCCCTGCACCTAAGTAAGGAAACCAGCCTACTTGATCGGAATCATAACGGTAAAAATCGTAAAGAACATTAAACAGTCCAGATATGAGTTGCGTGTGACCACTCATACTGTATGGGTTAGTAAAGAACGTTACGGTACCTGCTGAGGTGGTTACTGTGGTTGTGACGTATTGTTGTCCAAATGTTACTCCGCCAATATTTAGGCTTTTGAACGTATTATAGTTAAACAATAATTCGCCTTCAAAACGAAAGCCACACCAGCGATAACCTGCTTGACCACCCACGCCACCTCCGAATGAATATTTAATTTCCCCATTAGGACTGGTGGGGAATGGAACGGCTGTAGCTGGAGGAACGAGGGTAGCATTATAAATGGCTATGCTTGATGGGCTTGTGAAATTAAGTGTAAAAAATTGTGCTGGGGTGAGCGTAAAATCCGCCGTAGGCACATAACTACCCACCAAAAACAAACCAGCATACCACCCATCGGCTGGGGTGCCCACGCAGAAGGCACTGCTGCTTGCAAGGAGTGCCGGTAATCCCAATTTCAGAAAATTTTTCATGCCTAAATCCTTATCTTATAGCTAGCTCTAATCAATAATCACTGAACCAGTAACTGAAGCTTAGATTCAGCGTATGAACAGTGAAGCGATCATTGAAATTGCTAATTTTTTTTGTCGTCACATAGCGATAATCAAGGGCAGCAGAAAAACTCTCATTAAATAAATAACTGACTCCCACAATGGCTTGGCCAACTGGAGTAGAGGTATTTTCCTTTAACGTGAATATGTTGGTGGAGTTGGAGGTTGTTGTTATTCCGGTAGCGCCGGTGAGACCCATACTCACGAAGTCAAGCTCAAATTTGTCTTGGATGTAACCATAACCTATTCCCAGGCCAACATAAGGCACAAAGCTTACATCATCGTAGTCATAATCATAAAAATCATAGTAAACATTGAATAGGGCTGCACCTAAAGACGTATTGCCATCAATGGTTAAATTGGAAAAAGGAAAAATCAGAGAGGAGTTTGTGTTTTTGGTTAGGGTAACACCGCCAATGGTTACCTTATCATATGGGCTATAGTTGAAGAGCAATTCCCCTTCAAAACGCCAGCCACAATAACGATAGCCAATATGACCACCACCTCCTCCGCCGGTTGAATAATCGATTTCTCCTATCCCAGAAGTGAGAGGAGGAACAATCCCAAACGTGGAGAAGAAACCATTAATCGCGAAGAAGCTTGAAGTAGTAATGGTAAAATCGATCTTAGGCGTATAATTTAACTCTCCAAACAAACCTGCATACCAACCATCGGGTGGGGAAACTGAAAATGCCGAACTGCTTGCTGTTAACAATCCTGCTAGTCCTAATTTAATATAAGTCTTCATCCTTGCATCCTTTACTTGTAGCTTACGCCGTCAAAACGAAAAATTGCTCCCGCAGATGCGAGATTAGCTTTAAATGGTTTATTGAAATCCGTAGCTTGGTCTGTTTGCATGTAGCGATAGGCAAGGTTAACAGCGTAACGTTCAGAAAAATTGTAAGTAAAACCAGCTGTTCCTTGAAATGCGAATACACTATCGTCGGCTTTAAATTGCGTATTAACAGCAGGACCGCCAGGAAAGAGCGGACCCTGGCTTTCAAGGCGAGCGGTTACATAACCATAACCGAGACCAACACCGAGAAAAGGTGCTAGGCATGGGATCATTTCTGGAAAGTCATAATAAACGTTGGCCATGGCAAAGGTCCCTGTGGTTCGACCGTCAACGCCGTTTTGCCTGACATTGTTGATTCTAAATTTATGAAGATTGGCATAGATATAGGTAACTTCACCTTCATACCTTAAAGGCATGCTTTGATACCCTATGCGCCCACCTCCATTCCAGCCATTGCTGTAGGAAGGGTGGGCGCGCAAAAGAATAAAAGGGGGAGTGGAAATAAGAGTGGTATTGGTCACATTGTCAGGCACATAGGCATAACCACCAAAGACACTGGCGTACCAGCCATTAATTGGCACTGCAGCAGATGCGAGGCTTGAGGCCAGCAACGCGGCAGAAAAGAATACAATTCTCATGAGCTCCCTTTTTTTTTATTATTATTTAACAGCATCCAATGTTAGCGATTTGACTTTATTTTGCAAGCAGCTTTGTTGTTTAATTTCGTTTTAGAGAAAGTAGATTGGACCTTGGCTTGAGTGTTGTTATCTTTTTGAAAAGTGTCTTTAAATTAAACTTTGACAAAATCGCCCTATATGATTAATATTTGTGCACACTTGATAATTTAGTAATTTCAGGATTCCCGCATGTTAGAATTTTACAAAAAGCAACTCGATTGTCAGGAGCTGCTTAAATCAGTTCTTAGCTCTACGGACTTTCCTAATGAGGTTCATGAAAGTTTATTTTTTCTTATAGAACAGCAACGTGAACGATTAAAGAGGCTAATCGCTTCACTAACGGAAGGTTTTGAAGTTGATTCAAAAGCTCTATTAAATGAATATGTGGCTACTTATCATAATCAAGAACGATTGATGAAGACGGTTTGGGGCGAATTAACAGAGGTATGGCTTCCTCCTTTAAATGCTCCAACGATGGATTGCAACAAAACTAAAGATTTTGTTGACAACTTTGAGGTTATTGAAGAGAGTTCTGTCCCTGAGTTCTTAAATCCTCTTCCGGTAATTGGAGGACAAGAGTTTTCTTTGCCTTTTGTGGCACCCACAAGTTACACTGGTGCATTCTTTCAGCAACCTCCTACCTCAAAATCACCTGTACTACCACCAACATTGACAACATCTGCAATGCTTCCCTCTGACGATGTGCATATGCATAAAAAACGAAAGCGAGGCTCTGAAAGAGCATCGTTAGAAGAGAACACATTACAACTCGCCCAACTTCAGACCAGAAAAGAAGCGGGAGAGAAGCTAACTGATCCAGAGAAAAAAGAATTTCGTCGTCTTCGAAATTTATTCGCAGCTAAGGCATCCAGAGAGAAGAGAAAAACGCATACCCAACAGCTAGAGCGCACGTACGCGGAGCTTTCTGAAGAAAACAAACAATTAGAGAATGATTGTATTTGGTTGGAGACAGAGAATCGTATTTTACGTGAGGAATTGAATGCAGATCTAAAGCTATTAAGCTGGATATCAACCCATATAGGCCCAGCTTCTTCTGAAAGCCAACGCTTGTTTCAGGAGCAATTAAGAGCAGTATTATTAAGATTCTCGATGAATCCTTCAGCAACACCAGAGGAGTTACGGGGAGCGTTTACTCCCAAGTAATCGAGGTATATTGGTTTATTTATACCCACGAAATTAAAACCACTACGTACCGCGCTTTATGCGCGGTATCTCTATTCAACGATTTGTATGTGGATATATCAAGTTAATAGCGGCACGCAGTATATAAGCGCATAAAAAATCCCGTGCTCGGTATCAAGATGCCAAATGCAAAAATGATAAGAGTAATTAATATAAATTGCTGCTTGTTATTATCAGTAACAATCATGTTTTTACCAGTAAATGTTTTCTTTAAAAAGAAGAAATAAGAAAGAAGCACCAAACCATAAAAATAAAAAGAAGAAAACATCATTAAGTCCATAATGCTAATGGCTTTTTTAGAACTTATGTTACTAAAAGTCATATTATTAATCGGAAAATTAATAAGAAATAAGCATAGAAGCCAAATCTGCTGTGATTTTTTTCCTAACGTGTTTCCTTCCAAAATCGCAACCCAGGTAAGTAATAAAGGAAAAATTAATAGAGGGAAATAATAAACCCAACTTAAAGGGCTAAGCATTAACATGACAACCAGTGTTAAGCAAAATGGTTGGTGATTAACGGGAACCGCATCATTTGGACCCATCTTTTTTAGATAGAGCATTAACAAAGCAACGAATAGGATGGGATAGAGTGTTGTAAGCCAGTGAAGACCAAATTTGCCACTGGGATCCAGCAAAACCAAACGGGAAAGAAAGCCATACAGGGAGCCGTTCCAGTTGTCTTTGTACCAGGAGATGTTTAGCATCATTGAGTAGTATTGCGCATAAATGCCAGGACCATAAATGATCAAAGGAAGTAGCCAACAAAGTACAAAAGTAACTATGATGACCCAAAAAACTCGAAAGCGACGTTGCTTCAAAACATAAAATAATAACAAGGCTGGAAAAAGCTTAAATGAGATGATAAATCCCCACATTATCCCAGCATAAGAATCACGATTTTTAAGATAAAAATGATAACCTAGCATAACGAAAAATAGTAATATTGTTCCTACTTGCGCTATGGAAATATTCATAATAGTAGGAAAAAAAGCCAAGTAGACCACATACAAGATCAAGCGGTATTTTTTCAATGATTCGGAAGACAAAGCCTGGTTAAAGGCAATGGTTGCGCCAATCAATCCCAATATGAAGCAAATCATTAGCCAGATAGTTAATCCTACAGGATAACTTAGTCGCGCTAGAGGACTAAATAACAACAAAAAAATGGGGGGATTTAAATTGAGGGCAAGTTCCTTGGTGACAGGAAGATAAGTGCTCAACCAGACCCTGTAAGGATTTTCGCCCTTAAAACTTGCTAATGCAGCCGAATAGAAGGAAGCAAAATCCAGGTTGTATTGACAAGTTAGAATGGTAAAAAAAAGAACATAGTAAATGCTCACAACAAAAATAAAAAGAATTAATGCTATGTGCGTAGATAGTTTGTTCATTTCTTTGGCAGTTACAATGTTATATCAAAGTATAATTGTAGCGAATAAGCCTGGGCAAGATAGGTTTTCAAAATATGTGAGTAACATCGTCATCCCCGCTCTCTAAAGATCAATCCCAAGTAGCTGACAGTTCTTCAATTTCTCACTGAGAGAATAAATAATGCTGATAGCACATTATTATTTCTATAAGTGGGCATGGACAAACCATTGTTCTCCAAGAATGATCAACTCAAATTTCTTTTCTACAAGAATTTGATTGTATTACAGCGCTGATCAGTTAAGATGATAGATGGACTATAGGAATGAGGAGCAAGGAAATGCCAAAAATTATTCACAATCTAGATGAGTTTGCTGAAAAACTAGTTACCGCAATTTCAGAAGGTGGACAAATATTAACCACCTGTTTGGAAAAAGCAAAAATAGACTATGGTAATGAAAACTCTCTATTTTGGTCCTGGCTATATAGTGTGTCCCGCAGACGTGGTGGTGACTTTGAGAAAGCGATACAAGCCTTAAAAGATTTTGATATGGGGGTTATACGGCTACAAGAGTTTCAGAAATTTTTTAGTGCCGGCACATGGAAGCAAAATTCGGCAAATACAAAATTATTTATTTTCTTAATCAATGCTGTACAAGGCTATGACAAGGAGACCGATGACTACCTTCGCCAAACGGTCATCCCTGATTTGAGAGTATTAATACTGGAAAAGATCAAGATTTTGCTACGACAAGAAGAACTTAATGCAAAAAGGGTTGCTGAACGAGAAGAAGAGAAGAAAAGAATTTGCGCTGAAAAAAACAGGCAATTGGATAGCATCGTTCTATTTAATGAGAAAGAATCTGCAAAATTATTTGCCTTAAAAAATCAAGATCATTATACCTTCTACTTAAATGTGCAAGATATAGATGCTGACAATCCTAAATGGGACTTAATTTGGTACGATCTAACCGGCAAAGCTATTCCTTTAACCATCAGTCCAGAGCTTACGATTATTTTGAAACGGATAGAAGACGAGCTTAAAAATTTCTTAAAATTTAAACCTGCGACTCAAGAGGTAGGCGAAGCAAGTCAAGCAAAGGATAAGCTGTTAGCAGAGTTGATGAAAAAATCAGCATCCGCCCATGAACTAAAGATAGGATGCAAGAATATAGTAGATGCCTTGTTGAAAAAAAACCAGGTTCTATTTAATCCAGATGCATCCCAATTACAGGATTTGGTTTCTACCTATGTTTTAAAAAAGGAATCTGATGCATTTCAATTATACTGGTATGACAGTTTAGGCAAAGAAAATTTGATAAAACTCAAAGACTACTCTGACCTGGATTCTTGGCTGGTTCAAAAGACAGATTTATCCGCCAATAATTTCTTAGCACTTAAAATGCAACTGAGGTATGTTAATACTCGCCAGAATGTGGACGAAAGCAAGCAAAAGAGCATCCAAAACTTATTAAATCAAAGGCATGGTATAACGTTAATTACAAGTGATGATTGGACAACTATTCCTCCATATAAACTTATTAAAGACACCTATATCTTGATACGTGAACCTAATCCAACAACAGGCAAATGGTCTTTATACCAAAGGCAAAGAGGAGGAAAGAACGCGGTTATTGAGTTGGCAAGCTGGACTAATGAGGAGGCTTCCAACAAATTTAAAAAGATTCTTGCAGACAACAATGGGTTATCCGCCGCAGGTTTAGGTGTTGAAGCCATACAAGGGTTACGTGACTGTATTAAACATTCCAACACCCCGACATCAGTACTAGCGTGCAGGGCCATGAAGGTATTCCCGCCTAAGGTCGACACGTATTGCAAACCCTGTTCCTATGTTCTCACTAAAGAAAATAATCATTGGCAACTTTATTATATCAATGCCTTCCAAGAAAATATAAAGGTGCAAATGTCTGCTTGTCCTCAAGAAACTCAGGATTTGTTGCTTCAATGGCAGGATGAAGTCGAAGCTGTAACCTTTGAGCAATTAAATAATTTAGTAAAAACGCTCACGGATTTTAAACCTGAGGCTACTAATCGCATAAATTTAGAGCAGTTTTCTAAGTTAGAAGCAGTATTGAGAGAAGGTCCTAAATCAGTAAATGAAGCTACTAAATTGGCAAACGAGGATTCTGAAATAGCACATAAAGAGGATAATGAAGAAACACCTGCTGTACTTGGTACTCCGAAGTCTGGAAAATTGGACATCAGCAAGTATGCTGCTGTTGCCACACTTTTTGGTGATAAAACGATCATGGCTAAGCGCAAGGCCTTAGCGCAAGAATCAGCAAAGGAACCTATAGTTACATCTCAGGAATCACCAGAAGGAGGAGTCGATCCTTCGCATTCAGCTGTTCTTGGTTGTTAAGATTCAATCTCCATGGTTTTATTGCTTGACTTTTAGAACATTGAATTACCGATGATACAGCGAAATTACCGTGGCTTACCACGGTATCCAGCGATCTTCAATGAACCATAGATACCGTGGTCAAGCCACGGTAATTCGGTTTTTTGAAGATCAAATAAGAAGAATAAAATTGTGTCATTATGTGCAACTATGGCACAAAGCCTGAAGTGATTGGCATGCGCCAATCACGACCGAAGGCGCGAGGAGAAACTTTAATGCCTGGAGGACCTTGTCGTCGTTTGTATTCATTCTGTTTAATTAAACGAATAACTTTATAGACAACTTCAGGAGCATAACCTGATGCGATGATTTCTTGTGCAGCGACATTGTTTTCCATGTAGGCTTTGATGATGGCGTCGAGAATGGCATAATCAGGCAAAGTATCTTGATCGGTTTGATTTTCGGCCAATTCTGCAGAGGGAGCTCGGGTGAACACCCTCTCGGGAATAATCGGTGCTATTGAATTGCGGTAACGTGCCAAAGCGTAAACCTGAGTTTTTAAGATATCCTTTAAGACGGCTAATCCACCAGCCATATCACCATATAAGGTGGCGTAACCGACGGCTGTTTCGCTTTTATTACTGGTGGTGAGTACCATTTTTCCTGTTTTGTTCGAAAGGGCCATTAATAAAATGCCACGAATCCTCGCCTGTATGTTTTCTTCAGTAGTGTCTGCTTTATAACCTACAAAAGAAGGGGCGAGGGTTTCAAGAAAGCTCTTGAAGGTCGGTTCAATAGAGAGAATTGAATTGGCTACGCCTAAGGTTTGAAGTTGTTTTTGCGCGTCTTCCACGCTAATACTGGCGGTAAATCGAGAAGGCATCATCACGGCATGAACCCGCGATGCTCCTAAAGCATCTACTGCAATTGCTAAGGTCAGGGCTGAATCCACCCCTCCTGATAAACCCAGCAATACGCCAGGAAAACCGTTTTTTTGCACATAATCCCGTGTACCACAAACCAAAGCGTCATAAATGAGTTTATCTTCAGCTGGCAAAGAGACAATTTCGCCAGTGATCGTTTGTTGGTTAAAGGTAATGGTTTGCAATGCCTCCTGAAAAAGGGGGGCGCGGGCGCATAGTACTCCCTGGGCATTAAATGCCATTGAGTGGCCATCAAAAACCAACTCATCTTGCCCTCCAACTTGATTGACGTAAAAAATACTTACACCTTTTTTAGCGTATTTCTTTAATAAATTTTCACGTAAACCTTGTTTCTTATAATCAAAAGGAGAAGCATTCAAGCAAAAAAAGCCATCCACTTTGGCTTCCAGTAACTGTTCAACGGGTCCTTTAAACCAAATATCTTCGCAAATACAAACACCAAATTGATAACCTTTAATGGGCAAAATACAAGGCTTTGCTTCTCCATGGTGAAAATAACGTTCCTCGTCAAATACGCCATAGTTGGGTAGATGTTGCTTATGGTAATGGGCGACTCGAGTGCCGTTATAAAAAATACTAGCGGCATTGAAACAGACACGGTCATCTTCTAAACAAGGATGTCCAACGATGACATGACATTCTTTTGTTATTTCCTGGATAACTTGCAGGGCTTGTTCAACTTGCTTATGAAAATCCTGTCGCAACAATAAATCTTCTGGGGGATAACCGCTGATAGCCAACTCTGGGAAAACAATAACATCATGTTGATCTTGATGCAGTTTTATAATATTGGCAATTTTTTCTGTATTCGCTCCAATCGCACCCACCAAGGGGTTGATCTGAGCCATAAGTATTTGGAGAACTTGGGACATTACAATGACTTCTATTTTGCCTTGTTTGTTGATTTTATAACGTTTGTTTTAAGTAAATAAATAAAAATCTAATACTTTTAGAGAAATGCCACGGATTTCAAGGATCTAATTTTATCCACTTAATGCAGCTCCTGGAATTTGTTTGGAGTCAAGTTTAGCAAAAAGCGATTCTAGACTTTTCTCTGGTATAGTACTTATCAATACTTCGCGCAGACTAGGTCCTTTTTCTCCCTTCCAATCTAACATCTCTGCCAAGGATATCTCAGGTGGTGCTTTGGTTAAATGGGATAAACTGACTTCAATTGCCTCATTCTTTAAAATTCTGGAATAAAACCCCGCATGGTAACCTAAATTTACACCTAAAGCTTGATAAATCATTTCTTTCAATTGATTAATTTTACCATTAATTTGCTGCTGTTTAGTTTCTATGATCTTAACAACATTATTAATATTACTAGTTGTTAACTCGACTTGTGATAACAATCCAAATGTTTGATCGTTTAACTGGTAAGCATCTGCCATTTTTTGCATTGCCCTTAAAGCAAGTTGTCCATGCCGAGTAAAAAGATGAGTTAAGAGTTGTAAATTAGCCTCTGTTGCCAAACGAGATCGTGACAAAAGAATTAGAGCAGTACTCAGTGCTTCAGAATAAGAAGCATTCTTACTGTAAGAGAGAACTTTAAAACTACCATCGTTTAGTTCACCAACACTAGCCAATCTACGCAATGCGTTGAGAAGTTGCGAAGAGTATTTAGCATTTTCGGTAAGTAATTGTTCAACAAATAATTTTCCATTCTCCTCCGTCAAAATACCCGCATCTGCCAAGGTTACTAATCCATCCGCAATATTTCTTGCTTGCAAGGGGTGTTCGAAAATAAAATGATTTTCTTTAGAGCGTTCTTCTCTATTAAGGGTTATAAGGGCTTGTACAAAATTTTCGACTGCAAGTTCCTTATTGAATACCAAGCTCTTTTCTTCTACTGTTAACTTTTCAAGATCAAATGAATGTTCTTCCAATCTTAATTGGTCAATATATTTTAAAAATTGAGAAAGTGCTTGTAGTGTTTCTGAAGTTAAACAATTTTTTGTAGAGAGGCTAGCGAGCATTTCGGCAATTATGGAACTATCAGCCTCTTCCGAGGCTTCTTCCGTAAGCATATGGAGAATTTTAGGAATTAGAAGTGCATGAGTGTCTAATATTTTTAGAGAATTGATCCATTCTTTTTCAATTGCAAGATGTTGTCTTAGATAATTATCATTTTTGTCTGTTGGTACGACAGGATTAGAGGATAAATCTCTAAGCAAAGGAATCGCTAAACCTTGAGCTGTGGCATCCATGATTTTTTGAAATACGGGTAAAGGAAGTTCTCTCCTCAATGCTACTTGATGAGCTATTTTTTCCTGGGTATCACGATGAGGTCCGGTAATTTTTTTGTCAAAAAAGACGCCATAATCTGAAGTATATTGACAAGAAAACATGTTCTGACTAGAGGAACGGTTTTTTGCAAATTTGATTCCTGGATTGCCGGGGTGCCTGAGCAAATTTTCAATTACATTTCGCTCCCCAAAACTTAACTCCTCCGGTTTCTTGTTTGGTGGCAACTGATCGAGAGCCTCTTGTAGACCGGGGATGGCATTAATCGCAATGGGTCGACTCGTTCTGTCTTTGTTAACATAGTGAAGAATCCATCGATTATTATCTTTGACAAGCAAATATTCATCAGGTATTAGCCTTAAATTGCTGTCGGGAATCTCAGATAAAAATTTGACACTTACTCCGCTTTTCCATAGGCCAAATCCCATCAATAAACCTTCTTTTCCGGCCTTATGTCCCAACTTCAAGATACTTGCTGCACGTGTATGCAGGTCACCTGCTCCACCACCTAAAGGCTGTTCTGTTGCTATCCAGCGAGAAAACTGTTTACCATTTTTATCAAGATGCAGCAAACCATCACCTTTATTAAAAGAGGGGACGAGATGAATTCTTCCTGTATCAACCTCCACAATTCCTATGTAACCTTGTCCATCAGCTCCTTTTTCAAACAACTCTTTTGACTCTTCTGTTAAAGTTAATGGAAAGCTATCTTCAATAAAATCGGGTTGTTTGTTTACAGTAAAATGAGAACCCTCAGTTGGTATTCTGCTCATAGAACACTAATAAATATGAAAGTCTTGTATTATTATAGATCTACAAGATAATTTTTTTACAAAAAGACAAATTCATGTGCGTTTATTGAGGCAGGAAATTTTGCAAAATTTTGATTATTGAGGAAGATATACGAAGGTGTTTGCGAATTGTGTATTATTTATTTATGCGTAAGTCTTTAAAATAGAATAAGTGTTATTGACAATACAAAGATAAGTCAATTCGTTATAATATACTGTTTAACCCCAAAGAGTAAGTTGTATGCTCAAAGATGCATTATCACGGATGGCCGATGTTTTTTTACCTACCGTTTTGATGCGAGGCCAAGAGTATCAGCAGACAGGCCATGTGCTTAATATTCGCTTAAGTGAAGGTTTACTTAAAGCGCGTGTTAAAGGGCACTCTAGCCAAATTTATGATGTTCATATTGATTTAAAATCCTGGCCTAGAACGCCAGCGCATTGTAGTTGCTCCTATAAAATGAATTGCAAACATGCAGCTGCAAGTTTGTTTTCTCTACAAGTGAGAGAGAACTATGTCATCCCGGGGCCGTCAACTGAAAAAAAAGCTCAATCTTTGGAATCGTGGCTTGATACACTGCGCACGAAGACAGAAGAAAAAATAGCTCGATCCGGTTCTCATGAAATTGCCTATCTTATCGAGCCACAATATATAGGTTATGAGCATCGCATTAGCATTAGACTAGCATTGGCAAAACGGCGTAAAAAAGGTGGATTGGGTAAAAAAATTCCCTTCAATAGCGTCACTGACAGTCGAAGAAAATATTTTTCTCCCGAAGACGATGCAATTATTAAAATCCTGCTGGACAAAAACAATATCCAAGTTTGGTTTGAGCGATTAACCATACGTAACAGTGATCTCTTAGAACAAATTCTCAAAACGGAAAGAGCCTATTTATCCACAATGGTAATTACTCGCTCATTCCCGACGTCCCGCCCCCACGATATAGATAGAGGCGAAAAGATACATTTGGGTGATGAGTTAGAGTCAACTTTAGTTTGGCAACTGACTACAGAAGGGAAACAATATGCTGTGTTAGAGTCGGCAGGTGAAGCGATGCACCCTCTCTTTTTAGATAAGCTTTGGTACCTGGATCAAGAGAGCAATTGTCTTGGTTTGTTGAAAGTGCCTTATAACCTTGGGCAGCTAAAAAAGATTATGAATATGCCGCCCATCGATTTGGATGCAGCTTCTACTGTTGCCATGCAAATGGAGCTAAGTCATTTTGAAATTCCTGCACCTACGATTTATGAGAGCAAAGAAGTACGCATGGTAAAGCCGCAGGTGATCATTCATTTTGATGCCATTGAATCGACACCAGGATTTCCTGGTGTCGTCCTCGAACAACGAGTACTCTTTATCGCTGATGTTTTTTTTGATTACGAAGGGATAACAGTAGACCCAGCTGACAACAACAGCAAATTGATTAAAGAGGAAGATAAAAAATTAATTGAAATTCCTCGTGATTTCGCTTTGGAAAAAAAGATATATAAAGAGATTGTACAAATTTTAAGCCTGCGCTGTCCCACGATAACAGAAAAATTGTGGGCAGATTATTATCTCGACAAGGAAAAGATTATAGCTCATTTACGTCATGAAAATGACTTGTCTAAATTTTATGATCAGATTCTGCCAGCGCTTGAAAAAAAGAATTGGCAGGTTGAATTTATTCACCCCATTTATGAAGAGATCGTTAATGCGGATGAGGTTGAGTGGTTTTCGGACATTCAAGATCAGGGAAATGATTTCTTCTCTTACCAGTTAGGGATTTTGGTAGAAGGGAAACAAGTCAACATCGTGCCCCTCGTCACCGAATTGATCAGCAAATTGAACAATAAGAAGATTGATGATTTGCCTGATGAAACGTTGGTGAGAATGCCTCTCCCTGATGGAAAAGCATTGCAAGTTGAATTGGGTCGTGTGAAACCCTTAATTCGTTTCCTGCTGCATTACGGAGCGCGTCAGCTTAAGAATGAAACACAACTTCGCATCTCTCGCTATCAATTAATATTAATGCGCGAAACGGAACTAGCAGTCGCTGCAGTTTCTACACGTTGGCTGGGCGCTGAAATCATACGTCGTCAGTTGCAGCAACTGACGAGCATGCAAAGCATTCCTGTGATTGAGGTCCCAAAGGGGTTGAAAACCAAGTTGCGAGATTACCAACATGAAGGCCTCAATTGGTTACAATTTTTACGGTTAAGCCATTTTGGGGGCGTGCTGGCAGATGACATGGGCTTGGGCAAAACAGTACAGACCTTGGCTCATTTACAAGTGGAGAAAGAGCAAGGGAGACTTCTAAAACCTAGTCTTATTGTTGTACCAACCAGTTTGGTTGGTAATTGGTTTGAAGAGGCGAAGCGATTTACCCCGGACTTAAAACTGTTGGTTTTCCATGGTACAGGACGTCATCAGGATAATTTTGCTGATTATGACGTTGTTGTTTCAACGTATGGACTTATTCAGCGGGATAAAACGCGTTTTATTGACTATCATTTCTACTATTTAATTTTGGATGAGGCACAATCCATAAAAAATGCGCGTACAAAAACGACACAAATTATTCAGCAAATAAAGGCAAATCATCGCTTATGTTTGTCAGGAACACCACTTGAGAATCATTTGGGTGAGTTGTGGTCACTGTTTCATTTTCTAATGCCTGGCTTATTGGGGGATAGTAAGCAATTCCGACAATTTTTCAAAAATCCGATTGAGAAAGAAGCGAATGCTGACAGAAAAAAGATTCTCGCCAAACGAGTTCAGCCATTTATATTGCGTCGTACTAAAAATCAAGTGGCTCGTGAATTGCCTGATAAAACAGAAATGACGCGGACCATCGAGTTGACGGGACCGCAGCGGGATCTCTACGAAGCAATAAGAATGAGCATGGAGAAAAAAGTCCGAGAAGCGATTGCCCAAAACGGTATGGAAAAAAGCCATATTCTTCTTTTAGATGCGCTTTTGAAATTGCGACAGGTTTGTTGTGATCCCAAATTGCTTTCAATACCGGAAGCAGAAATGGCTTATGGTACCTCTGCAAAACTTGAAGCATTGATGGAGTTGCTTGAAAGCTTAATTGATGAGGGGCGGCGAATATTGATTTTTTCACAATTTACTTCAATGCTTAAATTGATTGAAGAACAATTAGTAAAGCGTAACTATCATTATTTGAAATTAACTGGCCAGACACAAAACAGGCAGACTCTGGTAAATACTTTCCAAGAGGGAAATATCCCGATCTTTCTCATCAGTCTGAAAGCTGGTGGCACTGGTCTAAATTTAACGCGCGCAGATACTGTCATTCACTATGATCCTTGGTGGAACCCGGCTGTGGAAGATCAAGCCACGGATAGAAGCCATCGTATAGGACAAGAGAACCCTGTATTCGTGTATAAATTAATCACTTCAGGCACAGTCGAAGAGGCTATTTTAGCTATGCAAAATAAAAAAAGAGAGTTAGTGGAAGATATTTTGTCTGAGAATGTTAGTGGGATGATTCAGCTTAGCTCGCAAGATATTGAGCAATTTTTTATGCCCTTGTCCAAGGATTTATTGTCATTAAGTTAAGAAAATCGAATCCCCGCGGCATCGACCGCGGGATCCATGAAATAGCTCTGAGCATGGATACCGCGGTCAAGCCGCGGTAATTCAAGGCGAGAGAAATCCTTACTTAATGATAGTGGTTCAAGGACTAACCTATTAAAAAAAAGATATTTTTTAATTGCAAAGCTTGGATTCCTAGCCTATTCTTTTGATGAGAAAATTAAGGAGGAATCTCATGAGACAATGGAAGGGGTTATTAGCATTTGTACTAACAGTATTTTTCTTGCCTGTTGCTTTAGCTCAATCACCAGCCGGTACGTGGACAACTATCGATGATAAGACAGGACAAAAACGCGCTGTTGTTCGTTTAACTGTGTCAGGTGGTACTTTAAGTGGCACTATTGTAAAAGTTTATCCGCAACCCGGTGATACCGGTATTTGCTCTAAATGTCCGGGTGGTTTCAAAAACAAACCCATCAAAGGTCTGCAATTTGTATGGGGTCTAAAGGACAAGGGCAATGGTGAGTGGGAAGGTGGTCAAATTCTTGATCCTAAAACCGGAAAAATTTATCGCGCTAAAATGAGCCTTAAAGGCAACAAGCTTTATGTGCGTGGCTACCTTGGTGTTTCTATGCTTGGTCGCACTCAAGTTTGGGTTCGTTAATTTCGCTTTACCAAGATTATCTGTAAAAAAGACACACGTGAAGTGTGTCTTTTTTTTTATTCAGCATTAAAATAGCAGTGAAATAGCAAATGGTTTTTTAATAATATCATGGCAGCAGAAATAAAAACGCGTAAAAGCACTGTCGATCCACTTAAATTGCCTCCTCATTCGGTTGAAGCTGAACAGTCAATCCTTGGGGGATTGATGCTTGATAATCAGGTGTGGGATACGATTAGTCTGAAATTATGTGAAGCAGATTTTTATCGTATCGAGCATCGTGTTCTTTATCATGCCATTGTGGAGTTGGCAAGAAAGGATCAGCCTTTTGACGTTGTGACTTTACTTGATATTCTGAAATCCAACAATCAATTGGATGATGCCGGTGGCGAAACGTATCTCTTTGAGTTGGCCAATAACACGCCAAGTGTTGCTAATATTTCTGCTTATGCCGATATTGTTCGTGAAAAGTCGGTTCAACGTCAGCTCATTAGTGTTGCCAATGACATTGCAGATTCTGCTTATAATCCCATGGGCAGAGAGGTAACGGAATTACTTGATTATGCTGAAACTAAAGTGTTTGCCATTGCTGAACAGACTGGTGGAGATGGTGGCCCAGAAGGTATCAAATCCATTCTGGTAAAAACGGTAGAGAAAATTGATGCCCTTTATCATAATGGTAATGCTATAACCGGTTTAGCGACTGGTTTAACTGATTTTGATGAAAAAACATCGGGCTTGCAACCCTCTGATTTGATCATCGTCGCTGGACGACCTTCCATGGGTAAAACCACCTTAGTCATGAATATGGCTGAACATGCAGCTATTAATGCAAATAAGCCGGTACTGGTTTTTTCTATGGAAATGCCTGCTGATTCTTTGGCCATGCGCATGATGTCTTCCTTAGGAAGGATTGATCAACATCGATTGCGAACTGGCAAACTCGAAGATGATGATTGGCCAAGAGTAACTTCCGCTGTGCATTTATTATCGGAAGCCCCTTTGTTCATTGACGATACCGCAGCTTTAAGTCCCGCTGAAATGCGTGCTCGCTCTCGTCGATTAGCTAAGGAGCATGGGCAATTAGGTTTAGTTGTTGTTGACTATTTACAGCTAATGAAAGTACCGGGTTTTAAAGCTGACAACCGCACCGCGGAAATTTCTGAAATATCCCGCAGCCTAAAATCGTTGGCTAAAGAACTTGAAGTGCCGGTGATTGCTTTATCTCAGTTGAATCGTAGTCTTGAGCAACGGCAGGATAAGCGACCGGTAATGTCGGATTTGCGTGAGTCTGGTGCTATAGAGCAAGATGCTGATCTCATTTGTTTTATTTATCGTGATGAAGTATATAACGAAGACAGCCCCGATAAGGGAACCGCTGAACTTATTATTGCAAAGCAACGTAATGGCCCTATTGGGAAGGTCAAGGTAGCTTTCCTTGGTAAATACACCCGCTTTGAAGATTTAGCTTTTAATGGTTATTCTGGAGTAGATTGACGTGACAAGACCAACTCGAGTGCATATTAATGCGACTGCACTCTTGCATAATCTGAATCAGATAAAACGCTGTACCACAGCATCAAAAGTGATTGCGATGGTTAAAGCTCATGCCTATGGTTGTGGTCTGTCGGCAGTAGTGCCAGTCCTAGATGGGCAAGTCTATGCGTTTGGTGTGGCTTGTCTTGAAGAGGCTTTAGCTATTCGTGCTCTGGGGGTCAGAGGTGAGTGTGTTTTATTTCAGGGAATATTTAGCCCGGAAGAGCTGCAATTGGTTTCTACTCATCGCTTACAATGTGTAATTCATCAACCGCATCAACTTCAATGGTTATTAGCCAACCCATTGCCTAATAGAATTAAGGTCTGGGTAAAAGTAAATACGGGAATGCATCGTTTAGGTTTTCCGCCGCAGGATATTTATGAGGTCATGACCGCCTTGACGAATTGCCCGTGGGTTGATTCTGAAATTGGCTTGATGACTCATTTGGCATGTGCTGACGAACCGACCGATCCCAGTGTTCAAAAACAATTGCGCATGTTTAGAGAGCTTGATTTGCCACCTGTTAAGATAATCAAAAGTATCAGCAATTCTGCAGCCATCTTGGCTCTGCCAGATACGCATGAGGACGTGGTGCGCCCGGGCATCATGCTCTATGGGGTGTCTCCCTTTGCGGATAAAACGGGACAAGAATTAGGTTTGATGCCTGTCATGCGTTTTGTTTCTGCGATTAGTGCTATACATCATTATCCGGCTCATGTTCGTGTGGGCTATGGAGGAATTTGGCAAACCACAAGGCCTTCAATTATTGGCGTTGTTGCTGTAGGTTATGGGGATGGTTACCCTCGCCATGTTGCTCCTAATACACCGGTTTGGCTCAATGGTTTTCGTGTTCCTATTGTCGGACGAGTATCTATGGATATGTTGACTGTGGATTTAACAGACGTTCCATTAGTAAAGATTGGCGATCCTGTGGAGCTATGGGGACAACATATCCCTGTAGAATCAATAGCTTCCTCAGCGAGAACCATCGCATATGAGTTGCTTTGTCAGTTTTCGCCCAGAGTGCGACAAGAGTAAAGGCCGAAAATAAAGCAAAATTGTGGATAATATCTAAACGTGATGCTAGAATACGAACCGATTTTACACAATGATACTAGGTGAATCATGAAAAAAATAGCAATGGTATCTCTTTCCTTATCTGTTTTCCTTGCTGGTTGTGCACAAGTAACGAATGAGGGCGTGGGTACTGTCACAGGTGGTGTTGTGGGTGGACTTCTCGGCAGCCAATTTGGCGGTGGTTCAGGTAAAGTAGCTGCTGCGGCTGGTGGTGCTTTATTGGGCGCTTACCTAGGAGGTAATATTGGTCGTACCATGGACCGTCTTGACAGACTAGAGATGCAAAGAGCCCTGGAAACTGCGCCAACAGGACGTGCTGTCGTTTGGCAAAACCCTGATAATGGTAATCGTTACACCGTTCAACCTACCAGGACTTATTACACCAATAATCAACCCTGCCGTGAATACATCACAAGAGCCATCATTGGTGGTAAATCCCAACAAATCTACGGCAAAGCTTGTCGACAAGCAGACGGCTCCTGGAAAGTGGTCAGTTAATTATCTTATTTTGTCCTTCCTGGAATAATTTGTAGGTTGGGCCTTGGCCCATAGCCGTCAGGCTAAGAAAGAAATTGTTTGTTTAACTTATTGAAATAATAATAAAAAAAGCTAGAGTACCCTTTTAAATTTTTTCCCGCCAGGAAAACAACCAAAAGGGACTCTATGCTGCTGGATACCCTATCAAATATTCCTCAAGAAATCTTTAAATTTTTTACTTATGAAGCGGATCGGATAGGAAAGGAAACAGGTTTTCAGAAACGCCGTTCAAAATTGACACCTAGTGTTTTTATAAAATCATTGATAACGCTCTGTTTTTCAGAACATTTTAATTTGGAACTTTTCTGTGGATTGGTAAAAACGCAAAAAGTTTATATCAAAAAACAATCATTACATGAGCGATTTAACGAACGAACAGCCGGATTTCTTAAAGCCTTTTCATTATTCTGTTTAAAGCACTTTCAAATGAAAAAGTTACCTCAACTCCAAGGATTGGAGCAATTTAGTAGCCTTAACATCATTGATAGCAGTACTATATCCTTACATCAGGCGCTGAATGAGCTTTTTAAAGGCAGTGGCGGAGCCGCATCCAGTTCCGCTATGAAAATCCAAATGATGTTTGATTATCTTGGTGGACAAATAAAAGAGCTTACTCTAACTTCGGGCTGTGATAACGATCAGGGCTTTGATAATTATTTTAATACTATTGAAAAAGGAGCTCTTTATTTAATGGATTTAGGTTATTTTAAACTGAACACGTTTAAGAAAATTATGGAAGAAAACGCTTTCTTCATAAGCCGCTTGCTCACCGGAACTAAACTTCTAACACAAGATAAGAAACCTTTTGATTTACTCGTTACCTTGGAGAATGCTGCACCATTCTTTTCTCAGCAGGTCCTTATGGGAGCAACGCATAAAATTCCTGTCCGCTTGGTCGCTCAACGATTACCACCAGTCATTGCCGAGCAAAGGCGGAGAAGACTTATAAAAGATCATCGTCGCCGTGGTTCCACACCAAACCAGGAATCGTTGGCTTTACAAAGTTGGTCTATTTATATTACCAATACCTCTGAAACTCAAATCAATAATAAAGCAATTCATCAAACGTATGCTTTACGATGGCAGGTAGAACTCCTCTTTAAATTAAGTAAATCCTTAATGCATATTGACTCTATCAAAACTAAAAAGTTTGCTCGAGTGATTATTGAAACCTATGGTAAGTTTATTGCAATGATGCTTTTGTTTTTGCTATGCAATCCCATGCGCAACATAGAAGGCAAACAACTCTCTTTTTATAAAGCCTGTCACCAACTAAGTTCCAAGGCTACTGGATTGATTATCGCCCTCATGTCTCCTTATCGATTAAAGCATTTCTTGAATGATTTCTATGAAAATCTCTCCCTCTTTGCTATCAAAGATTCAAAAAAGAAACCTCTTTTGACCTTTGACTTCTGCGAAGGAGAGTGCTTTTAAACTCTTAGCCTGACGGCTATGGGCCTTGGCCCAACCTACTGCTTTTGAATAAAAACCCTTCTAAGATACTATTATTTATACGATGAATTACTGATTTTAGTAGAAAGATGCTAAATTTGTGATCAAAGTTGGATTTAGTCATCATGGAGAGTTAACTATTATGGAAGATTGTCGTATTGAAGATGGATTTCCTACGCTCATTACGGTCAACAAAAATTTAAATTCCCATGACTGGAAACAAAGACTTGCTATTTATAAAGCTCAGTTCAAACAACAGTTATTGAAAAGAGGCGCCTTAGTTTTTCGTGATTTTTCTATAGATTCTACTGAGAATTTTTCCGACTTTATCAAAACAATGGATTTAGGATCATTTGTAAATTACATAGGTGGAGATAGCCCCCGCGACAAAGTGACAAATGAAATTTATACGTCCACGGAGGCCCCGCCTAGTATTTATATTCCTCCACATCAAGAGCTGTCATACCTGAAAACGTATCCTAAATATATTTCTTTCTATTGTGAAATCGAACCGCAGATTCAGGGAGAAACCGTTATTGCTGATGCCAGGAAAGTTTACCAAAGGTTAGATTCCAATGTAATAAAACACTTCCAAGAAAAAGGTTTGACCTATATCTCACACTACTATCAACAAAGCAAATTCATGGATGTGATTAATTATTTTGCAAATTCACACAAATCCTGGGTTGATGTTTTCGAAACCGATAAAAAAGAAGAAGTAGAAGCATTCTGTCAAAGCAATGAAATTAGGTGGAAATGGTTGCGAAGCAATTGGATTGAGATAAGGCACACAAGACCTGCAACCCTTGAGCATCCAATTACTAAAGAGACTGTTTGGTTTAATCAAGCACATCTTTACGATTTTAACCCCAGGCTTCTGGGTCTAGTCAATTTCCTTGCAATGAAATTTATTTACTTTCGCCGTTTAACAAGATTACATGAGGTCACTTTTGCGGATGGCAGTATCATACCCCGCGAAGATTTATACCATATATTGGATGTATTAAGGAAAAACACCGTTTCTCTCCCCTGGAAAAAAGGAGATGTCATGATTTTAGATAATATACTTACCATGCATGGTAGGGCTACTTTTAAAGGGAAGCGTAGAATTTTAACGGCATTAATATCCTAGATAATTTATCCTGGAATAAGATATAAGATTCCCTTTCAGATTGTTCTTTAGAATGTAATTGCTCGCCCCCATCTATAGCGCCGACATCCCGCGGTCAAGCCGCGGGAAGTTGGGAGTGAGAGTAATTACCTTTGAATCTTATCTTGCTAAAGACATAATTCGAATGAGTCTACGAATAGTGCTTGATTCCAAAAAATAAGACAAGATAGAATCTTGTTGGGTAACAGGCAATAAGCAGATTTTATTTGTGCTATATTTAAAAAGTACACAAGGGTGCAATTCTTTTCCCTACCAGTTCAGGCATAGGGAGAGTTTATTCGAGGGAGTGTATTATGGCTCATTTAATTTTTTCCGCTTTACCGCAACCAAGACGTCCTATTGTTTTCATAAACGACGATGCTACTGTTGATGAATGTGTGAAAGTAATGACTGAGCTAGATATTGGTGCCTTGGTGATACGTAATAATAAAGATGATCTTCATGGCATAGTCAGCGAACGCGATGTAGTTCGAGCCTGCCTGCATCGAGGATTAGATCCACACACAACAACCGCTGGTGAAATTGCCTATACAGCTGTCAGTGTGCTGAATTTGTTTGATCCCATTGAAAAGGCGATGGAAGTAATCACGCAAACAAAAAGGCGTCATGTTCTCGTAAAAGAGGAAAGCGAGATCATAGCTATTCTTTCAATTGGGGACTTATTATTCCATCTACTTGAGGACAAAACACGAGTCATCGAGCAATTGGAAAATTACATTCATACTTATTAAAGAAGACATTTGTACTCGATCTTAACGTTTTTGCCTGACTTTTCATATTATTGAACTACCGTGGTCAAGCCACGGTAATTCGGTTTTTTGATTTGGCAAACTAAAAAACTTAAGATCAAATTATAGTTAATATTATCCGTGCCACAAAAGGGTTTACGTTCTTTATGAAAGGAATCATATCGTCTATTTTAATGCTTTTGTTTAGTGCCTGTGGCTACTCACAAGAAAGTCCGCTGAGAATTGGGACTCTTTATTTTAATCCACCTTTCGAACAAATCTTCCAGGGTAAGAAGTATTTTGGATTTGATATTGACATTCTTTTCAGTGTTTGTCTGGTAATGAAAAGAGAATGTGAATTGGTACCTATGCGCTTCGATAAGCTCTTAGTTGCTCTAAATAAAAATAAGATTGATGCAATGATTGTTGGTATTAGCTTGATGCCCGAAGATCCTAAAAATTATTTATTCAGTTATCCCTATTTTAAGAGTGAAGCAGTGTTCTTAACGTTACAAAGCAATCACCTGGAAACCCTAAATAACAAAACGGTAGGTATGGTCAAAAATACCCTTTTTCCTATGGCAAAGAATTACGAGATAGTTCTCACCGGAAAAGATGCATTACCCCCTCTAAATAAATTTGAAATTAATTTCAAATTTTATAATAACTTGCCTGAGTTACTGACGGCACTCGATAATCATGAAATCGATGCACTTATTCTTGATGCTGGGGCTGCAAATTTTTGGATTACTCAAACAGGTGATAAATATGAGCAAATAGGGCCGGTGGTTCATGTAGAAAACGGTATGGCGATTATGACGACAAAAGCTAATGGCGAGCTTATTCAACAAATTAATAAAGCCTTACTAACAATAGCAAATAATAACGATTTACTTGAGATTTACCAAAAATATTGGCAACTCATTTCTCCTGACGAGAGACCCTCAGCCTACTTGGTTATGCAATCGCAACTAGAACAGTAATTTTAACATCTGCTCCCTGTCCCTGGCTAATACAATTCCAATATACAATCTAGTAGAATGCGCTGTATAGTGGATGATTATAAGTACAAGGAATCTCCGTATGCGATTGATATTAAAACTGATCGTTAGCATTTGTTTAGCTGCTTCTCTAAGTGTTGGTTGGGGAGAGACACCTCCTCCTGTCTGGTTTAGTAAAGGAGAGAACAACCAAGTTAAGCTTCAGGTTTATCTCTTTCTATCCTCAACTTGTCCTCATTGCCATAAAGCAGATGACTATTTTCGAACTCTTGAAGCAACTACGCCGTGGATAGAGGTTCATCGTTACATCATTAACACCGATAGAAATGCACTAACGACTTTTAATGTCTTTCTGAGCCAGCAAAATACTGATGACTTTAGTGTTCCGGCTATCTTTTTTTGTAATTCACGTTGGGTTGGATTTGCTAATGCACAAACGACTGGCAAAGAATTGTTTCGGGCCTTGCATTACTGCCAACAGCAGGTTGTTAGAATGGACCAATTGACTCCAACAACAATAAGCGTATTAAGACAGTGGGCTAATGCAAATTGGTATGAAAGCAATGTCGCCAATAAGCCTTCAGTGGCTGTTTTTCTTCCTATGTTGGCCATTACCGATGGTTTAAATCCTTGTTCTCTCTTTTGCATTCTGGCTTTATTCGCATTCTTATGGCTAACCAATACACGCTCACTACAAATAACGATTGGTTTAGTATTCTCGCTGGTGGTAGGTTTGGTTCACGCTGTGCAGCAGGTGCACACTGCCTTCTTTTTTCATGCGTTAAGTTGGCTGCGTATTCCTATGATCATTATTGGTTTAGCGCTTCTCGCTTATACTCTGAATTATTTCAAAAAGTTAGGTAATAAGGCCTCTTGTGCTGTTGTCATTTTAGTTGCTTTGAGTGCTTTAGGTCTGCAAACCTATATGCAGACTTGTATGCCCAATTTTGCACTCATTTTTCAGCAATGGCTTTCTACGCAAGCATTATCGCCATTACAAGTTGTTTTAAGCCAAGTTATTTATCAAATCATTTACATATTGCCATTGCTTCTTCTGGTGTTCGTTCTTGTCTTTTGGCGTAAGTCTCCTCGTTTGATGAAACGAGAGAATGTCATAACAAAAGTTGCACGTATTTCATTAATCCTGACTGCAATTTTATTGATTGCTTACCCGAACTGGCTGGCGAATTTCGGAGTTTCTCTTGCTGCACTAGCACTTGCTATTATTATTGCCATTTTGATCAGGAAAAAATATATAGCCTGGGATGGCATTTAAGACTTTAATGAAGGGAAAGGTTTTCGGATACTTCGACTCCGATACCTTCCAGCTCTTGAGTTAGTCTGGAATTGATCTCTTTCAGTCTTCGGGGAGACGCGTCTTGACTCTGAGCAATAAGATGTAAGATTTGTTTAATGTCTTGAGTCTCAGACAACACTTTCTTTTTCTCCTCAAAAAATCCTGAACTTGATACGTCTCTTAGTTTTGCAATCCTTTCGATTGTCAGTGCAATATCAGCCTTTCTGTCAACAAAATCTTTCACGATTTCATGATAATTACCAGGAATTTCTCCTGTAAATTGGGTAAGCAAGAGATAACTTGTATAATAGAGGATTTGTTCTTGTACTCGTTTCTCAAGGTTATTCACCGCCCCTTGTCTACGAGATGTTTTTCCAGAAGTCTGGTGGTATTCATTCCAGTTATCAATCGCTTTAGCGACATTTTGTAATAAAGCCAACGTCTTGTCAGGTTGTGTGAAATCGCCAAATTTTGAAAACAATTCCACTGCTTGATTAAGCTGTGTGGTTTGAGGGGAAGGAAAGTCAATTATAACTGAGCTTTCTTTTTTCCAAGTTGCCAATTCATCATTAATTTTAGATTGCATGATGTACAACATATAGAGTTCTGGATTTTGTTCTTTTAAGTACTCAGGTGTAAGTTTGCGTATATCTATTCGATTTGAGTTGGCAAAATCCATTAAAATGGCTTGAAGCTGCGTACAATGAATGGGTGTGTAAACATATTCATTATGACGAGCATCGAACCTATAATAAGGGAGAAGCGTATGGTTATTTACTAATCCTAGTTTCTTAAAGAACGTTATCGCTTGCTGCGTTTGTTCATAATCAGGTGCATAGTGCCCACTGCCACTGTCCATCATTGTTGGCTCACCCTGAGGAATTTCAGTTTGCCCTGCCATAAACAGTCTTGTCTGCGAATAGTAATCAGCATAAGAAGGATGAAGAATGGGGTCTGGATCAAGTAGCCAGGATATTCTTTGGGGAGCAAGACTGCGTCCAATGAAAAAGCTTCCATTGGCGTGCACAGTATAGATGGCTCTTTTGGGGAAATCTTCAGTCGTTTGTGAGAAAGTGTCATAACCTTTGATGGACAATTTAGCTGTGGTGACGTAATCAAAAGTAAGCCGTCTATTGTCTGCTTTACCTGTGGTAGCGAGTTTAAGAAGCTTCCCTTGATAAGGGATAGCACGAAATCCTTCAAGCTCTTCCGGGCTGAATGTTTTTTCATCAACGTTAGAACGGAGTGTCCAGATGGTTTCTTCTTCCTTGGAGCCTCTGCCACCATAGACCAAGAGATTAGAACTTTTTCTTAGCTTGTCATAAAATTGCACGAAGATGCTTTCAAGCTCTTCCTTATCTTTATTGCGTGACTCTGCTTTATAAAGGGCCCATGGATCATTGCTAACATCACCGGGCTCGGGGCGTGCCCAAGGCATGTAATAAGGATCATATTGACGTAACCTTACTCTGGCCTCTATCTTCTCATGAATGTTTTCTATCGTATCTTCATTAACAATATGTCCAATAACGGTCAATATAGAAGAATGTAGATCGCTGTAATTCTTATTTTCAGAGAATGACTGCACGTGAGTCAAAAGATCAATTAAATTATCAAAGCGCTCATAGATTGTTTTTGCATCATAAATTTTGGTCAAGAGTTCTTCTACTCTAGGATCAGGTTGGCCTTTTTTCCGCCAATCATTAACCGATAAAAGGGTAGGAAATGGCATAGAAATAGTTATTTAGATTAATATAAAATAAATATAGTTTAAAAATTAACCATGTGGTTTATATTTTAATAACTTGATTTATGGAACGAGAAATGGCAGAGAAAAAAGGCAGACCTTCTTTCTTTCCTATTCCTTATGAGGTTGAAGAAGGGAAAACATACTATTGGTGTGGCTGTGGGAAGAGTAAAAATCAACCTCTATGCGATCAAAGTCAAAGTGATTGTGAAGAACAATGTGTCCCATACAAGGCTATACTTACAGAGACAGTATATTTTTGTGGTTGCAAGGAGACAAGGGATCCACCCTTATGTGATGGTTCTCATGCACGGTTGGTGCTTGCATCTTTAAAGAAAGACTAATTAGCAGATTAAAGGGATTTTAATGATGCTTGAACAACAGTCTAAAAAGAAAACGACTGATACCATTACTCAATACGAAGAGCAGTGTAATAGGCTTCAAAGTGAAGTTGATATGCTCAGAAATGCTATTGATCAATTAACGACTCTACCAAGTGGTATTCATCTTGATCTGGATAAACATTTACTCGATCTCAAGGATGCTCTTAAGGAAAATAAAGATTCAAAATCAATTCAAAAACGTATCGCATCCTTAGTGGATGTTATGTCCGATCTCCAACAACAAAAACAGGATGATAAAATTATCATCACTGATTTCATTAAACAGGGAGCAGATCTCTTAAGTCAAATGCTGATCGAGCTTAAAGACAAACATGCCTTTGAGCGTATGGAACAATTGCTTAAAACGGATGCTGACGAAAGAAAACTGATAAAGCATTTCAGTAAGTTGCTAACAGAATGTGTTACCACCGTTGCTGAACAAATTGAGTTTTGCGAACAGCACCATACGTTACCTGAAAAAGAAGCGCTTCTTAATACACGGATTAATGCAACTTTAGCGCAGATGATTAACTATATACCTCTCCCTAAGGATTTGACTTCAAAGCATAAATTTCTTAAGTCCAGCCTAGGGCATTCATTAACAGAGGAGTCTTTGGTTTCGCTATTAGAGGAGTTAAAACAATTCGTCATTACTGCATTTGGTTTTGAACAAACACGAACGAAGCGGTTTTTGGTTGAATTTGGCAATCACTTGCGAGATGTAGGTAAGTATCTAAAATTATTGAAGGATAGTCATGTTTTTGCCAGGGAAGATATGCAACGATTGGAAAATGACGTTTTGCTTAATATTCAAGAGATTGAGAATCAGACGAACAGTGCTAAAACCCGAGAGGAACTATCTATAGAAATAGGAGCGAAATTAACAGCGATACGCTCACAAGTTAAAAAATATAAGGAAATTGAATACAGACGCTTAGCAGAGTACGAGCAAAGGATGATGATCTTACAGGATAAGCTAATGGAAACAGAGCGTGGTATAAATGAAATAAAAAACATGCTGTCTTTCGAAAAACTAAAAAATAATCAAGATAGCGTGACCGGTCTACCGAACAGGGTTTCTTATGAGGAACATATCAAAGACGCCTATAACCGTTGGCACAGAGGGTTTGGTGATTTGAGTTTGGCTGTAGCAAATATCGATAATTTTAAGCAAATTAATGATAAATACGGGCATTTAGCGGGAGATAAAATCCTTAAAGAAATCGCTATGTTACTCAAATCTTCCATTCGTGCGGTTGATTTTCTTGCTCGTTATAACAATGAGGAGTTTGTATTTATTTTTGAACACACTCATATTCAGGATGCGGCTAAAGTGGCCGAAGGCTTACGCAATGTGATTGAGGAATCGGTGTTTAGTTACCGTGATAAGCGAATCTATGTGACGGTTTCATTTGGTTTGACAAACCTACAACATGGAGATGATATCGGAAGCATTTTTATGCGTGCTGATGAAGCAATGTTGCAAGCAAAGCAAAGTGGCCGTAATCGCGTAGTTACTCTTTAACATGGAATTACCGTGGCTTGACCACGGTATCCATGCGATCATCAATTAAGCCGCAGGCGTCGGCCAAGAAAACCCACTTTTAATCGTAGCCCACTTGATCTAGTCTTCCCATTTTGGGATCATCAGGGGCATGAAAATTTGTTGGTTGTCGTATGAGCAAACTAAATGATATTCCAGTTGTTGTTGAGAGTGGCCAAAAATATCGCACCCAGCAGGGGGTGATCGCTATCAAAGACGGTGTTAAGTCGGCTGGACATGCCTCTGAGCGTTTGCCTAAGCCGAAGTGGTTACGAATAGTTAACCATACGACCCCAGCTTACCAACAGGTCAAAGATCAAGTCACTAAACATCGATTGGCAACAGTCTGCGAAGAGGCAAAATGTCCCAATATTGGCGAATGTTGGTCACATGGGACTGCAACGATCATGCTTATGGGCGCCGTTTGTACGCGTGCTTGTCGTTTTTGCGCTGTCGATACTGGTAATCCACACGGCTGGCTGGATCTCGAAGAGCCTGAAAATACAGCAAATACTGTGGCTTTGATGAATCTTGATTATGTCGTATTAACCTCGGTAAATCGTGATGATCTAGCGGACGGTGGCGCTAAACATTATGCTGAGACAGTGAGAGCGATCAAAAGGCGATGTCCCAACACTAAAGTGGAAGCATTAACTCCTGATTTTCAGGGAGTAAAAGAAAGTGTTGCGGTTTTATTGGACAGTGGTGTTGATGTTTTTGCACAAAATGTAGAGACGGTGGAGCGTTTGACTCACCCTGTAAGAGACAATCGCGCTGGCTATTGGCAAACGCTCGAGGTTTTAGGTTATGCCAAGCAGTATCGTCCAGATGTATTGACAAAAACAAGCCTGATGTTAGGTTTAGGTGAAACTGATGAAGAAATCATCCAAACAATGGATGATTTACGTAGCCAAAACATTGATATTCTAACCTTAGGTCAATATCTGCAGCCCACCAAAAATCACTTGTCAGTTTCGCGTTATGTAACACCAGAGCAATTTCTAAGGTTGCGCGATATTGGATTGCAAAAGGGATTTTTCGAAGTCGCTTCGGGGCCTCTGGTACGCTCGAGCTATCGGGCGGATCGAGTGTTCAAGCGTGATAACTTAGGATTATAGGACGAATCGTGCCAAGACCCTTGATACCAACTATTCTATGTGGCGGAGCCGGATCACGCTTGTGGCCGGTTTCTCGTGAATTACATCCCAAGCCGTTTATCCGTCTTGAAGGTGGTCAAAGTTTGCTACAAAAAACATTCTTACGCGCTGCGGCACTTGATGATGTGCAGGAGATCCTGACTGTAACCAATCGCGATTTATTTTTTAAAACAGAAGATGAGTTTCGTGAAGTAGAACCGACAAGAATAAATTTATCATTTATTCTTGAACCTTTTGGTCGTAATACGGCAGCAGCTATTGCTGCTGCCGCATTACAAGTCGCTGAGAACCATGGTCCCGAAGCAGTGATACTGGTGCTACCTGCTGATCATTTGATTTCAGATCAAAGTGCTTTTGCGAAGGCCATTGCTCAAGGCGTAGAATTCGCGCTAGAAGCGAAAATCGTTACTTTTGGTATACAACCACAAAGCCCCGAAACGGGGTATGGCTATATTGAAGCTGAAGGTAATACGGTGTCGCGTTTTATCGAAAAGCCTACCTTGGAAGCGGCGCAAGAATATGTGAATACTGGACGTTTCCTATGGAACTCTGGCATGTTTTGTTTTATGGCGGGGACCATGTTGGCCGAAATGGAGCTTCATTGCCCTGACATTCTTTTTAAAACCAAAACTTGCATTGAGTTATCACGAACAGCCAAAGGCACGGGATTCACTCAGCTTGAGCTGGATTCCCAAACCTTTGATGATGTCCCTGACATTTCTATTGATTATGCTGTGATTGAAAAATCCACAGCGATCGCTGTTGTCCCATGCAATATTGGTTGGAGTGACATAGGTTCCTGGAATGCTCTTGGTGATTTGATTGATCCTGATGCAATGGGGAATCGTATCGAAGGAGAAGCCCATCTTCATGATGTGGCGAACTGCTATATTCGCAGTGACAGCAGATTATTATGTGCCCTTGGGGTTGATAATCTTTTTATTATTGATACCCCCGATGCTTTACTCGTGGCTGATAAATCTCGCGCCCAGGAGATTAAACATATTTATGCCAAGCTTAAGGCGCAAGGACATGAAGCGCATAAGCTTCACCGCACGGTACACCGTCCTTGGGGTTCTTATACGGTATTGGAAGAAGGTGCTCGTTTTAAAATAAAGCGCATCGAAGTACGACCTTACGCAAGTCTTAGCCTACAAATGCATTATCACCGAAGCGAACACTGGATTGTGGTCAGCGGTATGGCCAAAGTGATTAACGGCGAGCGCGAAATGCTTGTAAATACCAACGAATCCACTTATATCCCAGCAGGCCATAAACATCGTCTGGAAAATCCTGGGGTCATCCCTCTAGTGATGATCGAGGTACAAAGCGGTGAATATATGGGCGAGGATGATATTGTCCGTTTTGAAGATAAATATGGGCGGAGTTAAGCTTAATGGCTCTAAAAGGAGAAAATATTCTATCCTTCTCTCCCTTTGGGGAGCACTGCCATTAAGTTAAGGGTTTTCTCTATCTTCGAATTACCGCGGCTTGACCGCGGTATCCATACCCAAACTGATATAATGGACTCCGCGGTCGATGCCGCGGGGATTCGGGATTGCTTAACTTAATGGCAGTGCCCTTGGGGTGAGGGTATTTAAATTTCAAACAATCTCAATCCCTTGCTTACGAAACCGACGTTGTAAGACCCGAGCAAGAATAGTCATAATAATTCCCAAGCCCAAAGTAGTTATCCCCATAACCAAGTAGTAATGTTGGTAAATAACGATGCTTTCTAAAGCTGTAATATTCTCAGGAATAGCCACAAAACTTGCTATTCTCCCTGAGATAGCATTTGATAAGGAAGATGCTAAATACCAGACCCCCATGGCAAAAGCGATGGCTTCACTATCGCAATAAAGTCCTATCATGCTTAATCCTACGGCAGAAACCCACAGTTCAGCCAAGGTAATTAATATATAAGTGAGGCCAATAAAATTGCCATTCACATATCCTGTATGTGTGACAGTAGCGGCAAAAGCCATCAATAACAATGCGGCTCCTGCCAATAAAGTGCCTGCCGCAAATTGATAGGGGATAGTAAAACGAGGAAAGCGAGCATAAAATCGTGGTAATTGCGTGCCTAATGCGATAATTAACAAAGGGTTAAGTAGCTGATATTGGGCAGGAGACAGATGGATACCCAACAGTTGTAAATCAGAGTTATTTTTAGCAAAGAGTACTAGCGTACTGTTCATTTGGTTATAGATCACAAAGAAAACAACAGCTTCCAAGATCAACAATAAGGCAACCAATTGTTTACTGCGGCTTTCACCTGAAAGAGCCAATGTTCTCCAAAAAAACCAAAAAATTCCTAAACCACATCCTACACTGATCACAAAGCTGGCATGGTAAACATGCGAATAAGCAAATAACGTAAAAACATAAATGATCACTATATAGGTAAATAGAATAAGTTTATCCCTTAGTGAAAAGGGAACTTTATCTTGCCCCCAAATCACATTGTTATAAAGGGAGTAGCGTTTCGCAAAATTCAAGGCAGCAATGGATTTACCAATAAAAACCAAAGTCAGTACTGATAAAGGCCCATACTGACTATCCAAAAGTTGCGGGGCAATCAAAGTGGCTAATAAAGCGCCTACATTGATAGACATATAATAGAACGTCATGGCTGATTTGGCGGCAATGGCATCATCAGAATAAATGCGAGAAACCATGCTTGAAGCCGTACCCATCAACAAAGAATTGGTGGCCGGAACCAGGGCATAAGCGGCTATGAATAGATGATCTCCATGGGAGGCCAGAGTATAACCACTTAGCATCACCAACAAATAAGCTATAGCCAGGAGAATGCTGCCTAGAAGAATGGCACGACGCACACCGAGAATTTTATCAGCCATAAAACCACCGAGAATAGGCATTAAATAGCCAGTGGCCTGACTGATCCCCAGAAAGGCATAAGCTTTCTCTTGTGTATAACCTAATCCGTGAGCTAACAATGGTCGAGTTAGGAAAAGAATTAATATGGTATTAAGAGCATAAACCGAGAACTGACTCCAAAATGTAATGAAAACAATATTTGTTGTTTGTTTTTGGCGCAGAGTGAATTGGCGAAAGTACGTCTTGATGGTTTGCTCCATTATCGAGTCCTTCAGTGTTGCGGCTAAACCCGTTTAATTCAAACCGAATTACCGTGGCTTGACCATGGTATCCAGCGATCTTCAATGAGCCATGGATACCATGGTCAAGCCACGGTAATTCGATGAAGCTTGAAGATCGAGTTTAAAGAATTTACTTTAACCCAGGTTTTATTTTTTAGCTAATATCACGTCAATAATATGGGTATCGCGATAAGGGAAGGTAAAGATCTCACTAAAAAGGCGTTTCAATCGTTGTAACAAAAAATTCTTTGGTAACATGCGAATTGCAAGACTGTTTAAAAACCAGGTTCCTTCAATACCGAATTGAATTAACTCGTCAATATCATTGATTAGAATCGGTATATACAAACGTTCATGCCGCAACATTTTGAATTTATGTTGCGTAAAAACATGCATCAGCTCATCAAGCCCTGAGGCAACTGTGGTATTTTTTATCATGGTCTTATAATAATGACCGACCACAGTGCTTAACAACGAACCTTTGGCAATGAACTCCGCCAAGTATTGCTGAGCCACCGGGAAGGATTCATAGGTGGTCGTAATCAAAGAAAAATAACCATTGGCACGAGTCAATAAATCGGCCTCATCAAATAAGGTACGGATGGGAATATAGGCGTTGATAAAATGAGCCAATACTAAATCTTGACTGTGATGCGGAAGATAACGGCTTGCTTCTATAGCGCTGCCCTCAATCGTAGTAAGGGACAAGGCCTTTCGAGCAAGGACTAGCATTTTCGGAGAAATATCAATACCAGTGAAATCAGCCTCAGGCATAAATGTTTTAAGCTGTTTCAAAAAAGCACCATTACCCACACCAAAGTCCAACACTTTATAATGTGGTCTTAATCCTAAACGTTCCCGTCTGATTTGCGCAATGGCTGCACGATGGCTTTGTGTAATGGAGCCAAAACGATCGGCGGTGGCATAATGGCCCGCAATCTCATCATACATGGCCTTTAGGGACACCTAGTCTTTCCAACTTATAAACATCCAAACAGTATATCCCCATTTGATGTCATTATGCGAATACTCTTTATAATTGTTGACATAAACCAAGTCCACAAGCGTCTATAATCGTATATTTTCGACACATCTTTTGGGGAATTTCTTTAAATGACTTATGATTAACAAGCATTAATAAAATATCTGCTTCGGCTAAGGCTTTCTCAACAGTACTCAGCTCCACAATCTCAACTAAGTCTGATGGCAGTGTCTCGATATTAGGTTCAACAGCAAGCACATGTCCATGATGGTTGAATGTAATTTCTTTTACGATTTTTAAAGCTGGACTTTCTCGTAAATCATCGATGTCGGCCTTAAAAGTCAAACCAAAACAGGCAATGGTAATGTCTTTTGCTATCTTTTCAGGATTGTTCTGTAGAAATTCGGAAACGGCCAACCTAACTTTCTCAGCTACCCATGTTGGTTTATTATCATTGACTTCACGTGCAGTACGAATTAGCTGGGCTTCTTTAGGAGCTTGGCTCACAATGAACCATGGATCGACAGCAATGCAGTGCCCGCCAACACCTGGTCCTGGCCGAAGAATATTGACGCGCGGGTGATGATTGGCAAGTTGAATCAATTCCCAAACATCGACATTCATTTTGTCACAAATGAGAGATAACTCATTGGCAAAAGCGATATTGACATCACGAAAGCTGTTTTCAGTCAATTTGCACATTTCAGCGGTACGTGAATTAGTGACAATGCATTCACCCTCAACGAAAATTTTATAGAGTTGTACAGCCATGGCTGAACATTTAGGCGTCATACCCCCAATAACACGATCATTTTGGACTAATTCGCGCAAAATATGTCCAGGCAAAACTCGTTCCGGACAATAGGCAATTCTAATATCAGCATTCTCGCTATGAGTTTGTGGGAAAGTCAGATCTGGACGAGCGTTTGCGAGCCAGCCCGCCATCATCTCAGTTGTCCCAACTGGTGAGGTGGATTCGAGAATGACCAAATCACCACTCTTCAAAACGGGTGCAATTGATTGACTGGCGGCTTCAATATAACTCAAATCAGGAGAGTGGTTGTCTTTGAATGGTGTTGGTACGGCAATCAGGAATGCATCAGCAGATTCAGGTTTTTGGGTTGCGTGAAGATATCCCTCAGTAACAGCAGCGTGCACTACAATGTCTAACTCCGGCTCTACAATATGAATTTCACCGCGATTGATGGTATCAATTGTTTTTTGGCAAATATCGACACCGGTAACACGAATTTTACGAGAAGCGAATGCCGCAGCTGTTGGTAAGCCTATGTAGCCAAGGCCGACAACAGTTACTTTTGAAAATTGAGCTATATTTTGATTTTGTTCTAACATAACAGGGTTTCTTCCATATAACCGGTGATATTTTCAACCGGGGTCAACGAGTGGATGGAAGAAGCATTGCGATCCCTGGTTTTCAATTGTGAGATGATTTGCACAATCCGAGCTGATGCTTGTCCATCGCCATAAGGATTCTGGGCATGGCTCATCTGCTGATAGAGCTTTGTATCAGTTAAGAGCTCCTTGACATTGATGACTATTTTTTCAACATCTGTCCCTACTAATTTAACGGTACCTGCTTCAATGGCTTCTGGTCTCTCAGTTACGTCCCGCATGACTAAAATCGGTTTGCCGAGCGAGGGTGCTTCTTCTTGTATGCCCCCAGAATCGGTGAGAATCAGATAAGCAGACTTCATCAAATAAACGAACAGGGGGTAATCCACAGGTTCAATGAGATAAATGTTATCAATATTCTCCAGCAAAGATTTCACTGGCTGTTGTACTCGAGGATTTAAGTGTACCGGGTATACAACGTCCACCTCAGGAAATAATCGAGCAATTTTAGCTAATGCCTGGCAAATGCGTTCAAAACCTTTACCAAAATTTTCTCGTCTATGTCCGGTTACCAGAAGTAATTTACGCTCGTCTCTTAAAAAGGGAAATTTTTGCTTAAGCTCGTAAGCAAATTTGGGTTGCGACTCTATTTTGGCAACCATTTCTTGCAGCGCATCAATGACCGTATTGCCTACCACATGTATTGTTTCGGAAGCAATTCCTTCCTGGATAAGGTTGGAGCGTGAGCGCTCAGTAGGTGCGAAATGTGCTACAGCCAATGCACTTACTAACTTACGGTTAGCTTCCTCCGGCCAGGGAGAATTCAGGTCGCCTGTTCGAAGGCCTGCTTCAACGTGTGCGACAGGAATATGGTGATAGTAAGCGGAAAGAGAAGCCGCAAGTGTGGTTGTTGTATCGCCATGAACCAAAACCAAGTTGGGTTTGTATTGTTTGAAGACCTCTGCAAGTCTCAATAATATCTTGGCAGTAAGATCACTAAGATCCTGATTAGTCGTCATTACCTGCAAATTAAAGTCTGGCACTATCTCGAATTGATCAAGAACCGACTGCAGCATCTGCTGGTGCTGGCCTGTCACACATACTTTACTACAGATATTTTGATTGATTTCGAGTTGCTTGATGAGCGGGGCCATCTTAATTGCTTCAGGACGAGTACCAAAAACACAAAGTGTGTGGATAGTCATAACCATCTAATTCCATCTAAAAATCAATGCAAGCTTTATAAATCAAACTGGGGTCCAGTATGCGAATGCATTATTACATAGGTCACTAAATTGTGTCATTAAGCACGTGCAGAATTTAATGTAGTTATAACCACATAAAATTTTTATAAAAAAGGAGTTTAGAGCAGCTTAATTAATCCTTGACATATTTTTTCAATTTCACTAGATTGGGCCCAACTTTATAAGTAGATGAAGATAATCATGTTGGAGGGAAACCATGATTATCAGCAGCACTGGTTACTTTATTTTGCAGGGATTTTTCTAGTGAATCCGCGAAATAAAATGAATTCCATTGTTTGATGCTGGCAATTTGCTCGTGCTGGCTATTCTGGTTGCCAATTGTTGACTGTACAGAATTAAACATGGGAGAAGGACATTTTTTAAGCGTGTGATTAATATTCACGCGAAAGATAAAAACAAAAAGGAGTAGTTTTAGTGTGTAGCCTGGTGACAAGAAAAACGAGTGAATACCATGTTCAATAATAAGTCAATTCTCATTACTGGTGGCAGTGGATCGTTCGGAAATCAGTATGTCCGTACAATTTTAAATCGTTATCAGCCAAAGAAGCTCATCGTATATTCCCGAGATGAAATGAAGCAATATGAAATGGCTCAAATTTTTTCGGATAAACAGTACGATTGCATGCGTTATTTTATTGGCGATGTGCGTGATCAAGAACGCTTGACCATGGCTATGCGAGGTGTGGATTATGTTATTCATGCTGCAGCGCTTAAGCAGGTTCCTGCTGCTGAGTACAATCCAATGGAGTGTATAAAAACTAACATACATGGTGCGGAAAATGTAATTCAGGCTGCACTTGCAGCAGATGTAGAGAAGGTCATTGCTCTCTCGACAGATAAGGCAGCAAACCCAATTAATCTGTATGGTGCTACCAAATTAGCTTCAGACAAGCTATTTGTTGCAGCAAATAACGTAGCTGGTGGTCATCGCACACGCTTCGCAGTAGTACGTTATGGGAATGTCGTCGGTTCACGTGGTTCAGTAGTGCCTTTTTTCAAAAAACTCATTACCCAAAACGCTGAATATTTGCCCATCACTGATGTTCGCATGACTCGTTTTTGGATTACTTTGCAGCAAGGTGTTGATTTTGTTCTTAAAAATTTTGAGCGAATGAGTGGTGGTGAAATTTTTGTTCCCAAGATTCCATCCGTTCGTATTGTTGATTTAGCGACAGCAATGGCTCCTCATATGGAACAAAGAGTGATAGGCATTCGACCAGGGGAAAAAATTCATGAAGTGATGTGTCCTGCCGATGATTCTCATTTAACGCTTGAGTTTCTTGATCATTTTGTTATAACTCCTTCTATCTCATTTACTGATCATAATAATAAGTTTTCCTCTAATAAATTAGGTGAGAAGAGTTGCCCTGTGGAGCAAGGGTTTGAGTATAACTCAGGTAAAAACGAACATTTCCTTACTGTAGAAGAGATTGTTAAATTTAATCAAATGGCAGAGGCAGAGGCTGTATGATACCTTATGGCCGTCAAAACATTACGGAAGATGATATTGCTGCTGTAGTTGAGGTATTGCGGTCCGATTGGTTGACACAAGGTCCAATGGTTCCTCGCTTCGAACAAACAGTGGCTGATAAGGTTGGTGCTAAGTACGCTGTTGCTGCTAACTCTGCGACCAGTGCTTTGCATATTGCCTGTCTTGCTTTGGAGCTTGGTCCTGGTGATTGGCTTTGGACTTCACCAAATACGTTTGCTGCTTCTGCCAACTGTGGGCTTTATTGTGGAGCAAAAGTCGATTTTGTCGACATTGACCCTCATACTTACAATTTAAGTGTTAAAGCGCTTGCGGAAAAACTGGAGCACGCTGAACACTTAGGTACTCTCCCCAAAATCGTTGTCCCAGTACATTTTGCCGGTCAATCTTGCGAGATGGCTGAAATTCATGCGCTTGCTCAGCGTTATGGTTTTAAGATTATTGAAGATGCTTCACATGCAATTGGTGCACAATATAAGGATAAACCCGTAGGGAGTTGTATTTACAGCGACATTGCTGTTTTTAGTTTTCATCCAGTTAAGATTATTACAACTGGAGAAGGCGGCATAGCGTTAACCAACAACGCTAACTTAGCGGAGCGTATGCAACGTTTACGTTCTCATGGTATCACGCGCGATCTGAAGCAGATGCAAGATACTCAACAAGGTGCTTGGTTTTATGAGCAGATTGAGCTTGGGTTTAATTATCGCATGACGGATATTCAAGCCGCTCTTGGGGTAAAGCAGCTTGAGCGATTAGAGCAGTTCGTTACACAAAGACGGCATCTTGCTGCGGTATATGATCACTCTCTTGCACAGCTTCCTTTAAAACGACCGTTTCAGCATCAGAGCACTTGTTCGTCTTTTCATCTTTATGTTATTCAAGTTGATCCAAAGCACTCTCCTCTCGATCGCAACGCTTTGTTTGCTTATCTGCGAAAATCAGGGATTGGAGTTAACGTGCACTATATCCCGGTTTACAAACACCCTTATTATAGAAAATTGAATTTTGCAGAAATCTTCTGCAGTGAAGCAGAGCAATATTATGCTAATGCAATTACCCTCCCTTTATTTTTTGGTCTTGAAGCATCTCAACAATCCGAGATCATTGAGGTATTAACCAAGGTATTGCAAAAATGACACCATCCAATGTTCAGCTAGCCTTAGGAACAGTACAGTTTGGGGTAAAATATGGGATTGCTGGCCGTGGTGAGCCAGTTCCGCCAAAGGAAGTGCGACAAATTTTTGCAAGAGCATGGGAGCTAGGTATTCGCGCACTTGATACAGCCCCCGTTTATGGTGATATTGAAGAGCGTTTGGATGCCCTGGTAGGGGATTATCCGTTCAAGATGGTATCAAAGATACCAGCAATCCCTCATGAGTTAAGTGCTAATGCCATGGCTGATTTTGTCATTGAATCCATCGACAAAACACGCCAACGTCTAGGTAGACGGTTAGATACTCTCTTGTTTCATTGTAGTGATGATTTGCTTCATGAACAGGGCGAGTTTGTTTGGAATACAGCATCTAAAGCAATTTCTGATTCGACTATTCGTCTTGGCGTATCCTGTTATTCACCTTTAGAGCTTGAGATTTTGCACGGAAAATATCCTGTGGAGGTCGCTCAAGTACCCGGGAATGCATTTGATCAGCGTTTAATGTCAGCTACTCATTTGAACGGTGTAGAACTATATTTGCGTAGTGTTTTTCTGCAAGGAATCCTTTTGCTAGCTCCTGAAATTGTGGCTAAACGGTTACCCCAAGCAACAGGAATTATTAATGCCTGGCAAAATTGGTGCAACCACCATGGACTCAGTCCTCTACAGGCTGCTTTAAGTATTGCAAAGGGATTGCCTGGAGTTCGCTATTGCGTAGTAGGAGTAGACAGGTTATCTCATCTTGAAGAAATTATGAGCGCATGGGATAGTATCACTCCTATGAGTGACTTAGCGCTTGCTACGACTGATCAAGATATTATTGATCCGCGATGTTGGCATTCAAAAGAAACTAGATATGAGGTAAGCAAATGAAACGATGCTCCTTTTGTGGACTTCCTGAAACTCACGAAACGATTTCATTTGATGAGAGTGGTGTTTGTAATATTTGCCGACAACAAGAGTACAAGCGGGATTGTATTGATTGGTCAATGAATAAAAGAGCGCTTGATGAACTTATAGAGGAACACCGCGGGAAATATGATTACGATTGTATTATTCCGTTTAGCGGAGGAAAGGATAGTACTTGGACGCTTTATTATCTTGTTAAAGAATATAATATCAAGCCGCTAGTGGTACGGTTTGATCATGGCTTTATGAGGCCAAATCTTGAGGAAAATGTTAAGCGTACTGCTCGGACTTTGGGTGTCGATATTATGACATTTACGCCCAATTGGAAAGTCGTTCAAAAACTGATGCTCCAAAGTTTCCTTGAGAAGGGTGATTTTTGTTGGCACTGCCACACGGGTATTTTTTCCTACCCCATGTGGGTGGCGCTTGAGAAGAAGGTTCCATTAATATTCTGGGGGGAACGTTCGGCAGAATATACCGCTTACTTCAGTTACGACCAGGTCGAAGAGGTTGATGAAAAACGATTTAATCGCTACGTTAATCTTGGAATCAGTGCCGACGATATGTTCATTCGTCTTGGTGGACAGGTCGATATTCGTCATCTTAAACCTTATTCCTATCCTCCTCTAAAGGAGTTACGTGCACTGAATTACCGTTCGGTTTGTTTAGGTTCCTATATTCCTTGGGATGTAAAACGACAATCAGAAATCATTCAGCAAGAATTAGGTTGGAAAGGAGATCAGGTCGAGAATGTACCTCCTCAATACCAATACGAAAAAATTGAATGTTATATGCAAGGCGTTCGAGATTATATTAAGTACATTAAACGTGGTTATTCACGTCCATCTCACCTCGTAGCTCTTGATATTCGCCATGGTCGATTAACCCTTGAAGAAGGTAAAAAACTTATTGCAGAGTATGAAGGACGTAGACCACCCAGTCTTGATCTATTTTTGGATTTCATTGGTCTTACGGAAGAAGAGTTTCTTGACATCGCCATGAGTCATCAAGTAAGCCCCTATGAGCATGATCTGGAAAAGACGCAGCCTGGTAAAAAAACGTCTGATTTTGATTCATGGAGTCGCGATGGTGCGATGTTTCGCGTCGATGTTGAAGAAATAGTTGCCCGTTGGCGTGCTAGCAAAGTACGAGAAGAGATAGCTTAAATGCACACAGCCAAGAAGTCAGTCGTTGGTATCATCGATTATCAAGCCGGCAATATTCAATCCATTGAAAATGCATTTAACCATATTGGGGCGCGCGTGCTTCGAGTGACAACAGAGAAGCAGTTATTGGAATGTACACATCTTGTTTTACCGGGAGTGGGTGCTTTTGGTTTTTGTGTAGAAAATCTACGTTCAAGTGAATTTATACCAAGTATCGAGCGCTGGGCCTTTGAAGAGCGTAAGCCCCTATTAGGAATTTGTGTAGGGATGCAGCTTTTAACTGAATGCAGTGAAGAATCACCAGAAACACCAGGTCTTAGCTGGTTTAATGGTGATATTAAGCGAATTCCAACATACCCTGGCATTCGTGTTCCCCATGTTGGTTGGAACTCAGTGCAATTTGAATGTGATTTTGGTGAGTTTATTTCCGGGAATAAAGCTGATTTTTACTTTGATCATTCCTTCGCCTATCAAAATCCTACTGAAAAAGAGGTGGTTGGTTTTTGTACTCACGGGGTGCGCTTTGGTGCAATTATAAAACGAGATAATATTATTGCTGCACAATTTCACCCGGAAAAAAGTCAAGAAGCAGGGCTGCGATTTCTAAGAGGATTTCTTTTACAATGACGTTGACCTTACTTAAAAAAAGATTAATCCCAAAGTTGTTAATTAAATACCGCAAAATTGGTTCGGTTACTCGTCCTGTTCTTGTTACCACAAAGCAATATAAAGAAACCTATGATGTAGGGGATGCAGTATCACAAGCGAAGATCTACGAAGCACAACTGGCAGATGAGTTGATTGTTTTGAATATCAATGGCACAACAATAGGTGATGATGCAACCATGCTTAACCTTGTTGAGCGTCTTGCTTGCGAGACATTCATGCCATTGGCAGTAGGTGGCGGTGTATGTACCTTAGCCGATTTCTCTACTTTATTGCAGTATGGCGCAGATAAGGTGTGTATTAATTCCAAAGCCATCTCTCATCCCAATTTGATTAGTGAAGCCGCAAGTCGATTTGGTTCACAATGTGTAGTCGTTTCAATCGATTTTCAGAAGGATGCCGAAGGTCGGTATGTAGTATTTCAGCCACAACTCAAACAATCTAGCAAGATTGATGTTGTTGAGTGGGCACAAGAGGTTGCTAAGGCTGGGGCAGGAGAAATTCTTCTGACAGATGTTGAACGAGATGGCCTGGGTTTAGGACTTAACTATGCTATTGGTCGCATTGTGGCTGAAGCCGTTCCAATCCCTGTGATTTTATCCGGGGGTTGTGGTTTAATTGAGCATTTTGCTGAGGGTTTTCAACAGGGCGGTGTTGAAGCTGTTGCTGCCGGAACATTCTTCAGCTTTCGGGATCAAAACCCTATGCAATTAAGGGCTCATTTACGCAATGAGGGTATCTCAATCAGGATGAATACTTAATGAGCGATTCTTGGTCTAATGAATACATTAAGTTGTTTAGGCTTGAGGAAGCCGATGTGACGACTTCCTATGTCAATTGGCTAAACGATCCAGAGATTAATCGTTATCTTGAGAGTCGATTTGCGAGCCATACGCTTAAGAGTACGCAACAGTTTGTTAGTGACTGTAAGGCAAGAGAGCATACATTACTGCTTGGCATTCGTTGTATCGAGCTAGAGAACATGCATGTTGGTAATATCAAGCTTGAAATTAACCGATGGCATGGGCTTGGTGAGGTTGGAATCATGATTGGTGAGAAAAAGGCTCAGGGGAAAGGCATTGCTACTCATGCCATTAAATTGCTTTCTATTATTGCTCGTGACGAACTGAAATTACGTAAACTAACTGCTGGTTGTTATGCAAGTAATAAAGCAAGTGAACGCGCTTTTGTGAAGGCTGGATTTACAGTAGAAGGTCAACGTCCCGATTTTTTTCTAAACAATGGCTGTCTTGAAGGCCTTACATTAATGAGTCTTGTTTTATGAAAATAGTTGCTATCGTTCAAGCCCGTATGGGTTCTACACGCCTACCTAATAAAGTAATGCGTACCATTGGTGCTACCCCCATGATAGGTTTACTATTGCAGCGTTTATCTCGTGCTACAAAGCTTGATGAAATTGTTCTTGCTACTTCAGAAGATCCTCGTAATGCAAGTTTGACAGAGTATGTTCAGCAGCTTGGGTATGGTGTTTTTCGAGGCAGTGAAAAAGATGTACTGGCAAGATATTATCATGCTGCCCAATCCGTTAAGGCGGATGTGGTTGTGCGTATTACTGGTGACTGTCCTTTGGTCGATCCAGAACTTGTTGACACATTGATTGCGAAATTTATAGAAAATAATGTTGATTATGTCAGTAATATAGCCCCTCCGACATTTCCAGATGGCCTTGATATTGAAGTTTTTAGTTTTAGAGCATTGCAAACATGTTATTCTGAGGCAAAGCATTCTTCCTACCGTGAACACGTCACGCTCTTTATGCGCGAAACAGCAGGGTTTTCTAAGTTGAATCATAGCAATCCTGAAGATCACTCCTGTCAGCGCTGGACTGTAGATGAGCTAGATGATTTTACTGTTATTAAAAATATCTATGAGCATTTTCATCCGCGTCTGGATTTTTCTTGGGAGGAAGTTATTCGTTTGCATAATGAAAAACCAGAATTGTTTGTAGCGAATCAACATCTCATTCGAAATGAAGGGGCAAAAATGGGTACTGGACAAAAACTTTGGAAGCGAGCTAAGCAAGTAATCCCCGGTGGGAATATGTTATTGTCCAAGCGGGCCGAGATGTTTTTACCCGATTTATGGCCAGCTTACTATAGTAAAGCCAAGGGTTGTAAGGTATGGGATCTGGATAACAACGAATTCATTGATATGTCCATTATGGGTATTGGCACCAATATTCTCGGTTATGGCCATCCCGAAGTAGACGCAGCCGTGCATGCAACGATTGATGCTGGCAATATGAGCACACTGAATTGTCCGGAAGAGGTCTATCTTGCTGAGCGACTGATTGAGTTGCATCCTTGGGCGGATATGGTGCGTTTTGCGCGCTCTGGTGGTGAAGCCAATGCCATTGCTATTCGTATTGCCCGTGCTGCCAGTGGTAAAGATAAGGTGGCTTTCTGTGGCTATCATGGTTGGCATGATTGGTATTTGGCAGCGAATTTAAAAAGTGGTGAATCGTTAGGTGATCATTTGTTACCTGGATTGGAGCCTAATGGTGTACCTGCAAATTTACGCGATACCATTTATCCCTTTAACTATAACCGTTTTGATGAGCTTCAAAATTTAGTTAATAACCATGACATTGGTGTGATCAAAATGGAAGTGTCGCGCAATCAGGGACCAGAGCCTGGTTTTTTGGAAAATGTTCGTAAGTTGGCCTCTGATAAAGGGATTGTGCTGATTTTTGATGAATGTACCTCAGGGTTTCGTCAAACTTTTGGTGGTCTTCATAAACTCTATGGTGTTGAGCCCGACATGGCTATGTTTGGTAAGGCGATGGGGAATGGTTATGCCATCACCGCAACCATTGGGCGGCGCGAAATCATGGAGGCGGCTCAAACGAGCTTTATTAGCAGTACGTTCTGGACGGAACGTATTGGCCCTGCTGCGGGATTAAAAACGCTAGAGATTATGGAAAAATTGCGCTCTTGGGAAGCCATTACTCAAAAAGGAAATCAAATCAAAAAACGCTGGCAAGCACTAGCGAATGAGTATCATTTAAAGATTGAACTTTGGGGATTACCTGCCTTAGCTGGTTTTACCATAGCAAGTCCTAATGCTTTAGCCTACAAAACCTTAATCACCCAGGAAATGCTCGCAAAAGGCTATTTGGCAAGCAATTGTGTTTACACAAGTATTGCTCATACATCAGAAGTCATCGATGACTATTTTAATGAGCTTGCGCCAATTTTTGCTTTGATTGCTGAATGTGAAGAGGGTCGCGACGTGATGAGCCTACTCACAGGCCCAGTATGTCATGCTGGATTTAAACGGCTCAATTAACATGTGTGAATTTAATAGGATAAGTCAATGCGGGTTGCATTTCGGGTGGATAGTAGTGCACAAATAGGCAGTGGCCATTTGATGAGATGCTTGACGTTGGCTTCGGAGCTGCGTAGTCGAGGAGCTGAGGTATTGTTTTTAAGTCGTCAACATCCAGGCCACATGATTGACAGGATCGAAGACGGAGAATACCAGGTACATCGCCTTTCGATTCCAATCACAAAATCTAAGCTTGATCGCAATGAGTATTCGGCTTGGTTAGGAGTAACACAAGAAGAAGATGCTGCCGAGACACTCGCAAGTCTTGATGGTCAAGGGTACGATTGGTTGGTAGTAGACCATTATGGTCTGGATATCACCTGGGAGAAAATGATTCGTCCGGCAGTAGGACGGATTATGGCTATTGATGATCTGGCGAACCGCGATCACGATTGCGATCTTTTGCTCGATCAAAACTATTTTAGAGACTTGGTTCAACGTCGCTACAAGGGTCGAGTACCTGATTCTTGTCAATGTTTACTTGGACCATATAATGCCTTGCTCCAGCCGGAATATGCACAATTGCGTGCTATTTTGCCGCCCTGTGATGGACAAGTGCGTCGCGTTCTGGTTTTTTTTGGCAGCGGTGATGCTACCGGACAGACAAGCAAGGTACTCAAAGCCTTGAGTCAGGCTGATTTGCAGCACTTGGTTGTTGATGTGGTTATCGGGCCAAATCACCCCGAGCCCGATGAGATTATACAACAAGCCACTGTTCGACCAGGAACAACTGTATATCGCAATCTTCCTACACTGGCTGGGCTTCTTGCTCGTGCTGATCTTGTCATTGGCGCTGGTGGTGCAACCACTTGGGAGAGAATGTGCTTAGGCAAACCCTCCGTGGTGACCAGTGTTGCAGACAATCAAAAAGCATTTACTCAGATGCTGGCTGTCGACGGGTATCAAGTGTCTTTAAGTGATGAGTTACCTATTACCCCTGTCGATTGGCAGCAAGCGATTGCACAATTGCTCAAAGAGCCTGCAGCCTTAATCCGTTTATCAAGAATGGCGAGTCAATTAGTCGATGGCTTAGGTTGTAAGCGAATTGCTCGTATTTTGCTTGGCCATCCTACATTAAATATCTACATGCGCCGCGTTTCTCATGTGGATGAAGCACTGCTTCTAAAATGGGCGAACGATCCTGAAGTTCGCATGCAAAGCTTTTCCCAGGAAGCCATTGGTGAAGAAGCGCATGCTCGGTGGTTTGCATCAAAATTGGCTGATCCTAATTCGCTCATGCTGATTGGTGAAGACGAGGCTGGTCTTCCTTTGGGATTAGTGCGATTTGATCTTGACAAGAAACAAGAGGAAGCCTTGGTTAGCATTAGTATTGATCAGACACTGCGCGGTATCGGTCTTGCAGGAAAACTATTGCAAAATGCTTTGGATTATTGGCGAGCTATTAGACCGGCCATCAAGTTTGTTGCTGAGGTACGTGATGAAAACAGGCGTAGCCAACGGCTTTTTATGCGGCTACAGTTCAACGAAGCACCTTCTCGAAGAATGGGTGCCAAAGTGTTTGAATTGAAGCCTGTATCACGGAATGACGCATGCATCACAATGCCGACGTGCCGTGGCTCGTCCACGGCATCCATGGATCCCGCGAACAAGTCGCGGGACGTAGACTCTGAGATGAAATGTCAACAGGCACCTAGTATCTATCGAGAATTAAATAAAGAGGAGTAAATATGAGCTTTGCTATCGGAGGGGTGGCAGTTGGTAGTGCAGCACCTCCCTTCATTATTGCCGAGATGTCTGGTAATCATAATCAATCGCTTGAACGAGCATTGGCTATCGTCGATGCCATTGCAGATAGCGGTGCTCATGCACTTAAGCTACAGACGTATACTGCTGATACCATGACACTTGATCTTGCTGAGCGTGAGTTTTTTATTGAGGATCCCAAAAGCCTATGGAAAGGGAATAGTCTTTATAAACTGTACGAACAAGCGCATACCCCTTGGGAGTGGCATGAAGCCATTTTTAAACGAGCTCAAACTCGTGGATTAGTGGCATTCAGTACACCGTTTGATGCTACGGCTGTGGATTTCCTTGAATCACTTGATGTGCCCGCTTATAAAATTGCCTCGTTTGAGAATACGGATCTCCCTTTAATCCGCAAAGTGGCTGCTACAGGAAAACCTGTGATCATTTCTACGGGCATGGCAACATTAGCCGAAATTGATGAGGCAGTCCGTACTGCTCGTGAGGCAGGTTGTCAGAATTTGGTTCTGCTTAAATGTACCAGTAGTTATCCAGCAAGCCCTGCATCTTCTAACTTGGCAACCATTCCACATTTGAAGACATTGTTTCATTGTGAAGTCGGACTTTCTGATCATACATTAGGTATTGGCGCAGCAGTGGCCAGTGTCGCACTTGGTGCCTCAGTCATTGAGAAACATGTGACACTTAGTCGTGCTGAAGGTGGGGTTGATGCGGCTTTCTCTCTTGAACCTTCCGAACTAAAGCAATTGGTCACAGAAACACAAACTGCCTGGCAGGCTCTTGGTCAGATACAACTGGGACCAACCAAGGAAGAACAAGGTTCTTTAGTCTTTAGACGTACACTCTATATTTGTGAAGATTTGGAGGCAGGGGATGTTTTGACGTCTCAAAATCTGCGGGCAATTCGTCCGGGGTATGGCCTACCGCCCAAATTCATTGACCAGCTAATAGGAAAACGCGTTGCCAGACCAGTGAAGCGTGGTACGTGCATGGATTGGGATCTTATTAGCTAACTAACAGTTGAGGTATTCAACATGGCACAATTGGCAATCAACGGTGGACGTCCGGTAATAGCGCAACCTCTTCCGGCTGATAGTACGATCGGTAAAGATGATTTTGAAGCGGTAAAACGTGTGTTTGAGAGAGGTTCATTATCAGGATTTTATGGCAGTTGGGGGGAAGAATTTCTTGGCGGAGTAGAAGTTAAACGATTTGAACAGCTATGGGCCGAGCGATTTGAGATACCCTATGTCGTGTCCGTCAATTCGGCTACTTCTGGGTTGTATGCTGCCATTGGTGCCCTGGGTATTTCTCCTGGGGATGAAGTGATTGTTCCCCCATATACCATGTCTGCCACGGCAATGGCTCCTCTTATTTATGGTGCAATACCGGTCTTTGTCGATATTGATCCCGATACGTTTTGTCTGGATCCGGATGCGGTTCGAGCGGCGATCACACCAAAAACCAAAGCAATTCTAGCAGTGAACCTATTTGGTCATCCGGCTCCTCTGGCGAAGCTTGCCAACTTAGCGAAAGAATTTAAGATTGCGTTCATTGAAGATAATGCGCAAGGGCCCTTGGCAATGGAAGACGGTCGCTATGCTGGGACCATTGCAGATATTGGCGTGTTTAGTCTGAATTATCATAAACACATTCATACCGGAGAAGGGGGGATGTGTGTTACAAGAGATCCTGAACTCGCTTTGCGGCTCCAAGCCATTCGTAACCACGCTGAAAACATCGTAGCACCGGCTCAGATGAGCAGTCTTGTGAACATGGTGGGTTTCAACTACAGAATGACAGAGATGTCTGCTGCCGTCGGTATTTCGCAGCTTGGCAAGATTGATACCGAGGTAGGTCGTCGCCAACATCTTGCGGAACGCTTATCACAAGGGCTCGCTGATTTGGAAGGCTTCACCGTTCCTGCAGTTCGACCTGGATGTCGGCATGTTTACTACACCTGGGCTGCGAAAATAGATGAAGCTCGCTTGGGTGTATCACGCAAAATGTTTAGTACAGCACTGACAGCTGAAGGTTTTCCTCATTTTCTTGGGTATGTTAAGCCGCTGTATCTGCTTCCATTATTCCAGCAACGGGTAGCATTTGGCAGAGATGGATGGCCATTTACATTAACTCAACGTAGCTATAATAGGGGATTGTGTCCGGTAGCGGAGCGGATGCATGAGAAGGAATTGCTCTGTTTTGAGACTTGTGCCTACCGTGTTGATGAGCAGCATATCGATTTATTAATAGAAGCCGTACGTCAAGTTCATCAATATCGTCATACTATCCCTAGTCAGCAGGTGAGTTATGCCTAAAATTGTTGCCAGTATAGAAGCGCGAATGGGATCCTCTAGGCTTCCAGGGAAAGTGCTCATGGAGATTGGCGGTGTTCCAGCTTTAACGCGCTTGCTAAGACGATTGCGCAACTGTCAAACCATCGATGATATTGTACTTGCAACAACCACAATGCCAGCTGATGATGAATTAGTGCATTGGGCCAAATCGAATGATGTGGCTGTGTTTCGCGGCAGTGAAGAGGATGTTCTCAGTAGAGTAGTTGGTGCCCACCAAATGATGGGATCTGAGATTATTATTGAGGTGACAGGGGATTGTCCTCTGCTTGATCCAGATGTGATTGATCTCGGGGTGGAAACGTTTTTTGCAAATGACTGCCATGTGGTTACGAATGCCAGAGTGCCTTCTTACCCTCAAGGGGCTGATGTTCAAGTTTTTCGGTTAAGTGATTTGGCTGTGGTTGCGGAGTCTATAAATGATCCCGCTGTACGTGAGCATGTATCATTGTATTTTTATGAAAATCCAGAGAAATACAGAGTTACTCATCTGATTGCTCCTCGCGGATGGAAGGATGAGAATCAGAGATTGCAATTGGACTATCCAGAAGATCTTGCATTCATTCGCGCAGTCTATTCTCGTCTTGAGCCTCGATATGGTGATACCTTTGGAATTCACGAGATCATAGAGTTACTTAAACAAGAGCCTGAGCTTCGGGCAATTAATGCTCATTGTCTAGAAAAGGCAGTACGATGAACAGACCACTACGTACACTTGTCGTTGGCTTTGGCAAAATGTCAAGCAAATACGCTAATGATCCCGTTATGGCGAGGCATTATCGTTATGCTACCCATGCTCAGGTTCTTGTTGCCAATCCAAAGTTTGAATGGGTTGCTGTGGTTGACCCTGATGAGGCGGCTCGTGATGATGCAAAAATTCACTGGGGGATCTCGGCGGTCGAGAAAAATATAGCAAATTTAGGCTCATTTGCGTCGGAAATCGAGGTTGCGGTTCTTGCTACTCCGCCAGAAGCAAGACTGGGTATCATTGAAGCATTACCAAATCTTCGTGCCATTTTGGTAGAGAAGCCTCTTGGCCGTTCACTGAATGATAGTGCAGAATTTTTACGCAATTGTCGGATGCGAAATATACAGGTGCACGTTAATTTTTGGCGACGTGCGGATCAGCAATTTCAGCATCTTAGTCACGGTGGATTGAAGGATATAGTTGGTAAAACACAGATTGCACATGGTGTATATGGGAATGGCGTGTTGAATAACGGCATTCATCTTATTGATTTTATCAGAATGTTGTTAGGCGAAGTGGAATCAGTAGCCCCTTTAGGCAAGCAGCCTACTTTTGTAGAAGGTCCTATTGCTGGTGATATGAATTTTCCCTTTGTGCTGAATCTCATTAACGGTATGGTTGTGCCGATACAACCGATTCGATTCGCAAGTTATCGAGAGGTTGGTCTGGAAATATGGGGTGAGAATGGCCATCTCTCTATTTTAAATGAGGGTCTGACCATCGCTCACCGACAACGTCATCCTAACCGAGGCATGGCTTGCGAGCATGAGATAGCATTTGATGAAGCAAATTACCTGAAGTCAACAGTAGGAGAGGCACTTTTTCGTATGTATGATGATCTTGCTTTAGCGCTTTATACAAAGAGTAAGCCTTGTAGCCCCGGAGATTCCGCATTGCAAACGAGTATTGTTGTGGAAGCAGTACTAGAGTCATTTCGACGAAAAAAAATGACTCATATTAATGAATATATAGAGGAAGCCGTCTAGTGAACTTGCTGTTATTTGCTGAAGATCCTGGTGCGGTGAATTATATTGCGCCACTTGCGTTGGAATTGCAAACGCAGGGAAGCTCCATAACGTTGTTATCAGCAGGTGCTGCCACCCAGTTATTTCAAGAAAAGGGATTGTCTTCTCATGTAGTGTGCAATAGTGCTGAAGCTATAGAAATCTTATACAGGGAATTACCTGAGTTATTAATTACAGGTACATCGGAAAACCTTGACTCACCCGGACTTGCGTTTCTCTCTGCAGCGCAAGACATGCAAATTACTTCGATAGGTGTTGTTGATTTTTACGCCAATGCAGCGTTTCGTTTTCGTGGTCAAACCCATGATCCTCTTGCCCACGCTCCAGATTGGCTGATAGTGCCGGATGATTGGACTGCTGAGGAATACCAATCTTTAGGTTTCCCAAAACAAAAGATCTTGGTTGCGGGTCATCCACATTATGATCATCTGATGCAAATGAAAGAACGATTCGATAAAGAAGATCGCGATATTCTGCGTACAAAGTTGTTCCCACAAGTATCAGAGAATCAACTTGTTTTGGTTTTTGCTTCTGAATTGTCAACAGGCCTCAATCCCGCTCAGTATCAATACTCTGAGGAATACACATTAACTGGTCGCGGTCACTCGGTGGGGCGCACCGAGATAGTCATTGAGGAGTTGCTTGATGCTATTGCTGTGCTATCCGCGGAGGGAGTTCCCCGACCTTATTTGGTTTTGCGTCGCCATCCAAAAGAGGCAACAACAAGCTTGTCAGATTATCTTAATGCATTTGATTGTATAAGTGAGGGTGGTGATCCACACAGACTGATTTATACAGCTGATGCTGTCGTTGGAATGAGTTCAATGCTTCTCTTGGAAGCATATATACTTGGAGCACGAGTACTGTCTATTCTTCCTCGCGAAATAGAACGTTCATGGTTGCCTTTAACCAGAATGCAAACTATCAAATGTGCTACTCAGCGTGATATAGTGCGTGCTTATTTACGTGAGCTATTGTGTTCTTCCTTTTACCGAGCATCCACAGACTTAGGGGGGACACCGCTTGATTCAACAAAACGGATTATGGCATTCCTTAAGACAAGATGTGAGGCAATGCGTAAGGAGTATTATGTCTAAAATTTTCCCTGTTCTGGAATCAGGAGACATTCGGATTGTAAAGTTCGAGCGGAAGCATTTAACACAAAGATATGTTTCTTGGTTAAACGATCCGGAGGTTGTAAAATTTTCTGAACAGCGTTATTACGAACATACACTTGCAACGTGTACAAGCTATTTCGAAGCCGTTGAAAAAACGACTGACCACTTTTTAGCAATAGAAGCTCTGACACCAAATTTGGGTCATATTGGTAATATTGGTGTTGCAATTGATATCCACAATAGGGTGGCAGACATGTCGATTATTGTTGGTGAGAAAAAAGCTTGGGGAACCGGACTTGCAACAACAGCTTGGAGTGCTGTATTAAGAGAACTTCTTATGAATCAAGGCATTCGCAAGGTAACTGCAGGTACGATGGCAATGAATGAGTCAATGTTGCGACTTATGAAACGATCAGGTATGAAAATAGAGGCGAGGCGAGCACGTCATTTTATCTGGGAAGGGAAAGAGGTTGATTTGGTTCAATCTGCAATATTCAATAATGAGCTTATGTCTATTAGCAATTAAGAAAATTTAAATTAGGGAGATTGTAGGGTGCTTAAGTTAATTCATCGTATGAGAGGCTATAAATTAAACGCCGGTGCATTAAACGTTTTGCAAGAGATTGTTCCTAATCAGGTTCTTGAGATCTTATCTGAGCTGAAAGATAAACATTACTCATCTCGAGAGAAGTTCTTTAGTGCAATTCAGGCGATAAGAGGTGGTGTTTCTTTGGATGCATACATGAATAATATATTAAATGAAGCACGAGTGTTTCAGATTCGTCGATTGACCTGTTATATTAGATGGTATCTGAGTATGTTCTTCCCAAGATATTTTCCGAAATCTCGTCTTCTTCCCTCAATTTATCGATATGTCCTGTTGCAGCCATTAGTGCTGTCGCTGACTTTGAGAATAAGATGGCTCTTTTTTTTCTGCCTTGCTCAACTCCGTAGACAACCGCGGGTGCTGGAAGCTAACAATACCAATGTTAATGGTTTCATTCACAATTACAAACAGATCCTAAGTTTTGAATATGGGCACCGAAATCGTACAGAAAGTCTAATGAGTGTCATGAAAACGATCCAAGATATAGATTTTAAAAAATCAAAAGTACTTTGTGTAGGGCCAAGGAATGAGGGAGAAGTCCTATTACTTCGTTATTATGGGTTATCGTCTCACAATGTTGAAGCTATCGATCTTTTTTCATATAGTCCGTTGATTAAAGTGATGGATATGAATGATCTGAAATACGAGGACAATAGCTTCGATATTTACTATAGTTCAGCGGTTATTAAATATAGCCCAAACATTGCTTTAACGATTGCCGAGTCAATTCGTGTGACAAAGCCTGGAGGGTTGATGGTCTATGGCTTCATGTTTGGTGAAAAAACGAACATTATCCCTGACGGATCAGAGTTACAAGATGGAATTAAGGAGTTATTGTCATTCTATGAAGGCCATGTCGAGCATATCTTCTGGCAAGAGGAATTTGTATGCTCTCCGAAAGATATAAGAGCTACTTTAATTTTTCGATTAAAGAAATAAAAAGAAGGAAATATTTAGAGATGAGTCTTTCATCTAAATCGTTTAAGGTTCTGATTCGCGAAATTCTTCTATTTTTCTCTAATCTTGTAACAAGTCTCATCGTTGCACGCACTCTTGGCCCTTATCTATCAGGTTTGTGGATTATCCTTGCATTAATTCCATCTTATGCTGAAATGTTATTTCGTATTAAGAGTGATGCTGCAGCTATTTTTTATCTTGGGAAGGGGGGTTATGAATTGGGTGATGTGGTTTTCATGCTGAACTCAATTGCTGTAGTAACTAGTGCTATGCTGATTATTCCTATCATCATCTGGTTCGACGTTTTTAAGGAGGCTCTTTTTGGGGCTAATGTTGGTGATCTCAATGTATTAATTTACATCATGCTCATGCAGATCCCAATCAATTTTCTATATATGAATTACACCTATCTTCATATTCATAAAGAGGATGTTAAGTCATTAAATGCAATGGTTGCAACGCGTGCAATAGTGAGTTCAGGGGCAATTATAGCAATGCTGCTTATATTTAATACAGGTCTGGTAGGTGTGGTGGTTGGATCGACAATAGGACTTCTTTGTGCGTTGATTATAGGTGTATTTCGTTTAGGTATCATACCACGAATAGGCCGTCGTTTTAATTTGTCATTACTAAAGGATTTGTTAAAATATGGTAGCAAATTATATGTTGCTAATATAGCAACTCATCTTAATTTATATTCTAGCCAAGCTATCGTAGTTGCGTTCTGTCAACCTGCTCAAGTTGCGTTTTTCTCAATCGCCCAACAAATTGGTCAATTAATAAATAAGATAACGGATTCGATGGGTACTTTTTTATTCCCCAGTATCTCCAAGCAATCCAATGAACAGTCGGCAGCAGAACTTTCTGCGCTAGCATTTCGGGTTTCCATTGTTATTCTGATACCTGGTGCTGTTATTCTTGCAGCAATCATGCGACCTGCCATTATATTTTGTTATGGAGCGGCATACGAACCTGTACTAATCCCGTTTTTCATTATTCTTCCTGGTTTTGTATTGGCTGCTAGTGCAACAACTTTAATGTTATTTTTTCAAGGGATAGGTCGTGCGGACTTGGTGGCTAAAATAGCAGTAGTGCCTCTCTTTATTCAGGTTGTGACAGCTTTGATGCTAGTTCCAAAATGGACCGTGATAGGCGGTGCAGTATCTTTATTGCTCACGCTAATAATTACAGCAATTGTTGAGATTTTGGTCTTTATCAAATTAGCAGGACTCTCATGGAATGATCTTGTAGTGCAGTGGAGAGATATTCAATTGGTTAAAGAATTTATTTTTAACACAATTCAACGTGTCGTGCCGCGTGCTGCGGGAAGGAGAATTTAAGAGTGAGTGCTTCAATAAAAATGAAAAATTCACGTTTTACTCTAACAAAAATTATACGTGGGGTGTGGTACCGTACAAGAATTTGGGGGGAGGGTTTTCTTTCAATTCCAATTAAATTATGGTACGGCAATAGTGCTGGGTTCTCCAATAATTTTGGAGCAAAGAGACACTTGCAGCGTCTGCAGCAAGATTTTATATCACAATACAAACCGATCCCAGTTGTTCAAGCTGATTCCTTTGCTGCTGAATCACTACGTTCTCATGGTTACCTTATTTTACCAGCTCATTATGGTCGGACTTTTCTCTTAAATATTCAGAAGCATGTTGCTGAACTTATTGAAGATCCAGCGACTTCAATGACTTCACCTAATGGTGCAACCCGATTTTTACTTGATCCGACTGAAAAAATTCCAGAGTTGCGTATGCTTTTGAGAGATGAAATTTGTCGTATTATTGCTTCTTATTATGGTTGTGCTCTACGGGTTGAAAGTGTAAGAGTCTGGCGTAATTATCATGTCTCCAATATTGATGGTGATAGAGATGACAAATTTTCTAATACATTTCATCATGATAATTGTCCAGCGAATGGTCTTCGCGTTTTTGTTTTACTTACTGATGGTGTTACACGCGAGACAGGTGCATTTCGATTCCATGACAAAAACGCATCTAAAAAGATTATTCGTCAATTGGGCTATTTTCACCGAGTTAAATTGACTAGCTCAATGCGTCAGAGATTAGTCAATCCTTCAACCTTAAAATTTTTTGAAGGTGATTTAGGGGATGTTTGTATCTGTAATACACAAGAATGTCTTCATGCTGCCAGTGTCCCAAGAGCAGGTTCGTATAGAGATATTCTTCAGTTTGAAGTGTATCCTGCTTCCGGGGAATTGCGAATGGCTGATAAATTGCTAGAGACTGTGCCACCGGATAAAGCTTTGCAGATGATGAGAGGTTAAATATTATTTCATCTTTTAAGTGGTAAGGATCTCATGAACAAGCGATTGGTTATTCTTTCTGTTCCCAATATTCGAATAGCGCGAGTTCTTTTAAATGACCATATTTTAGGGGCTGTTAAAGATGATGCGGATATCGTTGTAGCTACCCCATTTGCTGATGATGATGCTTTTCGGAACGAGTATCGTTCTTCTAAGCTTGGCTTCTTCCCGATTAAGCTGCCCAAACAGCAACCCAGATTGATTCAGATATTGTATTCACTTTCTGAACTAATGCGCACAGTCGCATTCTACCGTCGAAACCGTCGTCGTGGTTTACAATATTATTGGTCAATAATGACAAAGCAGTTTGGTGAAGACGGCAAAGACACATCGGATCCCTGGTTAAGGCGCTTGGTGAAACAATTAACCAGCATCGTTGGTTTGTGGCGTGGAGCATGGAAAGTCCTGGATTGGCTAATTGGTCGCAGTGTATTTCGCTCACCGATGCTTGAAAATCTAGTTGGACAATACCAAGAAGTTACGCTAGTACAGGCTTCTTCATGGGGAGAGCAAGATAGGATGTTAGCATGGAATGCTCGTCGTTTCAGATTTCGTACAGTCCTTGTTCCTTACACGACTGATCAATTATGGGTAAATGGTTATCTACTGTGTAATTATGATGCAGTATGTGTTCAGGGGCCTTTTGAGGAACACTGCGCGCGTAATTACCATCAAGTTCCAGAGTCACGCATGATCCGCTTAGGTTCAATGTGGTTTCGTACGATAGATAGAATTGTCAAAAATAGTCCTGAGCTGAGGGAAGTAAATCAGAAAAAAGATAAACGTGTAATGCTTTATGCCGGAGTATCGCGAATATATTTCCCTCGGGAAAGTGAGTTTCAAGCCATCGATGCGCTGATCACAGCAAATAAAAACGGTTTGTTTGGCGAGAGCACGAAACTAGTATATCGTCCTTATGCCATGACATCAGAAGAACGTGCAGAAATTATGGAGCGTTACGGAGAAACACTGCTTCAATTGCAGTGGCCTGAGGAAGTTTGCGCCGGTTTGAGTAGTTATTCGGGCGGTTTGATTACAGCACAGCTTTTGAGTTACATTCAAGGGCTGATGGATGTTGATGTTTTGGTCATGTCGCATACCACTTCGTTAGGTATTGATGCGGCCTATTTAGGCTGTGCTGTTGTTGCTAATTTTGCAGATAATACAGGGGTGCTGGCACGTAGAAAAACGCATCTTCGATTTTTAAAGAATGGCCAACTCGATTTTGCACCAGGAACACCAATAAGCCGTTCTATTCCTGAACTTGTCTCATTAGTACAGGTTTTATTGCATGACAAAGCAGAAGCTAGAAAGTCAGGTGAAAAACTGGTGGCGCAGTGGGATTATCAATGCAATAATTCCCAAGATTTATTACGCACAGCTATTTTAGATGAAGTAGCGGTTGAATATGCAACTTCGGTTGAGAAACCAGTTGCTTATGACATGGAGTAACAGGTAAATTAGGTATGACACCAAAAGAATTCTTCAAAAAATTGGCACGTCGTGCCATTTGGGCTATTAAAGGACCTCCTGTTACACCGGCCCTTTTAGAGATGGTGTGGCCAGAGACACTAGAGTCTCCATCCGGGATCCAAGTGCCCGAAGAATACCGTTTACGTCAGTTTCGATCGGACGATACTCAAAGTTATTTGAAGCTGTTTATTGCAGCAGGCATGGAAGAGCCTCCCTTGCATTACTGGGACAAGCATTTACTTCCCGAAGGTTTCTTTGTGATAGAGCACGAGCCAAGCAACGCTATAGTCGCTGCCTGTTTTGCATCACATCATCCAACTCCAAGGCATCCGCGAGCAGGAAATTTTGGCTGGCTTGCCGTTGATCCTACTCACAGGGGACGAAAATTGGGACAAGCAGTAGCCGCTGCAGTAACGTCCCGGTTAGTTGCAGGAGGTTATCGGCGTATTTATTTAGAAACACACGATCATCGTCTGCCGGCTATTGCAATTTATCTCAAAATGGGGTGGGTCCCACTGCTGTATCTGCCAGAAATGGAGGCCCGCTGGGCTGCGGTTTGCAAAGTTTTAAAATGGCCTTATACTCCTGAGTCTTGGCCAAGATAGGCAGTTTGATAAAAAGTAAATGTTTTTAAGATTATTAGGCTAGAAATAATAAAATGATTCCAATTTCAAAACCCATCATCTCTAATCGCGAAATACAATTTGTTACTGATGCTGTGTCCTCAGGCTGGGTATCCTCTCTTGGTCCTTATCTCGAACGATTTGAACGAGAGTTTGCCGAGTACTGTGGTGTAAAACATTGCGTTTCAACCTCTAATGGAACCGTTGCTATTCATCTTGCTCTTAAAGCACTTGGTATTGGGTCAGGGGATGAGGTGATCATTCCTGATTTAACATTTGCAGCTACCGCAAATGCAGTGATACTTGCGGGGGCCAAGCCTGTGATTGTGGATGTTCGCAATAGCGATTGGTGTATTGATCCAGTCTTAGTTCGGCAAAATATTACAGCAAGAACCAAAGCGATTATTCCCGTGCATTTATATGGACATCCTTGCGCAATGAAGGAATTATGGGTCATTGCGAAAGAATATGATTTAAAGATCATTGAAGATGCTGCTGAAGCACATGGGGCAGAATACCAAGGTCGTCGAGTGGGTGGCTTGGGGGATTGTGCCACGTTTAGTTTTTATGGAAATAAGATTATTACTACCGGAGAGGGGGGATGTATCACCACAAATTCGGATACTGTTGCTGAGCGAGCACGTCTTCTGCGTGATCATGGCATGAGTAAACAACGACGCTATTGGCACACGGAAGTCGGATATAACTATCGCATGACCAATCTGCAAGCAGCTCTGGGTGTTGCCCAGCTTGAAAGAATCAATGATTTCATGAGAGAGCGAGATCGAATATTGCAAACGTATCGACATTATTTGACGCCGCATGGTTTTATGCTGAATCCACAAATGGAGGGCACAAAGCCTGTGAATTGGCTCACCTCGGCGTTGTTACCTCGTGCCAACCGGGATGAGCGTGACAAGTTGTTAAATCAACTTAAGGAGCAAGGCGTGGAAACAAGGCCTTTCTTCTATCCAATGACATCGATGCCCATCTATGAAGGTAAAGTTAATCCTGTTTCTGAAGATTTATCAGCTCGTGGTTTTAATTTACCCACATTTCCTGAATTGACTGATGAAATGATTCAGTCTGTCTCAGAAACGCTCGTAGAAACAGCAAAGCCTATTATATTTAAGGAAGTAAGAGGATATGAATACTCCGCGTAAAACCGCACTTATTACTGGAATAACAGGCCAGGATGGTGCTTATCTTGCCGAGTTCTTATTAGCAAAAGGCTACATTGTTCACGGTCTCAAACGACGATCGTCGTTGTTTAACACCAGTCGTATCGATCACTTAATTACCGATGAACGTGATCCGAGCTGCCGGTTTTTCTGTCATTTTGGAGACATGACTGATTCCATGAGTTTGGTGCATGTGATTCAAAAAGTTAAGCCTGATGAGATATATAATCTGGCGGCTCAATCGCATGTGGCAGTGTCTTTTGAAGAGCCAGAATACACTGCGAATTCCGACGCACTCGGAGCATTACGTATTCTTGAGGCTATTCGTATTTTAGGACTTGAAAAAACATGCCGTTTTTATCAGGCGTCTAGTTCAGAGCTCTATGGACTTGTGCAGGAAACTCCTCAAACTGAAAAGACTCCTTTTTACCCGCGTAGTCCTTATGCGGTTTCAAAATTGTATGCTTATTGGATTACGGTTAACTACCGTGAGGCATATAATATCTATGCATGTAATGGAATTTTATTTAACCATGAGTCACCCATTCGTGGAGAGACCTTCGTAACTCGCAAGATTACCCGAGCATTAGCACGTATTAAGCTAGGTTTGCAAGACTGCTTGTATCTGGGTAATTTGGACGCCAGGCGTGATTGGGGACATGCGAGAGATTACGTCGAAATGCAGTGGTTAATGTTACAGCAGGATTATCCCGAGGATTTCGTCATTGCGACTGGCATTCAACATAGTGTTCGTGATTTTGTGAACACGGCAGCTGGTGAATTGGGAATGAGACTAACCTGGTCAGGAGCTGGTGAGAATGAACGTGGTTACGATGAAGATGGCCGGTGTATTGTAGCAGTAGATCCCCGTTATTTTCGTCCTACAGAAGTGGATGCATTGTTAGGTGATGCCAGTAAAGCCAGAGCAAAACTGGGTTGGACACCAAAAACGTCATTTGTTGATTTGGTGGCAGAAATGGTTGCGGAAGATTTTAAAGCAGCACAACGAGATAATCTTGTGAAGCGACATGGTTATAAAGTTATGGATTACAGCGTATGAGAGTACTTTTTACGGAAGAACAAATTAAAGAACGGGTAAATTGTCTTGCAGAGCAAATCAATGCTGATTACGCTGGTTTGACTCTTGATGTTATTTGTCTTGTTAATAGTGCAAGCATGTTTTGTGCTGATCTTGTAAGACAGTTTACAGTGCCGAGCCGACTGCATTTCTTAAGTTTTAATAGCTATGCAAATGGCAATGCATCTGGTGAAGTTCGCATCATTCAAGACATCAATGAACCTCTCTATGCCCGAAATGTATTAGTGGTGGAAGGCATTGTGGTTAGTGGGCGAACCCCTCGTTATATTCTCGATATGCTTCGTTTACGTCAACCTCAAAGTCTTGCAATGTGTGCACTTGGAGTGAAGCCTGCGCAATTGTCTGTGGACTTACCATTAAAATATGTGGCGTTTGAATTGGGATCTGAAATTGCAACAGGCTATGGGATTGGTTCAGGCATTGAAAAAGTGCACCCACATCTTGTATCTGTTCAGTAATTATTAAAGTTAAAGGGTATTCATGAAAGAAAAACAGTGTGAAAACTTACGGCTATTATTAGTTGGACCTTATCCTCCACCTTATGGTGGTATTGCAACCCATCTGACTACTTTAATTCCAGGTATGTTTGCCCGTGGTGCACAGGATGTGGCTATTATCAGTTTTGGAGATAAAGAGGAAGTAAGTCAGATTGATGGCGCTACTCTTTATCGATTTGATACTCGACGTCATCTGCGAAAACTCGCTTCACATCCAGGTCGACGCATGGTAGCTGCGTCTTTAAAGACATTAGGAAAAGAAGGATTTGGAGTTCGCAGAGTGGTTTCAGAAGCTGTCAAAGCAATACTCATCAACCATATTGCTGAGCAGCACAGAAGTCAGGTTGTTAGTTTCTACCAAAGTGATTGCTCGCTTTCCTTATTACCTTGCAAGCATACCTGGGGTGCTTATCGTGGTGTCATGCTGATGATTTTTGGGGAAATATACGATAGCCCCAATTTTTTTATGAAACGTAAGACGTTTTTTGAACGATATCTTGCCAGTCCACAGGCAGTGGCCTCTTCGAGTAAACACTGCGCTTGTAGTTTTGCAAAGGTGTTAGGTATTTCACAGGAAATCGAGCCGGTGTATTTAGGTATCGATTTGGATCGTTTTGCAAAGAAAGAATTACGCGAACCTTATCGTGCAGAACTTGGTGTGACGTCAGATGAAATTTTGGCGACCTTTATGGGACGGTTTAATGAGGAAATGGGAATCGGACGTTTGCTTGAAATAGCCCCAACTCTTCTTGAGCACTTGCCAAAGGTTAAATTACTGTTTGCGGGAGCGAAAGGACCGTTTTCAGAAGCCGTTGCGGCATTTGCGAAGAAATATCAGGGACGAGTCCATGTTCTAAATAACATACCGTTTGAGTTGCAGCCCTCTATCTATGCAGCTAGTGATATTGTGCTAGCCCCTTCCCATGATCAACATGCCTGCATGGGGATGTCCATTAAAGAGGCCATGGCTGCTTCGCGACCAGTGATTGGCAGCGATGCGGGGGGTATCCCAGAAGCCATCGTACATGGGGAAACGGGATATCTTGTACCCCTGGATAAAGAGACTCAGCACATCGACGGAGAAGAGTTACTTCATTGCATTGAACGATTGGCATCAGACGCCAATTTGCGAGAGGCGATGGGTATTGCCGCACGGCGTCGTGCAGAGGCTATTTTTTCAGTAGAAAGAACAAATGACAGGATGGCTGAACTGTTTATGACTGTCATGCCTAAATCAGGGCATCAGATAGGTAGAAATCAATTTTAATTGCCTATTTAAGAATTTTTATTGAAATTTATGTTGTCTGACAATAAGCTTGTCCATAAAATTCGGGGTATTGGAGGAATCGCAAACATCTGAATCAAACGTTTGCAATAATTTATCTTATTCTCAGAGCTTGCATAAAAGCAAATTAAGGAAATGAAATGGATCAAGCGAAACAAGCCGTTTACAATTTTTGGAACACTGATTCATGTGGTGAATTGTATCTTGCGGGACTAGACAATAAAGAAGGATTTGAACGTCAGGCAAAAATCAGGTATGAGCTCGAGCCGTATATCCTGGATTTTGCTGAGTTTCATCGCTACCAACAAAAGAAAGTTCTGGAGATTGGAGTTGGTCTAGGGTCAGATCACCAAAAATTTGCTGAAGCCGGGGCTGAATTGAGCGGGATAGATCTTACTGATCGTGCGATAAGCTATACAAAAAAACGCTTGCAGTTGCTTGGCTTAAATTCTGATTTAAAAGTAGCTGATGCGGAGAAGTTATCTTTTTCCAATGATACATTTGATTTGGTTTATTCTTGGGGAGTTTTACATCATTCCCCTGATACCCCAAAAGCTATTTCAGAAGTTTTTAGAGTACTGAAAGAAGGGGGTACTGCCAAGATAATGATTTATCACAAGTATAGCTTTGTAGGGTATTTAGGATGGCTGAGACATGGTTTATTAAAAGGAAAGCCCTTTACTTCCCTAACAGAAATTTACGATAAGTATCAAGAAAGTCCTGGAACTAAAGCCTATTCTGTAAAAGAAGCTCGTGAGATGTTTAAAAAATTTCGTCAGGTGGAAATTAAAACGCTACTGTGTCATGGTGATCTGTTAACTTCGTATAATGGTCAACAGCATAAAGGAATGTTAATTAAGCTAATTAAATTTTTTTGGCCCCGACAAATTATAAAAACGTTTTTCAAATCGCAGGGTTTTTTTATGCTAATCAACGCTACAAAATAAGAGGTTCCGGTTAAGTTGAGATGGTTCAATCTGTAATTTGGATGCGAAGATTGAAATAGAAGGAACATTCTAGGGGTTTGATCGATGTGGAAGCGGCAAATATCACTCTATTTGGGCTCCATCACTATTTGGCGCTCTTTGCAGGGTATCGCTTTATGGTTGGCCAGTTTATGGAGAAATGCTGAGGCACAACGCCGTCGATTACATCAAGAAATTAAAAAGACTTATTGCTCTTCCAGCGCTGGCGTATTTTCATTTGGTAGTGGGCGATCAGCACTAACTGCTTGCCTTAAAGCGGCTGGCATTGGACCTGGTGACGAAGTACTGCTCTCGGCATATACTTGCTTAGCAGTGCCTACAGCTGTTATCGCTGTGGGAGCGAAGCCCATTTATGTTGATATTAGCGCAGACACACTCAATGTTGAATGGGATGCGGTTTCTAAGGTCTTATCGTCTCGTGTACGAGCTATTGTTGTGCAACATACCTTAGGCAAGCCAGTACCGCAGGTCATTATTGAGAATGCAAAAGCACAAGGGATCCTGGTTATTGAGGATTGTGCCTTATCTATTGGCTCAAAAGTGGATGACCGTTATGTGGGGACATTGGCAGATGCAGCCATCCTATCTATGGAGTTATCAAAAACGCTGTCTGTCGGATGGGGCGGTATTCTCATTGTTAATGATCAGCAACTTGTTCATGCCGTTGAAAAATTCTACGCTCAATTGCATGAACCGTCATGGTGGTCTGCAACCCGTGATTTGTGGCAAACGGTAATATCAGCTTGGTGTTACCATCCGCTTACCCCCTATGTAATTAAAAAATATACATTGGCTGTAGGGTTTAAGAGCCGTATCTTTAGGCCGTCCACGCCTAAACTGGAATTTGATGGCATTGTGAGTTCCAATTTTTTGATGAAGATGGGGGGCATTCAGGCTGCATTAGCAATTCTTCAATGGCGTGATTTTGCAAAAATCATTTCAGCTTGTGAGAGAAACGCCGCTGTCATAAGGGAGTCTCTCGCCAAGCTAAACATTTTCATACCAGGCTCTCCTTCCGAGGATGAGATCTCTGTGGCTCCACGTGTTTCTTTCCTGGTGGCTAATCGAGAGCTTGCCGTTCGTTATTTTGGGGAAAGAGGCGTCGAATTGGGTCAATGGTTTGATGGTCCATTATCGCCAATACCCACTTCTCCATTATTTAATTATCAGGCTGGTTCTTATCCATTGGCAGAGAGCGTTGCTAATCAGATAATTAATATACCTTGTCATAGTCGTTTAAAGCAGTATGATTTGCAACACATAGTGAATTTAGTAGAAAAATTTATTCAAGACCATCCAGGGTGTGCTGTTCAAGAGAAATAAATATTAACGAATTGGAATTTAAAATCGATGTGCGGAATTGTAGGGGTATTGTCCTTTAATGATTCACCTTTTGAAGTAAGTGAATCCTATCTGATTAATCTTCGCGACACGATGGCTCACCGTGGGCCTGATGGCGCAGGTGTTTGGATAGCACCCGATAAAAAAATTGGTTTAGGTCACCGTCGTTTATCCATCATTGATTTGTCCGATACTGCCAATCAGCCGATGTGTAATGAGGATGGCTCTATTTGGGTTGTTTTTAATGGTGAGATTTACAATCATGCCGATATTCGTAAAGAGTTAGAAGAGCTTGGTGGCCATACCTGGAAGACGAATCATTCCGACACTGAAGTCATCCTACATGCTTTTGAACACTGGGGTATCGATTGTTTGCATCGATTTCGTGGTATGTTCGCTATCGCCATTTGGGACAGTAGAAATCAAGAATTGTGGTTAGTCAGGGATCGCACCGGCATTAAACCACTGTATTATAGTATTCATAATGGCCGCATTGTATTCGCCTCTGAAATCAAGGCGCTACTGCGAGACCCAGAACAGATTCGAGCAGTCAACGAAGAGGGTTTTTTTCATTACATGTCCTTCCTGACGGTGCCAGCTCCAGGCACTCTTTTTGACGGTATTTATAAGCTACCTTGCGCAACGTGGATGTGCATTGATACAAATGGGAACATCAAAGAGCATCAATATTGGGACGTGCTCGATCATACCAAGCCGTTGAATGATAAATCTGATGAGGAAATCGCAAGCCAGCTATTGAGTGAGTTAAGAACGGCTGTACAGCTGTTAAAAGCAAGTGATGTTCCTGTAGGCATCTTTTTATCAGGAGGTATTGACTCCAGCACCAATGCAGCGCTTTTTTCTGAAAATCACGCAGGAGAGGTAAAAACATTCTCTATTGGCTATGAGGGTGATTATCAAAGTTATCAAAACGAGTTACATCATGCTCGGGCTGTTGCTGAAAAAGTCGGCGCGCAATATCACGAAAAATTACTAAATATCAGTGACTTGATTAATTTTCTACCAGAAATGGTGCATTTACAGGATGAACCTATCGGTGATTCTGTGTGTGTACCCTGTTATTACGTCGCTAAGCTTGCTCGTGATAATGGAGTGACTGTTTGTCAAGTGGGGGAGGGAGCAGATGAGCTATTTTGGGGTTACTCAAAATGGAAAATGAAACTGCGTCTACAGAAGCTGGATGATATCTGGGTGCCGCGAATTTTTAAGCGTATGGTTGTTAAAACCTTATCGCTTTTAGGATGGGATGACGATTGGCGCTACGAATATTTGCGGCGAAGTAGTTGCAAATTGCCGATTTTTTGGGGAGGGGCGGAATCATATACTCATACGCAAAAAATGCAATTGCTTTCCCCGAGAATGAAAAAAAGATTTGCAAATCGAACCTCATGGGAAGCCATAGCACCGATTCGAAAACGATTTGAAGAAAAATCAAAAACAAAATCCCATCTTGATTGGATGACTTATATCGATCTCAATATGCGCTTGCCTGAGTTATTGTTAATGAGAGTGGACAAGATGAGCATGGGGGTTTCTCTGGAAGGTCGTGTGCCTTTTTTGGATCATAAGTTTGTCGAGCTGGCAATGAGTATTCCGCCCCAAGTAAAAACCCGCAATGGCACACTCAAGTACATTCTGAAAAAAGCAGTACGTGGTATTATCCCGGATGAAATTATTGATCGAAAAAAGCAAGGTTTTGCAGCACCCATGCAAGAATGGTTTGACGATCGTTTAGCAGATGTCGCTAAACAGGAATTGAAGGATTTTTGTCATGAGACTGATTTGCTTGATTGGAGTGAGATCAAAAAATTACTCGAGAGTGAGAAAAGAGAGCGAGTTTGGCCTCTGTTAAATGTTGCTCAATGGTGGAACCATTATATTAAAAATAGTTCTCAAGATACTTTTTCTTCTGCAGAGCCCACGATGCAGGTGTCCAAACCTCTACCGTTATCAGAAATGGAGCCCGCGGTCGTGCCACAAAATTTTATAGGGATATCTGAAGTTACTACCAAATAAGGTCTAACAATGAAACAAGTTCTAATTCATAAAGGAAATGCCATTATTCGTGATGTTCCAGCACCACAGGTGGGCCCTGGCGAAGTCTTGGTGAAGGTTCATACGTCGTGCCTGTCTGTGGGTACAGAAATGAGTGGAATACGCCAAAGCGCTGTTCCTTTATGGAAAAAAGCATTGAAACAGCCTGAAAAAGTAGCTGCTACGCTTAAATTAGCCTCTTCAATGGGATTGCAACGTACCTTAAGTCTTTTAGAAGAGAAACGTGAGGCTGCTTACCCTACTGGTTATTCTGCTACTGGAATCGTAGTTAATGTTGGTGCAGATATTCATGATATTGCTATAGGTGATCGTGTAGCTTGCGCGGGTGCGCAATGTGCGCATCATGCGGAATTTATTCGGGTACCGCGCAATTTGTGTGCATCCTTGCCTGAGTCTTTAAGTTGGGAAAGTGCCTCTACTGTGACACTGGGTGCTATTGCCCTACAAGGCATACGTCGGGCTGAGCCTACTTTAGGTGAAAATTTTGCAGTTATTGGCCTGGGTATTCTTGGTCAACTGACCGTGCAATTGCTGAAGGCTAATGGTTGCCGTACCATTGGAATTGATATTGACTCTGAGCGAATAGCATTGGCTTTGAGCTTGGGAATGGATCTTGGCTTGAATCCGAATGAGGGCGATAATATTGAGCAAGTTCAAAGAGTTACTGATGGTTTGGGCGTTGACGGGGTCATTATTACAGCTGCAACGCCTTCGGATGCTGTCGTATCAACCGCATTTAAGCTATGCAGAAAAAAAGGAAGAGTGGTTCTAGTCGGTGATGTGGGTTTACATCTCAACCGTGCTGATTTTTATGTCAAGGAAATTGATTTTTTGATTTCCAGCTCTTATGGTCCTGGGCGCTATGATCATCGTTATGAAGAGCAGGGGTTAGATTACCCAGTAGCCTATGTAAGATGGACTGAGAATCGTAACATGAATGAGTATTTGCGTTTATTAGCTGAGAAACGCATACAAGTCGACCGGCTAATATCCGCACGCTATCCTATTTCTGAGGCTTCGAAAGCATATGCTTCTTTGAATGATGCTGCAATCAAGCCGATGATGGTCCTTTTAACTTATCCGGAGGATTCTAAGCCGATTCATACGGTTCATTTAAAACCAGCAGCAAAGCCAACTCAAGGTAAAATTCGTGTTGCTGTGTTGGGGGCAGGAGCATTTGCCCGCTCAGCTCACTTACCCAACTTGCAGAGTATGAGTGAGCGTTTTATTATCCAAGCCATTGTGACCCGTACTGGGCATAATGCTACGGCTGCTGCCAAACAATTTGGTGCCAGCTATTGTTCGACTGATTTTGATGAAGTACTGAGCGATCCAGATGTCGATGCCGTGATTATCGCTACTCGACACCATCAGCATGGTAGTATGGCGTTGGCTGCTCTTCAGGCTGGCAAGCATGTCTTAGTAGAAAAGCCTCTAGCATTAACAATTGAGGAACTTATTGCATTAGATGAATTTATCAATGCAACTAATGATAAGCCAAAACCAATTTTGCTAACGGGTTATAATCGTCGTTTCTCACCCTACGCACGACGTATGGCTGAATTATTACAAGGACGCAGTGCCCCTTTCATCGTCAATTACCGTATGAATGCTGGGTATATTCCACTTGATAATTGGGTTCATGGACCAGAAGGTGGTGGTCGTAATTTAGGGGAGGCCTGTCACATCTATGATCTTTTTACCTATCTAACGAATGCGGAAGTGATATCGGTGACCGCACAATCGATAATGCCTAAATCACATCATTATGGACGTCATGATAATTTTATTGCCACTATGACGTTTAATGATGGTTCGGTTGCTAGTCTGACTTATACAGCATTGGGGGCTAAAGATTTCCCTAAGGAAACAGCGGATCTCTATGTTGATGGCAAGCTCATGGTGTTATCCGATTATAAATCTCTCGAGGTACATGGGATTAAAGGAAAATCATTAAAAACGTCAGCTCAAGAAAAAGGATTACGAGAGGAGTTGATATCTTTTGCAGATGCTATTAACAATGGCAGTTGGCCTATACCCTGGTGGCAACAATTACAATCAGCCAAAATAGCCCTATTGGTTGAAGAGCAGATAGCTATGATGAGAGATGAAACAAGAGCCGTTAGTAAATAAAATGATAGGGCGGATACAACAAATCATTATTGAGTCAGGTTACCGAGGAGTATTCGAACGAATAGTCCTTCGTATCGAACGGGAATGGAACCAGTTATTATTTCTAACAAAAAGCACTTGTAAGAGTACTTATCAAAATAATAATAGATGTTATGTGTTAGAGCACAGAATAAATCCTGAAGATCTCATTTTACTTGAACAAGCAAATAAAATCCCAAGCGAAGTCATTGCTCACTATTTAGACCACCGATTTGATTTGCTTGGCTCTGGATGGGTTAACGTTTTTTATGGCATGAACTGTCGTGGTCTCGACCAATACCATTTTAAAATGGGACAAAATGTTAACCCAGATATTAATGGCTATTGGCTAAAAGGTCGAATTAACCGAGCCAACTTGTCGAAAGCGCAACAGATATGGCAATACGTTGATGAGGATTATCAACCAATCGATTGGCAGTTAGATTTTAAATCAGGTTACCGATGGTCGGAACGAACTTTGTCGAAAAAAATTCAATTTGGTCATAAGTTAGGGGTTGATGTGAAAGTGCCTTGGGAATTGGCACGAATGCAACATTTGCCACAAATGGCTTTGGCTGTTTGGGATTCTGAACTAGACGAGGGTATAAAGCATCAGATTCAAAAAGAATATCAAAATCAAGTACTTGATTTCATGGCCACTAACCCGCCTGGATTCGGTGTGAATTGGGTGTGTCCCATGGACATAGCAATCCGAGCAGTTAATTGGTTATTGGCGAAGGATTTATTTCTTGCTAGCCAAATTAGATTTCCTGAGTATTTTGAAACGCTTATGGCCAAGAGTATTTACGAGCACGGTAAGTATATCATTGCAAATTTAGAATGGTATCCACAGCGTTCTAATCATTATCTTGCCAATATTACTGGTTTGGCTTTTATTGCAAGCTATCTTCCCTCCGATGAAGAAGTCGATACCTGGTTAGCCTTTGCGGTACAAGAACTAAACATAGAAGTAGAGAGACAATTTTACAAAGATGGGGGCAATTTTGAAGGTTCTACGGCTTATCATCGCTTATCTGCTGAAATGGTTTATTATGCTACTGCGCTGATAATGGGTTTACCAAAAGAAAGGCTTGAAAAACTCAAGTCTTATGATCATAAGTTGTTCAAAAATAGATGGGGGAAGCCGCGCCTACAAGGTGCTCCACGATCGTTCTATTCAATACCTAATAGAGCTAAACATAGTCCATTTCCAGAAGAGTATTTTCAATGCATGGAGAGGATGGTTGAATTCATCATTGATATAACCAAACCCAACGGACATATTCCGCAAATTGGTGATAATGATAGTGGACGTTTCTTAAAGCTTGCCCCTAAATACCAAAAGATGAGTGTCAAACAGGCTCGAGAAAATTATGCTAATTTAGATGGTTATAAACATTTACACGATGATGCCAATTATTTTATGGAAGATCATCTTGATTGTAGTCACTTAATTGCTGGGGCTTTCGGCGTATTTGGTAAAGCTAATTATTATAATTGGCTTGGGGGGAAAGAAAGGGCATTATGCCATCCTGATAGTATCATTTTACGTATTCTGTCACAGAAGGAGTTGTTGATATCTCAGGACAATGAGGAATGCACAAATAATGCGCTTAAATTTTTTGAAATAGGTACGGAAGACATTCTAAATGAGAGCCTATTAAAGGTAGAGTCGCTTGCTGCTGATCATGTCCATAAAACCCAGTTTACAATTGCTGAGGGAGACTTACTGACGGATTTAAACGGTTATGCCTACCCACATTTTGGCTTATTTATCCTCAGATCGTCTCGTTTATATATGGCAATACGCTGTTGGGTTAGTATGGATATCATGCATTCCAGCCATATTCATCAAGATCAACTTTCTGTCGAACTATCAATTGATGGTCAAGATTTAGTTCGTGATCCCGGCACTTATCTTTATACTTCTTTACCATTCGAACGATATAATTATCGTAGTAGTAATAGTCATTTTTCCCCTTTTGCCAATTCTGATGATCCCAGTATTTGCTTAAAAAATGTTTTTAGAACTGTTCGCCCAGAAAGAGTATCTATAAGTTATTTTGGCAGGAGAGGTTTTGTTGCTCACACTCAGGAAATCAAAGATAATAGCCAACTTATCGTTTACCTGGAAAGTAACTCTGTAATCATTTACCAGGTAAATCATGCAGAACAACATTCGAAATTCATTAAGAAACAATTGCCATTTTCGCCTGGTTATGGCATTAAACTAAGACATGGAGGGAGTAGTACCGATGAGCAATTACAGTTCAGAAACAGTGCAACCAGCTAGGACGGCGAATTCTTGGAATTCCTTTGGTTTATATACTCTATTTCTACTTTTATTTTTACAGCCATTTCATTATCTCCTTTTTGACACCTTTATTTACTACCGAGAGTTATTTGCTGTTGTTTTTTCGGTGTTATGTTGTATGAAATTAAGCGATCTATTTTATAAGCGACATCCATCGGAACTTTTTCTGTTGATTTTTTTTCCAATGTTACTGGCTTTGTTTGCGATAGTAGACCCAGGTACAAACTTATATGGAAACGATGCGACAGGGGCATCTTTGCATCTTAAGACAATTAATTCAGATCTTTATATTTTACGGAATGCTTTGATTTATGTACCTATGGTGGTGTATTTTGCTTTGAGGGGACTATCAGAAAAGGAAGTACAAAAAATAGCTTTCATCGCGGTTGTAGTGGCTCCACTGAGTGTTTTAGAGTACCTTAATGTCCATCAAATTTATACTTTAAGTGCATTTGGAGCCATTATTGAGAATGGCGGAGGAGCCATCGAATACAACACTTATGTACCCTATTTAACATTTCCAGTTTTGTCTGCCATTTATTTATTAAGTTCCAGGATAAAAAATAGCCGTAAGTTAATTGTTCTTATCAGTTTATTATTTTTGTCAATTTATATCTTATTATCGAGCAGCCGTCAGTCAATCTTATTTATACTGTTCTGTGTAGGGGTTTTTACTGTATGGGAAAAAGAGAATGGTCTGGTAAAAAAAATATTATTTTTAGCGGTGTGTTTTCTATCCGTGTTTCTGGTGTTTAATTTAGTGAGTAAGAATATAGTACTGGAGCACGACACGCGAGTTAAGTATGAGAATAGATTGACCAGCATAGGATTGACCATAATTGACAGACATAGTTGGAAGCATCATTCACTTAAGGAAAGAAGTGAAGTTAATACTGCAGAAAAAGCCGTTCTTGACCTTAGGTGGAATCCAGTTCAATTTAATCGTAATTTGTCTGAACCTTTGTCTTGGATAATGCCTCTATCTCTTCCGTTATGGATTCAATCCACATCTGAAGTACAACCTGTTCAGATTGGACAAGGTGAGGAGGATATCGTTACTCTCAATAATAAGTTGCTTCATAAATATACGGGAACATCTGCTCCCCCTGGTGCAGGAAGATGGGAGATTATAAAAGATGGTTTGACGAGGCTAAAATCAAGTGAGTATTTAATTGGGGTTGGGCTAACAGCTGTTATCAACTCAGGTCCACATAATGACTATGTTAGATGGTTGCAGCGAATTGGAATATTTGCCATGATAATTGGCTTTGCTCCTTTTCTAATTGCTGCTAGTCGATCTTATCAAAGCAAATATCGAACAGAAAGAAATGGGTTTATGCTTTATTTGTTTTTATCGGTTATGTTCACTCTATATCATTCTTTATTCGGATATCCCAGGGAAGATGCTTATCAGGCACTTTATTGTTTTCTTGGTTTGGCAATGTGGCTGGGGGCTAAAAAGAATTTTATTTTTAGTTTAGAAACCAGGTCCAATCATGGTTGGCGCTTTTCTTTTATGAATATGCCAGAACGGGCTGTTTTAACAGGAAAATAGGTGCGTATCTTAGTTATTACTCATTCTTATTATCCCAAGCATGATCCACGTGCATTTCGTTGGAGTGCTGTTTGTGAACATTGGGCACAGAATGGGATTATCGTCGATGTTGTTTGTGCTTATGCGAATGCAACTTTAGCAAGATTTGAGCAAATTAGAGGGGTAAATGTTTATCGAGTCGTTGATCCATCGCAGCGGTTTGTCCCTGTAGGCTCTGCATCGACAGGGTATCAGACAGCCAGTTCAAAAACGTCTTCTTGGCTTGGTAAGATAAAGCAATTCGCTCACCCAATAATAAAAAAAATAGTTATTACGTTACGATGGCCTGATTACGCTTGGTTGTGGATACCAGGTGCATATCGACAGATCGTTCGTCTTGTAAAAACGCATCATTATGACGGAATTTTCTCTAGCGCCGTTCCATTTAGTTCACACATTCCAGTGATGATGCTTGGACAGAAGCGAAAAAACATCTCATGGGTATGTGATTATGGTGATCCTTTTTCTTGCTTGAGAGAATTGCCAATGAATAACACCAAACTTTATCAGGGTTTGAATAGATGGGTTGAATCGAAAGTTATTAACGCATCAAAAAAAATTTCAGTCACCACAAGGGAGACTGCACAAGAATATATTAAGTATTTAGGTGTTTGTGATAAGTGGCTTCATGTTATTCCTCCACTGGTCAAGAGCAATTATATTTATTTAGATAGGTATGAAAAAGAAGAAGAGTCTCTAGAAGAAAAAATCATTCATTTGGTATTTGCTGGTACTCTCTATGCCAAAATTCGCAACCCAAGATTTCTTCTTGAATTATTATCGGAAATACACGTAAAAATGACTTCTCCCAAGTTTATAATTCATTTTTATGGCAAGATTGGAGATTGTGAACAAGAGTTTGAGCCTTATAAGAAGGCTATTAATGACTGGATATATTTTCATGGCTCTGTAGACAGAGATCAGCTGATAAAGGTATATAGGAGTGCTGACATCCTTGTTAATATAGGTAATACGACAACTTATCAAGTTCCAAGTAAGGTAATTGAGTACATGTCTACTGGTTTACCAATACTGAATATTACTTCTGTCGCCAATGACTCCTCCATTCTAATGCTTCAGTCATACCCAAGTGTATTGACCTTAAGTCAGAATGCAGGAGTTACAGAAAAAATTGTCGATGAGTTTTGCTTATTTATGAAACAGTCTCAAAACGTTGATAGGGAAGTGGTTGAGGATATTCTCAGACAGTATCAGCCAACGACAATTGCTAATGCTTATTTGAGTCTGTTATCCTAAAATTTTTTAAGAATTAAGCATATATGTCTTCTTTAGTCATTTTGGGAGCAACTGGTTTTCTGGGCAAAGTTCTTATTGCTCAGAAGAATATACCCTCTTCAATAAAAGCGGTGGCCCGTAAAATTCCATCTGATGCTGATTTGCATTCAGAGAGAATTACATGGTATGACGTTGATCTCTTGAGCCCACGAGCACTCGATAAGGTACTAGAAAAAGACGATATTGTAATTAACACCGTTTATATTAATACGCACAGTGAGGTTGATAATCTTCGTTTGATCAATAATATTATTGATGCATGTGTGCGAAACGAAGTAAAAAGATTAATCCATTGTTCGACTGCGGTTGTTGTAGGCACTGCAAAAGAACCTCGTATTGATGAAACAGTGACCTGTGTACCCTGTACTCAATATGAAAAAGTTAAATTCGCAATAGAACAGCAGGTACTTAATGCTGTAGGAAAGGGATTTGAAATAGCTATTTTAAGGCCGACAGCTATGGTTGGTCCTCATGGTAAAAATTTGCTTAAGTTAGCTAATTCATTGATTAATGGTAATCAATTGGTTAATTATTTGCGGGCTTCTCTTTTTGGAAGGCGAAGAATGCATTTGGTTTCGGTGAGAAATGTCGCTGTAGCAATAGTACATTTAGCATTATTGGACCATTTACTGAGTGGCAGTATTTATTATGTTTCTTCTGATGATGATCCTGAAAATAATTACTTGGGTGTAGAAAAGATTCTATTGGAAACGCTTGGTCTTGGGGCACGTAAAATTCCAATCTTGCCAGTTCCCTTGCTATTTTTATCGATTCTACTCAAAATCAAGGGTCGTTCAGAGTCAAATTTAGCTCGAACCTATGATTCCAGAAAACTTCTAGCGACTCACTTTGTTCCCATCGATTCCTTGTATGATGCTGTTAGCGAGTTCGCCAAAAGTATAAGAAATTTGTTGTAATAAGGATTTTTGATTGTGACCTCTAATAGATTCCTCTTTAATTTTGCTGCTTCATATTCTGGGGGAGGCTTTAAACGACTTTATGCCTATGCTAAATGGTTTAATCATAATGGTGGTGCAGGATTTATAATACATCCTCAGTGTAGTTCTCTAATAAATGAATTCCCAAATAACCGCTTCACTGTCGTAGGTCAGTCAAGATTCCAACGGTTGCTCAATGATTGTGATTATCTGGATGAAATTCGCAAAACAATTGGCGTGCCAGATGTTTATTATTCTTATGGGATACCTGTTTATACGAAATTTGGACGAATAAACTGGTTTCATTTGAGTAATGTTTTACCTCTTGGTCCATGGAGTGTTCCTTTATCCTTATTTGATAAGGTGAAACTTAGTTATCTCGGTAAAAGAATCAAGAGTAATTTAGAGAATGTGGATATCATTTCAGCAGAGTCAGATTTTTCTTTAAGTTTGATTCATTCGAAGTATGCTAAAAAATTCTTTTTGTCTGTGAATGGGAGCGATGACGAGATATTATTTCAGAAATCTCAACATACCCAAAAACAAGATAATATTGCTGTGGTGGTTGGGACATATCGTTACAAAGCGATAGAAGATTCTTATCGTGTATTTGAAAGGTTAAGAGAGAATAATCCTAAGTTAAAATTGGTAGTTATTGGAGACGAGAAAAAAGTCCCTAAGCATCTCCATATTAATCAGAATATCACAATGACTGGTCGTCTGCAGAGAGACGATGTTATCAGCTATTTACGAAACTCTCAATATTATATTTCTACTACGCGTATAGAAAATTCATACAATGCAGCGTCAGAAGGCATTTTTTTTGCCAATGAATCATTTATTTCTGATATTGGACCTCACAGGGAATTGCTTGTGGGGATGCCTTTTGAGAGAATTTCTATCCCTAATATGGATAGGCAGGTGTTGCATGTAAAAAGACAGGATATTTCAACTCTGCATTTAAAGAACTGGGACACTGTTATCACAGAGATGATCAAACGAGTCTCGGAAACGTGAGGGCTTAATAAGCAGATTAATCGATTAAATAGTATTACTTAATGAACATTCTCTTGGTATCTCAATATTTTTGGCCCGAATCCTTTATTATTAATGAGTTAACTCACTGTCTTGTTATGCAGGGACATACGGTTGAAGTACTCACAGGAAAGCCTAACTATCCGGATGGGGATATCTTTAAAGGATATGCGGCCAAAGGATGCACCACAGAATATTTCAATGAAAAAGTCGCGGTGCATCGGGTGCCGATTTTTCCCAGAGGTAAAGGAGGGGGTAGGCGATTATTACTCAATTATCTTTCTTTTGTCTTAAGTGGCTTATTTTACTTTCATCGTTTGATTAAATTAAGACAATTTGATGTGATTTTTGTGTTTGCACCGTCTCCTATAACCTCTGCTATTCCTGCCATCTACTTAAAAAAGCGGCTTAAACTGCCGTTTGTATTATGGGTTCAGGATCTTTGGCCTGAAAGCTTAAGTGCTACGGGGTTCATAAAAAATCATCGGATACTCAGGTTTGTTGGGAAACTCGTTCGTTGGATTTATGCTTCTGCAGATATGTTGCTAGTGCAATCACAAGGTTTTGCAAAACCAGTCTCGCAATATGCACTTGCAAATAAAATAGTTTATTATCCAAATTCCTATCTTGACAAAGCCCCTGAGACAGTCGAAGAGGAGTTGATTCCAAACGATTTATTGCTGCAGTTGGAACGCAATTGTTGTCTTGTTTTTGCGGGCAACCTTGGTACTGCGCAGTCACTCCCCACCATCGTTCAGGCAGCTGAGCGGCTCAAGCATTTGTCCGATTGCAAGTTGATCCTGATTGGCAGTGGAAGTATGAGTGAGTGGATTGCGCGGCAGATCGTTGAAAAGGGTTTGAACAATCTGATTTTGGCAGGTCGTTTTCCCTCGTCAGTGATGCCCCATCTATTCTCCCGAGCAGCAGGACTATTGGTGACACTGAAGCGAGAGGAAATTTTTACCTATACGATTCCGAGCAAGATTCAAGCTTACTTAGCGGCTGGCCGTCCTGTGATTGCAGCCCTTGATGGTGAAGGTGCTCGCATTGTTCAGGAGGCTGGTGCAGGATTCGCATCTCCTGCTGAGGATGAAATAACATTGGCCAAAAATATAGAACGGCTTTACCATATGTCAAACTCAGAACGGGATAAACTAGGCCAATCTGGCCGTGCCTATTTTCTTGAGCATTTCGAGATGGTGCGTCAGAGTCAACGACTCATAGAAATTCTTAAGGAAAGAATCAGTAAAAAGGAGACATCTTAAGTGAAGATTTTAGTATTAGGTGCAACAGGCATGTTAGGCAGTGCCATCTTTCGGACACTTCAAAACAGTGAGCATTTTGATGTATATGGTACCTTGCGTGATATAGAGGCACTACGATATTTCCCCGTTCAAATGCATGCAAAACTGATTTCTAATATTGATGTGCTTGATGAAGACAAGCTGATTAGCGTATTTGAACGAGTTCGACCCAATCTAGTGATCAATTGTGTGGGGCTGATAAAACAACTAGCTTGCGCTAACGATCCTTTGATTGTACTACCGATTAATGCGATGTTCCCTCATCGCTTAGCCAAAGTATGTGCTCAATTTGAGACACGGATGATACACATCAGCACTGATTGCGTTTTCTCTGGACGAAAAGGAGCTTATGTTGAGTCTGATCGCTCTGATGCGGAAGATTTATATGGTAAATCAAAATTCATTGGTGAGATACCAGAGTTGTCGCACGTCCTTACGTTGCGTACGTCGATTATTGGTCATGAATTAAATAGTCATTACGCCTTGATTGACTGGTTTCTTTCGCAAAAAGAACAAGTGAAAGGATATGTGAATGCTATTTTCTCCGGATTGCCCACCGTAGAATTGACACGTGTGATGAGGGATTTTGTCATTCCTCGGTTTGATTTATCCGGTCTTTACCATGTGGCGGCAAAACCTATCAATAAGTACGATTTACTCAATTTAGTTGCTGAAATCTACGGAAAAAAAATCATTATCATACCTGATGAGCAGGTCGTCATTGACCGTTCATTGAACGCACAGCGTTTTAGAGAAGCCACTGGCTATGTTGCTCCCGAATGGCCACAGCTCATTGAAATGATGCATAAATCACATAACTTTAGTGGAGATGCATTGAATGCTTAAAGTAATGACATTGGTTGGAACACGGCCTGAGTTAATTAAAATGAGCCGTGTCATCGCTGAGTTGGATAATCAAGTTAATCATATTTTAGTTCATTCTGGTCAAAATTATGACTATGAGTTAAACCAGGTTTTTTTTGATGAGCTGGAAATTAGAAAACCGGATTATTTCCTGAATATCTCAAGAGATACGGTTGCAAAATCAATTGCGGATGTTATTACCAATGCAGATACTCTTTTTGAGGAAGTAAAGCCGGATGCATTACTTTTGTATGGTGATACGAATACTTGCCTTGCAATCATCGCCGCAAAGCGAAGGAAAATACCTGTATTTCACATGGAGGCGGGTAATCGTTGTTTTGATCAGAGAGTTCCTGAAGAGTTGAATCGTAAAATAGTGGATCATTTGAGTGATATCAATATGGTGCTGACGGAACATGCCCGGCGTTATTTGATTGCGGAAGGGATAAGGCAAGAGACTATTTTTAAAACAGGATCGCACATGGAAGAAGTTTTAAACTACTATATGCCTAAAATCCATGCTTCTAAAATCGTTGAGCAATACCAGTTTGAGCCAGAGAAATTTTTTGTTGTTAGTGCTCACCGCGAAGAAAATGTTGATTCTCCTGAAAATTTAAGCGATTTGGTTGAGAGTTTAAATGCATTGGTGGAAAAGTACCAATACCCTGTTTTTTTCTCAACCCATCCACGAACACGAAAGCGCATCGAGAATTATATTGGTAAGAATGCAACCGATCCAAAGATTCGATTTGAGAAGCCTCTAGGTCTTTTTGATTATATAAAACTTCAACTCTCGGCCTTTTGCGTATTGTCTGATAGCGGAACAATCATGGAAGAGGCTTCTTTGCTTAATCTTCCTGCGATAACAATAAGAAATGCACATGAACGGCCGGAAGGTATGGATGAAGGGACCTTAGTGATGAGTGGACTTCGGAAAGAAAGAGTACTTGAGGCTGTGGAGGTAGTGACTTCTCAGCACAATAGACTGTATCGCACCATACCTGTGGTTGGTGATTATCAGGCTGGAGCAGTGTCTAAACAAGTTGTTCGAATTGTTTTAAGCTATGTCGATTATATTAATCATACAGTATGGCGTAAGCAAAAATCCTGTATTCCTGATGTAGGTGTTACCACCTTCATTAAAGATAAAGGCGTTGTTTGTTAAGTAAGTTAAGCGGTCTGTAGCTCTGTAGGGGGAAGGTCATGAAAATGAAGACTAGAGTTACGTCAGAGTTTTTCTTTTTATTGACTACAGCTGTTTTGCTCGTATTGGCTGTTGGCAGCAGGCCTAATTTTGTAGGAAGTGATACAGCTGCTTATGCAAATTATTATGACAGATTACACAACCATTTATCTGTTTATATCAATTACGAATATTTTTTTCAAACGATAGCAAAACTACTTACCAGATTTTTTTCAACACCGGAATTCTTTTTTGCTTGCATTGCCATTATTAATTGTGCGTTGATTACCATTTTAGTGTTGAAACTTTCTGCCGTTATAGAACATAAGATAGAGACCTTCCAACTGTTTTTTCTAATGGGTGTGTTTTTATTGTTGTCCCCGTTCTTTTTTGCAGTAATGGCCAATGTGATCAGGCATGGTACTGCCATCCTTGCATTGTTTATTTTTTATGTGACGCTGATTTCCCGAACGAATCTCTTACTCTTAGCGCTATCTCTTATCATTGCTTTGGGGTTTCACTACACCTCGATAATTGGCATTGCTTTCTCCCCGCTACTTTTTCTGCGCTATCGGGCTATCTTTTATTTAGTATTAATAATGGTTTGTCTCTATATGTCTGGATTGAGTGAGAGGATGATTCACTTTATTTCCACTCTGACCCCTCTTGATTTATATAGCAAAATCCAGGGATATCGTTTAGATATAGGCTATAAGAGTGGCATACGACTTGATTTTGCCTTATTTACATTAGCGGCAGGGGTAATATCCAGTGGTTTTGGAAAGTATTTTTTAAATGCTGATGATAGAGCGGTTTTTTTCCCATTGATAAAAATTTATTGGGTTCTGGTTTTGCCGTTTTTCTTTTTTGGATTTGCTGCTTTTTCAGATCGTTATCTATTATCAGGATGGCTTTTCTTGTCTGTACTGGGGGCTGTTTTTTTAGGGCTTCTTCTAAGAAATTATCTTGTTTCTGCACGTTATCTTTACTCTGCATTTGGGGTATCGACCGTATATTTCTTATTAAGGATGCAAGGATTATTATAGCCATTGATACAAAAATATTGAGAGGAAGCATTTAGCATGAATGAAGCAGGTAAGCGAACTGTGTTAATAACAGGTGGGACAGGATTTGTTGGTAGACAATTGATTCAACGGATTCTTGAAAGAAATGATTATCTTGTGCGTGCTGTTATTAGAGAGAGTAATATCGAAACGCTTGGTGGCTGCGAATTAATACCTGTTCGGGATATTGCAACCCACGATGATTGGTCTAAGGCCCTGAAAGACTGTGAAGTAGTGATTCACATGGCGGCTCGTGTGCATGTGATGAAAGAAAATGCCTTAAATCCTTTGCAAGAATTCAGACGAGTAAATGTTGAAGGGACACTTAATCTAGCAAGACAAGCTGCACGCCTAGGTGTGAAACGGTTTGTCTATATTAGCTCAATCAAAGTAAACGGTGAAAAGACCCAGTTGGGTCATGCTTATAGACCTGAGGATCTTCCCGCTCCTGAAGACCCCTATGCGACTTCAAAATATGAAGCAGAACAGGGGTTACTGGCTTTATCAACAAAAACCGGGATGCAGGTTGTTATTATTCGTCCGCCTTTGGTTTATGGCCCTGGTGTGAAAGGTAATTTTCAACGCATGATGAATTGGCTCCAAAAAGGGTACCCGCTTCCTTTAAAGACAGTGAATAACAAGAGAAGTTTGGTTTCTGTTTATAACCTGACTGATCTTATTATTCAATGTATGGATCACCCACAAGCAGCTAATCAGGTTTTCCTGGTCAGTGACGGTGATGATCTGTCCACAGTAGAGCTTTTGCAAAAAATTGGTGAAATGATGAATAAGCCAGTGCGGCTGGTGCCAGTTCCTTATTGGATGTTAAACAGTATGGCGACGATCATTGGCAAACAGGCCTTTATTCAACGTTTGTGTGGCTCATTGCAGGTTGATATCAGCAAAACCTGTGAGCTGCTTGAGTGGAAACCAAAAGTAAGTGTTGATGAGACTCTGCGTAGGGTAGTACGAGATTCATGATCACTCTTAATAGAGCGCGTTGAACCCTAGGGTGTTGACAATTGATCCCCAACCTACGTGCCGCGACTTGTTCGCGGCATCCAGGAGATCTAATCAGCTGCAGATTTCTTCATAAAGATCGCGCCATTCTGGATTTAAATCTTCAATTAAATTTAACTTCCACTGTCTGCACCAATTTTTGAAACGCTTTTCCCGTCGAGCAGCTTCTACATAGGTTGAATGCACTTCATAATAGACTAGGATATGTACACTGTGCTGAGCTGTAAACCCTGAAGTCACCTTATTTTTGTGTTCCCAGACACGTTTAATCAAATCTGATGTTGAACCGACATACATAGGAAGCCAAATATATGAGCACGCTATCGTCAGCATTGAAGCATAATTTCGCTTATCATTCGAAGATTGGGCTTGTCATAAATCCTATGCTGTAGCATGCTCTTCCTCAGCTTGGACCAAAGCTCATCGTTGAGCATAAGTCTAAGCATTGCAAAACTCGTTTTGTACTTGGTGTCAGGACCTATAATACGAGTTCTTATTTATCAATGGATTAGACGCCTATTCAAAGAACGGACTTTAATTTGACCGTCTTCTGGATGCCGCGAACAAGTCGCGGCACGTAGGCGTTGGGGATCAATTGTCAACTAGTACAGTGGCTGTCCAATTTTGACAGGTAAAAATTGGGCAGCCACTGTACTAGTAGAAGGCAAGGCTAAATCTCCACTCCTGTTTTGGTGTCTAATGATAAGTTATTAAAGAATGCTTTTAATGAGAAGCGACTTATTCGGCGACTAACGTCTATCGCAAATCGTTCCATTGGATAAAGAAAATAGGCGCTAATAATTACTAAAGGCAGACTGGTTAAATAAACCATGCTATATGTCTGCAGCTGATTGAAACCTAAGCCGTAAAGCCAACTAATAAGCCAAGAAGAAAAGGTGCAGTAAATGGGTACGTGGATTAAATAAAGTGGAAATGAAATTTTTCCAAGAAACAGCGAAACTCGGTTGGAGAAAAAAGCAGAAAGTCGTTGCGAATAAAGCACTGACCACACAACAATAAGAGACATTCCAACTAATGGTAAGAAGACTGAGCGATCCGGTGAGCGAAAGGATGAAAAAATCATTAGCGCAATAAATGCCAGGAAAGCCACACGGTTATTGGGACTGGTTTGGTTAGAGGTGGTGTTGCTTTTGTAATACTCAGCAAGTAAATATCCATATAAGAAAAAGGCTGTGTAATGAAAACGTAGGTTAAGCACCAGGAATGCTGATACAGCAATCATTGTTATAAAAAGACGTCTGCGATTCCAGTAGTTATGAAAGCCCGCGATAAAGACAGTAGTATAAATGAAGTATGACCCCAATAACTCTCTAGGCATTGTCCAGGCTGGAGGAATGTACGTGTGGTTATTATCGTAATTCAAAAAGACGTTCCAGAATGAAAATTTAAGCGCATCTGTAAAAGATGGATTAAAAGTATAGAACGGATCATAGCCCCATTTAGGTTCAAGAGCAGTGGCCTTTATGTTATGTAGAAATGAGGAGTAGAAACCAAAGACAAGTACGAGTAATGATACAACAGCAATTGGTATCGTAAGGCGAATGTATCTGGCAACGAGCGTCTTAACGAAGGTGGCAGGTTCCATTCGATAACCAATAAAACGGTAACTCAGAACAAAACCCGAGATGATGAAGAAAATACCGACGGCTAGTCGACTATCAGTCAGAGGTGTCATGAAAAGGTAATTAAATGGTGCAATGGAAGCAGTTAAGTGTCCAATGGCAACGGTTAAAGCTGCTCAACCACGTAATCCATCAAGGCTGCTTAATCGATTCGTGAATGTTTGATTAAAGCCTTCTTTCCCAATATTCATAAATGACGTATCCATCTTATTTTTAGCTACAGCGGGTTATGATGATCCTCACAGATGTAGGGTTTGTCAAGCCAAGATGGTGATAATTTTAAAATAACTCCTTGATTCGATTATCAAGTTTTCCTTTGATGCTTTTTAAATTTAGTGAAATAAGTCTTCAATCTTTTCTATACCAAGAAATAAAAAATCTTTATTACTGGCGAGAAATGATTGAAAGAATAGAAAAGGCAGTAGAGAATAGAGCTAATTTAAAAATACATCCCTTAGTGGGAGTAATACGGGGTTAACTCTGAGGTGTAATTGCATCAGCAAGACGCTAATTTGTGTTGATCATGGAGGCATGTGTATGGTTTGGTTTGGTTTTTTTTTGTTTGTTTTTAGTTTGTGTTGGGTATTAACTGGATTATTACGTCGTTATGCCCTTGCGACTAATTTACTTGACATACCAAATCATCGCAGCTCACATGTGGTGCCGACTCCGCGAGGAGGAGGGTTGGCTTTTATTGTTAGTTTCCTGGCAGCGGTGCTGTTTTTATTTTATTTAGACCTCATCTCTTTTTCTTTATCTTTGGCTTTGTTAGGTTCAGGAACCTTTGTTGCCATTCTTGGGTTTCTGGATGACCGTCGTTCTATTCCAGCAAGATGGCGCTTATTGGGGCATTTTGTTGTCGCTGGTTTTTCTATTTATGTGTTGGGTGGAATGCCATCGATTTCTGTTTTTAATTGGATTTTCCCGGCTGGGGTCCTGATTAATATTCTTGCAGTATTTTATCTGGTCTGGTTGTTAAATTTATATAATTTCATGGATGGTATTGATGGCATTGCCGCAGTTGAAGCGGTGACGGTTTGTTTAGGGGGGGCTTTGCTTTATTATCTGTGTGGCGATGAAACGGAAATACGCTTACCGCTTACTTTAACCGTTGCTGTAGGTGGTTTCCTATGTTGGAATTTCCCTCCTGCCCGTATTTTTATGGGCGATGCAGGGAGTGGTTTCTTAGGAATGGTATTGGGGATATTGTCAATTCAGGCAGCAAGGATTGACGGTAACTTTTTTTGGGCTTGGCTGATTCTTTTGGGTGTTTTTATTGTTGATGCTACAATAACCCTGCTTTGCCGAGCGTATCGTGGAGAAGTTTTATTACAGGCGCATTGCAGCCACGCTTATCAAAATGCTTCTCGACGTTATAATACCCATTTGCCAGTGACGATGGGGGTATTGGTAATAAATCTTTTGTGGTTGTTCCCAATGGCTATGATGGTGGGATTGGGTTTTATTAATGGGAGTTTTGGATTATTAATTGCCTATCTGCCTTTGGTTGTTTTGGCCTTTAAATTTAATGCTGGGAAAAGAGAATAATTTGAGTAAACGTATATTTGATATTTTTTGTTCGTGTACATTATTGGTGTTAATGTCTCCCATCATATTAATAATTATTTTCCTTATTCGGTATAATTTGGGAGCCCCAGTATTCTTCCGTCAAGAACGTCCTGGTTTGCACGGTAAGATCTTTCGCATGATAAAATTTAGAACGATGCGAGATATTGCAGATGCGAGAGGAGAACTTTTGCCTGATTCTCAAAGGATGACCTCGTTGGGCAAGTTCTTAAGGGCGACCAGTCTGGATGAATTGCCTGAACTATGGAACGTTCTGAAAGGCGAGATGAGTATGGTTGGTCCAAGACCTTTATTAACTGAGTATTTACCACTCTACAGTATAGAGCAAAGAAGACGTCACGATGTAAAACCAGGCATCACAGGATTAGCCCAAATCAATGGGAGAAATGCTTTGTCGTGGGAAGAGAAATTTAAATTAGATGTTTGGTATGTGAACAATCAATCTTTGTGGTTAGATATCAAAATACTGCTCTTAACAGTCAAGAAAGTTTTGATATGTGATGGGATTACAAGTGAGGATAGCGTGACCGCTGAAAAATTCAAGGGGACGAAATCATGAAATCACTGGCAATTCTGGGGGCTGGTGGACATGGAAAAGTCATTGCCGATGCTGCTCTTTGTTCGGGATGGGAAGAGATCGTTTTTTTCGATGACAAATGGCCTGCGTTAAATTGTGTGGGTATTTGGGACGTTATAGGAGATTCTCAATCATTCAGTGCCAAAGCATCTTGCTTTGATGGGGTTATCGTTGGCATTGGAGATAATGCAATTCGCTTAAATAAGATGACTCATTTACTTAGAGATGATATTCCTTTGGCAACCATCATTCACCCTACAGCGACAGTCAGTCGTTTTACTACCTTGGGGCAAGGTTCCCTGGTTTGTGCAGGTGCAGTGATAAATCCGGATAGCCGTATTGGTATTGGCTCTATTATTAATACTGGGGCTACGGTAGATCATGATTGTTGTTTGGGTGATGTTGTTCACATTTCACCAGGTGCAAATTTGGCCAGTGGTGTTCAGGTTGGTGACTTAAGTTGGGTTGGTATAGGTTCATCTGTTCGCCAAATGATCACTATTGGTGCTAGGGTAATCGTCGGGGCTGGAGCAGTTGTGATTAAAGATATCCCTGATGATTGCACAGTAATTGGTGTTCCTGCAGAAATTATTGAAAATAAGAAGAGGTAACGTGTTAGATACAGCTTTTACTCCATGGCCTAATTATTCCGAAGATGAAGCAGAGGCAATAAGCAGAGTGCTTCTCTCAAATAGGGTGAATTATTGGACAGGAAATGAATGTCAAGCATTTGAGAGGGAGTTTGCTTCTTGGGTAGGGGTGGAATTCGCCATCGCCTTGTCTAATGGTACCGTTGCATTGGACGCTGCGCTTAAAGCGATAGGTATTGGTGCTGGGGATGAGGTGATTGTAACTTCTCGCACGTTTATTGCCTCAGCTTCTGCTATTGTAATGGCTGGAGGGACTCCCGTATTTGCTGATGTGGACGAAAATAGTCAAAATATCACAGCCGAAACCATTCAAAAAGTGTTAACGCCTCGTACCAAAGCAATTATCTGCGTTCATCTTGCCGGGTGGCCTTGCGATATGGATCCCATTTTGTCTATTGCTCAAGAACATGGCTTATTTGTTATTGAAGATTGTGCGCAAGCTCATGGGGCAAAGTATAAGGGACGCTCAGTTGGTTCATTAGGTCATATAGGAGCCTGGTCTTTTTGTCAGGACAAAATTATGACGACCGGTGGTGAAGGAGGTATGGTCACCACGAATGACCGTCAATTGTGGTCATTGATGTGGTCATATAAAGATCATGGAAAATCATGGGGTGAGGTGTTCAAATATAGCGGCCAGCCTGGGAGTGAGAGATTTAGACTGAACCACCAGTTTGAATTTCGCTGGTTACATCATAGCTTTGGCACCAATGGTAGGATGATCGAACTACAGGCTGTTCTTGGGCGATTGCAACTGCAGAAAATGCCAATCTGGCACCAACAACGTTTAGAAAATGCTCAACAAATTTGGAAAACGGCCTCTCAGTTAAGAGGTCTACGAGTGCCAAGTATTCCTTCAGATATAGAGCATGCAGCTTATAAGTGCTATTTATTTGTGAAAGACGATGAACTAAGAGCTGACTGGGGCCGAGCCCGTATTGCCGAGGCAATTAATAAAGAGGATGTCCCTTGCTATTATGGTTCTTGTCCAGAGGTCTATTTAGAACGGGCATTTGATAATACAAACTGTCGACCTGCAAAGCGTTTATCTGTCGCACAACGATTAGGTGAGACCAGTTTGATGTTTTTAGTTCACCCAACGTTGTCAAAATCAGAGATCGATAAAACCTGTCGTGTCTTAAAAATGGTGATGGCTGAAGCAGCTAGTCAAGAAGGGTGATAATGAGAATATTGGTAACTGGTGGCGCTGGTTTTATTGGATCTGCTTTGATTCGTTATCTATTGACGAATCAATTAGCCTCTGTAGTCAATGTCGATAAATTAACTTATGCTGCTAATCTTGCTTCTCTGAATAGTGTAAGCACAAGTAAGTACTACATCTTCGAGCACGCTGATATTTGTAGTCAAGAAAAAATGACTCAAATTTTTACTCGTTATCAACCCGATGCAGTGATGCACCTGGCTGCAGAAAGCCATGTTGATCGTTCTATTGCAGGTCCTGCTGACTTTATACAAACGAATATTGTTGGCACATACCATCTTCTTGAAGCAGCTCGTTCTTATTGGGAAATATTGCCACAGTCAAGAAAAGAGAAATTTCGCTTTCATCATATCTCTACAGATGAAGTTTATGGTGATTTGGACGAGTCAGATGACCTCTTTAAGGAAACTACTCCTTATGCTCCCAGTTCCCCTTACTCCGCAAGCAAGGCTAGTTCTGATCATTTAGTGCGAGCATGGCATCGAACGTATGATTTACCAGTTTTGATAACCAATTGCTCAAATAACTATGGTCCTTATCAATTTCCCGAGAAGTTGATTCCTTTAATGATTCTTAATGCGCTTCAGGGGAGCTCCTTGCCTATTTATGGTGATGGTAAGCAAGTTAGAGATTGGTTATATGTAGATGACCATACCCAGGCCCTCTATTGTGTTTTAACAAAAGGCAAAGTAGGCGAGACCTATAATATCGGCGGATGTAATGAGAAAATGAATGTGGATATTGTTCTCAAGATCTGTGAGCTGTTAGAGGAATTAATGCCGTCAAAGCCACAAGGAATTAAATCTTACAAAGAGTTGATTACTTATGTAAAGGATAGGCCAGGTCATGATCGACGCTACGCTATCGATGCAAGTAAGATAAAAAACGATCTAGGTTGGACTCCTCTGGAAAGTTTTGAGACGGGAATGCGAAAAACGGTGCAATGGTATCTGGATAATAGGCAATGGTGTCGGCATATTCTCGATGGCTCTTACCGTAAAGGGCAAACCAAGGAACCATGTGCATGAAAGGAATTATTCTAGCTGGTGGGGCAGGGACAAGGCTTCATCCTGTGACAAAAGGGATCTCCAAACAATTACTTCCTGTCTATGATAAGCCGATGATCTACTATCCTCTTTCCGTACTCATGTTGGCAGGAATTCGGGATATTTTAGTGATCACCACCATAGAGGATGAGGATTCATTTAAACGCTTGCTAGGGAATGGTGAGCAGTTTGGTATCCGCTTGAATTACGCTCTGCAACCAAAACCTGATGGTTTAGCTCAGGCATTTATTATCGGCGAGTCGTTTATTCAGGATGACTCTGTTTGTTTGATTCTGGGAGATAATATTTTTTATGGTCAGGGCTTTACGCCAAAGCTCAAAAACGTGGTAGCCCGTGCATTTGGAGCTACGATTTTTGCTTATCCAGTAAAGGATCCAGGACGTTTTGGTGTGATTGAATTTGATGAAAAAATGCGTGCACTTTCTATTGAGGAAAAACCTGCGAACCCGAAATCAAATCATGCCATCACCGGTTTATATTTCTATGACAATCAAGTGATTAACATTGCCAAACAAGTCAAACCATCGCCTAGAGGAGAGTTGGAAATTTCATGTATAAACCAAGCTTATCTTGAATCCGGTCAATTAAACATTGAGCTCCTTGGCCGTGGATTTGCCTGGCTCGACACAGGCACTCACGAAAGTCTTCTAGAAGCCAGCATGTTTGTCCAAACCATAGAGCATCGCCAAGGGTTAAAAATCGCTTGCTTGGAAGAAATTGCTTACCGTAATGGTTGGCTATCAAGAAATGATATCGAAGAATTAGGCAAATCTCTGTGTAAAAATAGCTACGGCACTTATTTGCTGGAGCTTTTACAAAATGAATGATCAATTTTTAGGAGAGGATTTACAGAACGTGTCATCCTCGCGTAAGCGGTGATCCATCTTGATTATAGTAAAAAATGGATTCCCGCCTACGCGGGAATAACAGTTTCATGAATCGTCTCATTTTAAGCTATACAGGTAGCAACCATGATTCTATTTAATAAGCCACCCGTAACAGGTAAAGAAATCGCCTACATTAATACCATTATTAAAAATAACGGCAAATTATGTGGCGATGGGCCTTTCACAAAAAAATGTGAACAGTGGCTCGAACAGCACTCAAGGGTTAAAAAAGCCTTACTTACGCCTTCATGCACTGCTGCTTTGGAAATGGCTGCCCTGTTAATTGATATCCGACCGGGCGATGAAGTGATCATGCCCAGTTATACCTTTGTAAGCACAGCCAATGCTTTTGTGTTACGCGGCGCAACCATCGTATTTGTTGATATTCGTCCTGATACAATGAATATCGATGAAAATAAGATAGAAGAGGCGATCACTCCCAATACCAAAGCCATAGTGCCAGTGCATTATGCCGGGGTCGCCTGTGAAATGGATAGCATCATGGCGATTGCGAAGAAGCATCAGTTATATGTGATAGAAGATGCTGCACAAGGAGTCGTGGCTACTTATAAAGGCCAACCATTAGGTTCAATCGGACATTTGGGTTGTTATAGCTTTCACGAGACCAAAAATTACACCGCAGGAGGCGAGGGTGGCGCCTTGCTAATTAACGATGAGCAATTTGTGGCGCGTGCAGAGATCATTCGTGAAAAAGGAACGAATCGATCGCAATTTTTAAGAGGGCAGGTAGATAAATATACGTGGCGAGATATTGGGTCAAGTTTTTTGCCATCAGAATTGCAAGCGGCCTATCTTTATGCTCAGCTTAAAGCCGCTGAATTGATAAATGACAGGCGATTATTATTATGGTCTCAATATCATGAGGCATTCGAGAGCCTTGAGTCGATAGGAATCGAAAGGCCCGTTATCCCTCAAGATTGTATACATAATGCGCATATGTATTATCTTAAACTGGCTACAAATAAAAAACGCGAGCAATTTATAGAACATATGAAAGCTCGTGAAATTCAGACTCCCTTTCATTACGTTCCCTTGCATTCAAGCCCTGCGGGATTGAAATATGGTCGATTTTCTGGAAAAGATTGTTTCACGACAGTTGAAAGTAAGAAACTTGTTCGCTTGCCACTTTGGTATAATTTACCCTTATCCGATCTTGAGTTGATCATTGAGCGAACCCTTGCCTACTTAAGAGAGGAACAGTGCAACAACTAAAGGTCGCTGGTCTCACTGCCATTTCACATTTGAGCAGATTACTTACTACCCTGTATATTATTAAGCAAATTGCTGTAACGCAGGGACCTGATGGCTTGGGGTTACTAGGCAATTTTATCACTTTGGTGACAGTTGCAGGCACGCTCGCAGGTGGAGGTATCTCTTCGGGGCTGATTAAGTATGTAGCGGAATATTCCGGGTCTATTTTTAGACAGCTGAGCTTTAGTGGCAGTGCACTGATTTACACAGGCGTCGCAAGCTTACTTACCCTGAGTGCAGGTCTGGTATTTATTCCCGGCCTAACCAATTATATTTTCTTAAGTCAGTCCTATCGCAGCTATATTTATTTTTTTCTAATCGCTCAACTATTAATCTCTTTTAATAATTTTGGTTATGGATTAATAAACGGTTTGCGGAAGAATAATGTCTATGCCTTGATTATTATCACCGGCAATATCCTGGCTGTTATCCTGGCCGCTTATACCATTAAACATTATGGTCAGTGGGGCGCAATAATTGCTGTCATTGCGCCTGTTATTTGTCCTTTTATACCTCTTGTATTATATGGTGTTTCCCAACGTTTCTTGCGCAATGTACGCTTTCGTTCATTGAAACAAGACAGTGTTTTATTATCAAAATTTAGCTTGATGTTATTGTGCAGCGCCATTTGTTTTCCTATTGTTGAAATGTATGTCAGGAATGAAATCATTCATGTTGTAGGTATAGAAGCAGCGGGATTTTGGCAGGCAATCACCAAATTGTCTTCTGCTTATTTGAGTTTTTACTCTTTATTTCTTACATTCTATTTCGTGCCTATTATTTCATCAGAATCGAGCCAGGCAAAAATTGTTGCCGAGGTTAAAAAAATGCTCTTTTTTGTAGCTGTCTTGTTTATCCTAATGTTTATTTTCTTTTTGTGCTTAAAGGAAACCATTATCAGAACGGTGTTTACTGATAAATTCCTATCTATTAGCGATTTATTCATGCTGCAAATGGTAGGGGATTTTTTTAGAGTTCTGGGGTGGGTTATTGGCTTTGTTGTGGTTGCGAAAGCAATCACCAAACTTTATATTCTAGGTGAGATCCTGCAAGCGGGGTTATTTATATTGCTAAGTTCTATTGAGTTGAGATATACCCAGGGATTACAGGGTGTTGTGATTTCTTACATAATGACGTGTTTCCTGTATTGTGTAATTTCTATTACTGCATTTTACTATGTTTTTCGTGGTCGACGAGTGCTGGTTAGCGAACGAAAAACGATAAGCAACGATAAGTATTAGGGCACGCCCTAATTTTATTGCTTTTATATCAATTGATTGTTTTGAAATTGAGCCTGAGAGTAAGTATACAATGTCGAAAAAAATTCACTTAACCCGCGTCGCAAGAGTGTCTACTGTTCCTCTTTTTATATTTACTTTGCTGCGAACACAAGTTGAAGCAATAAGAGATAGCGGGGCTTCAGTCACCATTATTACTAGTCCTGATGATGCAATTGATTCTTTTAAACCCATAGATAATTGTCAATTTAAGCCTGTGCTCATAGAAAGAGAGATTCGTTTATTCTCAGACATTTTTTCTTTGATTAATTTAGTCAAATTATTTCGCGCAGAAAAGTTTGATATTGTGCACTCAAATACACCAAAAGCAGGGCTTCTTTGTGCGATAGCAGCGAGATTGGCTGGAGTACCAATCAGAGTTCATACATTCACAGGACAAACTTGGGTGACCATGCGTGGTTTGAAAAAATCCCTGCTTAAATTCTGTGATAAATTAATTAGCACTCTAACCACCTGTTGTTATGCGGACAGTCCTAGTCAACGCGATTTTCTGGTGGCAAATAAAATCGTTAAACCAGAAAAAATTGCTGTTCTTGGTAGTGGGTCATTAGCGGGGGTTGATATAGGTAGATTTAATCGCGCTAATTTTCCTGGGCGAGAGAGAAAGCAAATTCGAGAAACGGCAAACGTTAGAGAAGGTGATTTGGTTTTATTGTTTATGGGTAGAGTGACTAAGGAAAAAGGAATTTTTGAGCTTATCGATGCTTTCGTGCAGTTGCTTAAGGTTAAATCAGATGTGGTGCTTTTAGTCGCTGGGCCTTTTGAACAAGGTATTGAGCAGGAGATTAGGGAATATAGCAAACGATGCATTGATAAGATGAATTTTCTAGGATTTTGTTCTGAACCTGAAAAATTGATTGCTATAGCCGATATCTTATGCCTTCCCAGTTATCGTGAAGGTTTTGGTAATGTAGTCATTGAGGCAGCTGCCATGGGGGTTCCTGCAGTGGGTACACGAATTTATGGTTTGACAGATGCCATTATTGATGGAGAGACAGGACTTTTAGTTGAGCCTAAGAATGTCGCGGAACTAACCAATGCCTTGCATACATTGGTTTCTAATGATGAATTACGTATAAGGATGGGAAAAAACGCCTGGCTAAGAGCAGTAAATGAGTTTGACAGTAAAAAGTTGGGTGCGTTGGTGGTGCATGAATACGAAAAATTGCTAGAACAGATGAATATTAGATAGTTGTTGTTACAATCTGCTCCTTTCGATATCATACCTTAAGATCCAGTTTTTGAAAAAACATATACCTTAAAACTTGACTTTAAGGTTTAATTCGACACATCAAAAAAACGAATTACCGTGGTCAAGCCACGGTAATTCGGTGTAATAAGATAGAGGTCCAGCATCAATGACAAACTTTCTAAGTGATATTGATAAAAAACGTTTTGGATTTAATGTAGCAAAAGTAGAAGAATGGGGTGATGTACCCGAGAATCTTATCGACCAATTGCGAAAAGAGAATGTGAAACTTATTATTTCACGCTTGCGCGCTGAGAATACGGACACAATCAATAAGTTGGAGAAATTAAGGTTTGAACTCAAAGATACCCAACTAACCTATCGCTTTAATTTAAATTCTTCGAATCTGAGTAACTTAGGCCTTCCTCCCCATCTTCAATTACGAGAAGCGGTTGAGGCTGATATTCCAGCTATCGGGCAGTTGGCCAGACAGTCTTTTGAAAACTATGGACATTATTCAAACAATCGAAAGCTGGATAAAAATAAGGTTGACGAGATCTACGAAGATTGGGCAATTAACAGCCTCATCAACAAAGATTTCGCGGACAAATTTTTTATCATTGCTTCATCGGATGAGGTGGCAGGTTTCCTCACCCTTAAAATCGTGCGCCAAGGTAAAGATAATTTTGCTAAAGGGGGAATAGGAGCTGTATCGGAAAAATACCGTAATCAGGGGATATTCAAGTTATTAACTCAGCAAAGCCTTATATGGGGCAAAGAATTGAATTTGGATTGGGTGGAGCATAATGCGCTTGCGACAAACTACCCCGTTGGAAGAGTATTTACTTCCCTTGGTTTTTATAATTCGGCTGCGTTTGTCACCTTGCATTGTTGGTTGGACTAAACATGCTAACAGCTACCGTTGTTGTCTCTTGTTACAATCAAAAGCATTACATTGACGAAGCATTGCAAAGTGTTCTCGGGCAGCAGACTAATTTTGACTTTAATATTCTCATCTCTGATGATTGCTCCACGGATGGAACCAGGGAAATCATAACCGATTATCAATCCCTTTATCCTGAAAAAATAACGGCTATCTCTCGCCGGCAAAACATTGGCGCTGGCAGAAATTATATTGAAGCGCACAAAATGGCCACAGGGGATATTATTTTTCACTTGGACGGTGATGATGTAATGCTGCCCGGGAAATTGCAAAAGCAATTTGATGTATTCCAGGAGGAAACAGTTAATTTAGTCTTCCATCGTGCTCTGTATTTCTCAGATGACGCTAGTTATCAAGCAGAAACAGGTAATCCAAATCAGGATAGGGAAGGGATCAAATACTTCGAGGCAAGCGATTTAGCAACATGGGGAACGGTAGCTGTCCATAGTTCTTATGCTTACCGCAGATCTGCTCGTAAAGTTATGGATCCCAAACGTGAGTTTATGGAGTGGTTTTTTGCCATGGATGCTTTAATTCCTACAGGAAAAGGCGCTTACCTAAATGAAATCCTAGTGAAGTATCGCTGCAATCCAACAGGAGGTGCCTATTTAGCCAGTAAAGCAGGGCGATACAAAGCCTATAACATCTATTTCGATGATTTGTTGCATTATTTTAAAGCCCAGCCTGCTTTGCGGAAAGAGTTATATGCCAACGGCTTGGTGACTACCCTTGCTATGCTTAAAAATGGCTCTGGTTATGCTAAAGGAGTGCCTTTTTTCTTATTAACCAATTTGTTGAATTTCCGTATGTCTAATTTTAAAGAGAGCATTAAGATGAGAGCAGCGGTGGCACCATCCAAAAGAATTCGCTAGAGAAAAGCACCCGAGGGAACCCGCTGTCGTTTTGCGCTCTCAACACCTGGTTGATCAAAGGCATTAATATTCCAAATAACACTTTGTGTATAAATCTTGTGTTCGTACATGGCAACCAATTGTCCCAGTGTAAAGGGAGAGCAGTCTGTTAATTGAATATGATTAAGTGGTTTATTGCCGTGAATATAGCCATTTGGATTCGCAACGTCATGAACACCATGGGCCAAGATTTGTTGTTTCGCTGTAGACATTTCATTAATTAACTCTGAGGCAAATGTTTTTACAGTGATGAAATCCACAGCCACATGATGCGTTCCCTGGCACAGGAGTTGATAATAGCTGTGTTGTGCTTGATTTCCCAACCCGCCCCACACGATAGGTCCTGTTGCATAGTTAACGGCGCGACCCCGTTTATCTATCGATTTGCCATTGCTTTCCATATCTAGCTGCTGTACATAAGGAACAAAATATTCAAGTTGTTGCAAGTAAACAAGGATAAGTAAGTTATGAGTATGTAAGAAATTATTGTTCCAAATGCCCAAAAGGCCCAAGAGAACAGGAAGATTATGCGCAAAATGAGTATCTTGAAAATGCTTATCCATGCTGTGGGCGCCAGCAAGAATCTGAAAGAATTGTTCATAACCAATGGCTATGGCTGTGATTAAACTGATGGCTGAGCACAGCGAATAACGTCCTCCTACCCACTCCCAGATGGGTAATACATTGATGAACCCAAGTTCTCTCGCTTTAGTAACATTGGCTGTCACAGCGATGAAATGCTTATCCATTTGTTGTGGGTTATTTATCCAAGCCAAAGCCTTGCGTGCATTGTATAAGGTTTCTTTCGTGGTAAACGATTTTGACGAAACGATAAACAGGGTCGTTTCTGGCTTAAGCTTCTTGATGACGTTTTTTAAGGCATTAGGATCAACATCAGAGACAAAATGATAGCCTAAATGATCCGCAGATAATTCTGAGAGAGCTTTTATACAAAAGCGGGGACCGAGATCGGATCCTCCCATACCAATATTTACGATGTCTTTAATTGGTTTACCTGAGAAACCTAACCATTCCCCTGCTCTTATTTTCTCAGAGATTGCTTTTATCTGTTCTCTGGTCGCCAAGATATCAGGGATGACGTCGTGAGCGTTTACTCGAATGGGTTTGCTATCCAGTGTCCGCAGAGCTGTATGTAAAGCTGGTCTGCCTTCACCGGGGTTGACAATTTCTCCCTCCATAAGGGCATCAATCTTTGTTTTTAGCTCACATTCATTTGCCAAGGCCAGCAATAATTCCAAGGTAGTATCACTCACACGTTGCTTGTTAAAATCGATGTGAATGTTGTGAGTAGAGACGTTCAATGCTTGGTTTCTAAATCTTGCACTATTTAGCTCAGTCGTTGTGGCTAATCGTAGTGAATGAACATGTTTTTCTAATTCGATCCAGGAATTGAGTTCAGGCAATGGCTTCATGCTTAACTATTTTTAAAAATTTTCACTAAAATACCACTAATAATCTTGCTAATAAATAGGATCTGATTTTTTCAAATTTTCCCGTATAATCCGCCCTCTGGGCTCTTTGCGGTTATAGAGGAAAACATTATAAAAATAATGCTCTTAATATTCTGTTAAGAATCCTTGTGTAAACTTACAATCGAACAACCTAAAATTGTTTATATTTTAATCATAATGTAGTCACCGAGGGCACCATGGAAGCTTCTATGGAATTAGATGGTGGCTCCATGTAAGGGAGAATTAGTCATGTTAATTTTGACACGGCGTATTGGTGAAACACTGATCATCGGTGATGATGTAAACATTACTGTGTTAGGTGTAAAAGGAAATCAGGTGCGATTGGGTATTAATGCACCAAAAGATGTTTCTGTTCATCGCGAAGAAATTTATTTACGTATCCAACAAGAAAAAGAAGCGTCAGACACTGAAGAAGCTGTATAACCGGATTTTTATTGCAGTCATCCAGTCCCGAGTCGTGACAAAAGGAGTTGTTAGCTCGGGCGAATTTCTCCTCATTATCTTTAATGACCTAGTCATCCCAAAATCAAAACGTTGGTTAACGGATCCCAATAATTCTTCTTTCAGGCAATGATTCACTACTAATCTATAATTATTTATACATCTGAACGTGTTTATGTTCAGAAATGAGTATCTCATGGACCAGAATCTTTATGCTGAAAGATCCTTCAAAAAAATACAAAATGTTTCTGCCTTTGGTATTGCAGGATCGCCAATGGCCGAATGCGGTTATTTCTGCACCACCCATTTGGTGTAGCGTGGATCTTCGCGATGGCAATCAAGCTTTGGTTGTACCTATGAATATAGCGCGCAAACTAGAAATGTTTAACTGTTTAACGCGCATTGGTTTTAAAGAAATTGAAGTGGGCTTTCCTTCTGCATCACAGGTGGAATACAACTTTGTAAGGCTTTTAATTGAAGAAAATCGAATCCCAAATGATGTTACTATTCAGGTATTAACCCAAGCACGTAGTCATCTTATCGAACATACATTCAAATCTCTCAAAGGCGTTAAACGGGCTATTTTACATTTCTACATGGCAACGTCGCCTACCATGCGACAAATTGTTTTCGATATCAAGAAATCTGAGCTTCTCAAGCTTATCGTTTCTCAAGCACAATTTATAAAACAACTAGCAGAAGAGGCCCCAGAAACCGAGTGGGTATTTGAGTACTCACCAGAGATGTTCTGCATAACAGAATTAGGTTTTGCTAAAGACGTTTGTGATGCTGTGGTTGAGACTTTTGGTGCAACCGCTGACAAGAAAGTCATTATTAATCTACCCTCTACTGTGGAATCAACAACGCCAAATGTTTTTGCAGACCAGGTTGAATGGATGCATCGTCATCTTAAGCGTCGCGAGGCAATCATCCTTTCAGTGCATGCGCATAATGATCGAGGGACTGGTATTGCATCGGCCGAACTTGCACTAATGGCTGGAGCTGAACGACTGGAAGGAACCTTATTTGGTAATGGTGAACGTACTGGTAATCTTGATCTTGTCAATGTAGCGCTGAATATGTACACACAAGGCATTTACCCTAATCTTGATTTTTCTCAAATTGATGAGATCAGAGAGGTCGTAGAGTATTGTAATGCCTTACCTGTCCATCCTCGACATCCTTATGTTGGAGATTTGGTCTACACTTCATTTTCGGGCTCACATCAAGACGCGATTAAAAAAGCCTTCAGTGCCCAGAAAATCGACACTCCCTGGAATATTCCTTATTTACCCATTGATCCTAAGGATTTAGGCCGTTCCTACTCCGCAATTATACGCATCAACAGTCAATCAGGAAAAGGAGGCGTTACCTGTTTATTAGAGTCAGAATATGGTTTGCGGCTACCCCGAGGATTACAAATGGAGTTCAGCAAAATAGTGAAAGCAAAAATGGACGAGAATGAACAAGAATTCACCCCTAAACAACTATGGTCACTATTCCGTGCAGAATATTTGAATGAAAAGCAAACAATTACCTATAAAAAGCATCGTGTAGAGCCTTTTAAAAACAAGAAGATGATTTCAGTTGCTGTTGAAATAGGTATTACAGCAGAGATTATTAAGTTATCTGGTATAGGGAATGGCCCTGTTGATGCTTTCACTAAGGCATTAAGTCAATATTTTGCGCGGCAAATTAGGATATTGGATTTTCAGCAACATGCGATAGACTCCGGATCGCATGCACCTGTAGCCTGTTACATCGAATTAGAGATTGAAGGATTTTCGTCTTTATTCGGTGTTGGTATAGATACAAATATTGTGACAGCTTCCTTTAAGGCAATCCTATCTTCTATTAATCGTTGTGCATTCATTAGGGATAAGATTTTGATAAATATACCCTAGGATTTATCCTTAATCTCATTTACCGAAGTATCTCCAGATGATAAATAATGAAAATTCCCTTGTTCGTCTTTTAAACAAAGCTGACCTAATTCATTAACACCATAAGCTTTACCACGCATCACTCCTGCTGCCTGAGAAACAGTAATATGCTTATCATATAAGTAATCAGCTTTTTGCCAGGCGTTGCTAAATTCGGCAAAACCCTTACTCAAAAAATTGTCTAGGTGCTTATGCAGTTGGTAAACTAGATTGGCTAAAAGCAGGTTGCGATCATAATACTTACCCGTGATTTCATAGAGGGAACACCATGGTTTCTCCAGAATAGGGAGTTCATGAGTAGGGGTGTTGACGTTTAAACCAATACCAATAATTACTTGTGCACAGCCATTGGTTTCCGCGATCACTTCAATCAGAATCCCGCATAATTTTTTATTGTTCCACAGCAAATCATTAGGCCATTTTAATTGGATGTTTTCATCGATATAACTATCTTTTAGACTAGCTAAGATGGCTAAACCAACAATAAGGCTTAAACCAGAAAGACGGGATAGGCAGCAAGTTAATTCCAGACGACTAGAACAGTAAATATTTTCTCCAAAAGGAGAAACCCAGTGACGGCCGAACCTGCCGCGGCCATTGGTTTGCGTTTCAGCACAACAAATGTCCAGACTTGATCCGCTCGGTAATTCTTTTAAAAACTGATTTGTAGAGTGAACGGTGGCAAACACATGAAAAGTGGTTGGTTGACTAAATGCCCGTGCATTTAGATGCTGCCGGATTTTTGCTTCATCAAGAAATTGCATAGGAGCGGTTAATTGATAACCTTGTTGTGGTATGCGGTTAATGGGTAACCCCAAATCAACCAATTGGCGGATGTGTTTCCAAACAGCTGTTCTGGAAATGCCTAGCTGTTTACCAATGCTATTACCGCTATAACAATTACCATCAGCAAGTTGCCTAAGTAATTCTAATTGAATGGGTGTGAATTGTTTCATCAGTAGGTTCTATAAAAACGGAATTTCAGAGACAATTATTATACACTCGATCTTCAAGTTTTATTGCTTAACTCTTAAGAACATCGAATTACCGTGGCTTGACCACGGTATCCATGGTTTCATGAAGATCACTGGATACCGTGATCAAGCCACGGTAATTCAGTTTATCAAGCGCGCCGAAACGCCAATGCAAGGAAGATATATGTCCAGCCATCGACAATTAATTCGATTGCAATGAACAACCCAATAACCCATAACCCACTTAAAGGCCACTGTAAGAGAATCATCACGCCAAGAGCGATAGCAATTATCCCTGCAAACAATAACCATCCCCAGCCTGAGGCTCCGCGAAGAAGAATAGCCATAAAAAATCGACTTATCCCAATAATAATTAATACGCTAGCCAATAAAGCAGTAATGAGGGCTGATGCTAAAAAAGGATCATAAATCACAAGCCCGCCACCAATGAGATAAAGGAGGGCTATGAAGGCGTGCCAGGCTACAGCTTTCCACCGTTTACATTTAAATACATCGATGATTTGTAAGATACCGCCAATGATTAGAAAAACACCTAAAACAAGCATACTAGCCAGCGTCAAACCTACAAGCATGCCTAAGCCAATGCAACCTAAGATCACGAATAAGATGCCCAAGGCTAACAACCAGCCCCAATTGCGCTTTAGTTCACGAGGTTCGCCTAATAGTATCGTTGCCATTAAATATCCTTATCTGTAGTTATCCCAAATAAATAATAAACAAAAATGACTTAACTCTTCCAGAGTAAATTCCAGACGCTACTGTTCTCTTGTTTTACTTTTTGTGGGAAGTGGATATCTTTAATCGGTGTTGCAGCTGGATTTTTATCTTTATGCCAGCGTTCTTCATCCCAGCGGAGAAAATGCATGGTCTCATAACCTAATTTTTTTAAAAGCGGGATCCCTTTCTCCTGTAATTTGTTCCTTTTGGCCTCAAATACTTCACTACAACGTAGTACGTAAAAAGGATTGTCAGGAACTGTTTTCATCGCGGCCTTGAAATGATCGTGGTAACCGGATGAGAAGAAGAAAAAGTTGATATCTCCTAAGAGGAAATAGGCTTTACCTAAAATTAACTTCAGCTCTTTGTCGTCTGTTCCTGCTAGCGATTCAACCAATTGATTAAGGAGGTTAATTGTTGTCCTAATCGTGTCCGTATGTTTCTCGTTGTGTTCCTTCAATTTATATTCAGCATCATAAGAGGAGGGTGAAATCGTATACACGAGATGGTCTATCTGACGCATTCGTCCTTTGGCTATTGCCAGGGAAAGCATTTTTTTCTCCTGCTTATTCTTAGGATCACATTGAGAAAGCAAATTGATGGCTTTGGTGATTTCTACAATCTCACAATCGGCTATGTCATGTTTATCAATGTCAATATCGATGATTAATTGCGCATAATGACGTTTGCGTGTATAAAATTTTTCTAACTTATCGGCGGATGAGTCTAATTCCGTGGCTTTTTTCATGAGTTCCATACTTTCCAAACAAAGTTGATTCGCCTCATCCCATTTTCTTTCCTTGATGAGGGCTAAGGCGTCTTTGTATTTGGTGTCGCTGAGGCTAGTGTAATGATTTGCTAGAAGGATAAGGTCTGATTTGTTAAAAGAAACGTCCTCTCTCTTTTCTTTAAATAGTTGATAGGCTTCTTCATATTTTTTGTCAGCAATGAGCAAACGAAAAGCTTGTGCTGGAAACGTAATCTTAAGTTCTGTATAGATACTGGCTACGAAGCGAATGGTCTCGAGATCTTCGTCGAAATAATAGTGTGCGAGAGCAACTGCGAGTGGCGAATCTTTCTTTACGTATTCCAACATTTGCTTTTGACTAAAATTATTTAATAAAAAATCTCGCGCTTCCTCAACGTTTTCATAAACGTCTATTAGAGCAAATGCGTTACTGAGCTCCTTTTTTCTTAAATAATATTCAATAAAGAAACGTTTCTCTTGCATAGCGATAGCAGGCGCAAGCTCAAGGGCTTCCTTTGCTAACGTTTCGCTATCAGTGGTACTAAAAACATAGTTTATAGCTTGTACAAGATAATTGGCTTCCATTCTTGCTTTGGCTTCTTGTATATTTTGCCTGGCAAGCGTAAAGGCATATTTACTACTTTGGTAAACAACATAGTTCACTGTGGGTTTTAAGTAAAATATCTCCTTTATGGTTTCAGCAATAAGCGTCTCATTTTGCGGATCCACTTTAGGGATTTCTGACCAGAGTCCAACTTCAGTCCAGGAGCGGCCAAAAGCATGATTGTAGGAAATTTGTTGATAGCTTGCTTCTCTGAGGTGTTGAACATTTTTAACATAAAAGGCAGTAAGCCTATCTTGAATTTGTTTGGTGTTATCATCGTTTCGGGGAGAGGTAATTTGGCTAATAAAGGTCTGATCCAAGCCAAAATGACGCAAATCGTTTAGATTTTTCAGTGAGTAACCTTGAACATAACCATAGTAAGCATATTTATAGAGCCCCAGCTGCACTGTATAAGGTTCGCAGTGGTTATTAAATCCTAGCCAGCCTTTAAAGGTTTCAAAGACATATCTAAAAACACTGACAGGCTTGAGATCATGGCCGTTTGTGTAAAGATACTTTGCTTCGGCTAACCTGCGTAATTCGGTCTGATATTCGTTTGCATCGTCCCGGTAAAAATAAATATCTGGACGATAGCGGAGTGAATAGAGTTGTTCTTGAGGTATCGTTTTTAGTAACGTTCGATTAACGAAAGGCATAAAGGATTCACAACGTTATGATGACTGTTCTAAAAGAGAGCTGATTGTACCATAAGCAAAGAGAAATGGAGTCACTTGATCTTCGAGTTTTAATTTGACAAATGAAATGTCGAATTACCGTGGCTTGACCACGGGATCCAGCGATCTTCAATGAACCATGGATACCGTGGTCAAGCCACGGTAATTCGAGGTCATGAAAAGTTAAGAAATAAAAACTTGAAGGTCGAGTGTCATTTTGTATGTAAAAAAGCTAAAGGATTTACTATCTCGTACCGAATTTGTTGAACCTCCGGATGAAAGCACAAGGCTGCACAGCATCCTGCTTTAGGCATGAAGGAGGTGATTTGCCATTCGGTTTGATGGAGACTGTCCGCAACACGGCTATTGGTGGGAGGCATTATGACGGGGACACTGAATGTTTTAGTTGGATAAGAGAGGCCTAAGCCGCATGCTTTAATGAAAGCCTCTTTTTGTGTCCAAAGGTGAAAAAAGGCTACGGGTGTGAGGTAATTTGGTAAGCTACAAAAAGCAGCAACTTCATTTTTAGAGAACAAATATTTTGCTATGCCTTCATAAGGACGAGCAGAAAAAAATTCCAAATCAATACCCAAAGGCAAGTGTTGTCCTATGGCTAATAAAGCTAGATCTCCGGAGTGGCTTAAATTAAATTCCAAGTGGCATGAATTTCTGACCTGCGGTTTGCCATGCGGACCATATGTAATGACCAAGGCATCGGCACTTTCTCCAAGGTAACGGGCCAAAATTGCACGTAACATGGCGTGAGCAACAGTAAAGCGTCGTTGGTGATGAGAGAAGTAGAATCGATTCGCTTGTGCTCGCTCTTTCTCATCAAGCAAAGAAATAGCTGTTTCGGGTAATAGGTCTAATGGGAACTCCCAGATATCAATGCGTGCAAGCTGCAGATGGCAGTCATCAATGGGCATCGATTCAAATAAAGACATGAAAAGGGCTTCTCCGAGTAGCTGATATTACTGACTTAGAACGGGTGGCATCAAAAGGCAGTTGCGGTTATCATAGCGTATCAAAGTAAATCCGCCAAATGAGTAACAAATGAGTCGACAATTTTTGGATTTTGAACAGCCTATTGAAGAGTTAAATCAAAAAATTCAAGCATTGCGCATGGTCGGTGATGACAATGAAGTCAATTTAACTGAAGAAATTGCGCGTCTTGAAGCCAAGTGTGAAGAGCTAACAGCTAATATTTTTTCTAATCTGGAGCCCTGGCAGATTGCACAGATGTCACGACACCCTCTGCGTCCTCAGACCACAGATTATATTGAGCACATTTTTACTGATTTCCAAGAATTGCATGGTGACAGGCATTATTCTTCTGCGCCCGCTATCATCGGTGGATTGGCGCGATTCAATGGTGAACCGGTTATGGTTTTGGGCCATCAAAAAGGAAAGCGCACGAAGGAAAAGGTTTATCGTAATTTTGGCATGGCACGACCTGAAGAGTATCGCAAGGCCTTGCGTTTAATGAAATTAGCTGAGAAATTCAAGTTACCTGTTTTTACCTTCATTGACACAGCAGGTGCTTATCCTGGCATCGGTGCTGAAGAACGAAACCAATCCGAGGCAATTGCCAGAAATTTGCTGGAAATGGCAAAGTTAAGAACCCTGGTGATTTGTACTGTCACCGGAGAAGCAGGTTCTGGTGGAGCACTGGCAATTGGGGTTGGTGATAGGGTGTTGATGTTGCAGTATGGTATTTATTCAGTGATTTCCCCAGAAGGTTGTGCTTCAATCCTTTGGAAAGATGCTTCTAAAGCTAGCGAAGCAGCAAGAGCTATGGGTATTACTGCTGATAGAATCATTGAATCAGGATTGATTGACGCTGTAATACCTGAACCTTTAGGTGGAGCCCATAGGAATGTAGTGGAGATGGCTGCTCGACTCAAGGAGGCGTTGCTTAATGAATTACGAATTTTGAAAACCTTTTCTGTTGATGAGCTTTTAGAACAACGCTACAAAAAATTCATGGCAATGGGGGCCTGTGACTAAGTCACTGCTAAATACCGACTTTCTGCAAAGTCTTAAACGGTATAATCACATCTTTGTAGGTTACAGTGGTGGTCTTGATTCCACTGTACTGCTTCATGCTCTTATCACACAAAAGCAATTTGCCTCGAAACTTACTGCTATTCATATTAATCATGGGCTTAGCCCCAACGCTCAAAAATGGGAAGAGCACTGCCAGCAATTTTGTCGCCTGTTAAATCTCCCTTTAATAGTAAAGTCCGTTCAGTTTAGACGGGATGCAAATATAGAGGATGCGGCTCGGCAAGCAAGGTACGATGCTTTCAGGAAATTACTCAAAAAGGATGATTGCCTATTGCTTGCCCATCACTTTGATGATCAGGCAGAAACGATGCTTTTACATCTTGTTCGTGGCACAGGAATTGCCGGTTTGGCGGCGATGAAATCATCCAAGAATTTTGCCAAAGGTCAGTTGTTACGTCCCCTGCTTCATCAACGCAGGACCGCACTTTTGAGTTATGCCAAACGTCATCAACTTGTATGGATTGACGATGAGAGCAATTTTGATATTGGTTTTTCCAGGAATTATCTTCGGCATGAAATCCTTCCACTATTAGCTGCCCGCTGGCCAAAGGTAGTGGATAATTTAGTACGAACCAGCCAACATTGTCGCCAAGCTCAAAACAATCTGGATGATTTGGCCAAAATGGACTGCCCTGAACTTAATGAAGCGTCGTCACAGTTAGCTATTACTCATTTAAAGCACCTAAGCAAAGCACGATTAGCAAATATCTTACGTGTGTGGCTCGAAGCCAACCACGTTAGAGCGCCGGGAACATTAACTTTTGATCGTTTAATTCCGGAAGTGATTTATGCCATGCCCGATGCTAATCCGTTGGTGACTTGGGGAGACATTTGCGTTCGACGTTATCAAGAAAACCTCTATTTACTTAAAAAGGATACTCCAACTCTGCCTGCACAGAGCGAGTGGGTCGCTTTCCCAGGGCGTTTGGACTTGGGGCAATTGGGACATTTATACGCCATTGCCAGTGATGAAGGTCTAGTAATTCCACAAGGAAGTAAGGTTACAGTCCGGTTTCGTCAGGGTGGAGAGTCATTTGCTTTTAGAGGCCAGACCAAGCAGTTAAAAAAATTATTCCAGGAATGGCAAATTCCTACCTGGCTTCGCGATCGCATCCCACTTGTTTATGTTAATGATCAACTGGCATGCGTGGTCGGATATGCTATCAGTGATAATTTTTTTCAATCAGAAGCGACTAAGGCTTATGAATTGCAGATAAAGTGACGAAGCGTTGTCATCCTGAGCAAAGCGAAGGACCTTCTGAATCTTGAAGCAGGTATCATTCTAGGAATTAGCACTCAGGATGATTGACAGCAAGACCCCCCATTGATGTTTCTTTGTAAATGCTTTGCATGTCTTTTCCTGTGTCTTTCATTGTGCGAATGACTTTGTCCAGAGAAATTTGATGTTGGCCATCGCCGATTAAAGCCATGCGTGAAGCATTGACTGCTTTCACCGCTCCCATTGCATTACGTTCAATACAAGGAATTTGAACCAATCCCATGACTGGATCGCAAGTCATTCCAAGATGGTGCTCCATGGCAATTTCGGCTGCATTTTCTATTTGCTCAACGGTGCCTCCCAAGACGGCGGTGAGTCCTGCAGCAGCCATAGAAGAAGCCACTCCAACCTCACCTTGACAACCGACCTCAGCTCCAGAAATAGAAGCCCCTTCCTTATACAGAATGCCAATGGCTGCAGCGGTTAGAAAATAAGTATAAATATCTTCCTTATTCCAGCGATCATGGGCTTCCTGACAATATCTAAGTACGGCAGGGATAATGCCTGCAGCGCCATTTGTGGGTGCCGTAACAATACGACCTCCAGCAGCGTTCTCTTCATTGACTGCCATGGCGAACAAGTTGAGTTTGTTCATAATGTCGGATTGTTCAAATACACTTGGAACCCCTTTATGCTCAATCAGTTTTTTGTATAAATCAGGTGCTCTGCGTTTGAGATTCAATCCGCCAGGTAAATTTCCCGGGTGTTTACAACCATTTTCGATACAATCATCCATGACTTTGGCAATAGCAAGGATCCCTTCCTGGATAGCTTCTGTTGTTCGCCAGGTTCGTTCATTGGTCATCATCAATTCAGTGATCGTCATTTTATGCTCATGACAGTGCTGTAGTAATTGACGTGCTGTTGTAAAAGGATAGGGTGGGGGACTGTTCGAACTTGCAGCTTGATCAAACTCTTCTTCTGTCGCGATAAAACCACCGCCGATTGAATAATACACTTGCGCTAATAAAGGTTTATTTTCTTGGCCATAGGCAGTAAAACGCATGCCGTTACTGTGTTTGGGAAGAAGCTCTTTTTGCAAGAATAAAAAATCGGTACTCTCATCAAAATAGATCGTTTTTTGTCCAGCAAGACAAAGCGCTTTGGAAGCAATAATTTCTTGCATCCGCGGGACCATGCTTTCAGGTACCACTGTTTCTGGCGCCTTGCCTTCCAACCCATTTAAAATGGCCTTATCTGTACCATGGCCTTTGCCTGTTAAAGCCAGTGAACCATAAAGCTCAATTTTAACGCGTGCAGTCTTATCGAATTGTTCTTCCCGGGTAAGCAAAGCCAAAAAAGCATTTGCGGCAAGCATAGGTCCCACCGTATGGGAGCTTGACGGGCCGATTCCTATGGAAAACAAATCAAATAAGCTAATACTCATTCCAAGAACTCTGTGGTTGAAATAACATCAATTTTAGAAGGAAATCTATACACACACAATATAAATCTCAGCCTGATATTAAAAGATTAGTCGAAAATTACATTTTTCTTTAGGAGTTTCAATGAAATGTCAACAGACCCTAGCAATTTCAATTAAATTTAGGCAGAATAACCGGGCATTTTTGCAAGTTCTATTCTGACCAAAGACAAAAGGGGAATTGTTTATGAAGATGAGACTGGTCGCTGCAGCTGTCATGGGTTTGGCGATGACAACAGCAATTGCTGCAAGCAACACACCAAACGCAGCAACGCCTACTACACCCGCAGCCGCAACATCTGCTACATCATTAAATAGCGACACGGATAAGCTGTCTTATAGTATCGGTGCTGACTTGGGTAAAAATTTTAAAAAGCAAGGGATTGATATTAATCCTTCAGCAATGGCTAAGGGCTTACAAGATGGTATGAGCGGTGGTCAGTTGTTACTCACAGAGCAGCAAATGAAAGAAGTTTTGAATAAATTTCAAAAAGATCTAATGGCAAAACGTAATGCTGAGTTCACTAAAAAGGCTGAAGAAAACAAGATTAAAGGCGAAGCCTTTTTAACTGCAAATAAAAACAAAGATGGTGTTATTAGTCTGCCAAGTGGTTTGCAATATAAAGTCCTTGAAAAAGGAAATGGCGCTAAACCTACAAAAAATGATACTGTGACTGTTGAATATACGGGCAAATTAATTGACGGCCAAGTTTTTGACAGTACCGAAAGAACCGGTAAACCAGCAACGTTCAAAGTATCTCAAGTAATACCAGGCTGGACTGAGGCTCTGCAATTAATGCCTGCTGGTTCAACTTGGGAAGTATATGTTCCTGCCGATTTAGCTTATGGTCCTCGAAGCGTAGGCGGCCCAATTGGTCCAAACGAAACGTTGATTTTCAAAATTCATCTGATATCTGTTAAAAAATCAGAGGCTTAATCGTAGCTACCCTCGATTTCGGTCGAGGGCTCACACCCGTTTAACTCCAATGTGAGTCGTTTAGCTATGAATAAACGCTTATTAATCATTTTCTTACTCGGATTCTCCTCAGGCCTTCCTTTAGCTTTAATCAGCGGAACTTTGCAAGCTTGGTATGCGGACGCGGGTATGTCGGTGTTGGCAACAGGGATGCTAAGTTTAATTAGCTTGCCCTATGCTTATCGCATGTTTTGGGGACCTTTATTAGATCGTTACTCTTTGCTCCCTATAGGCAGGCGACGAAGTTGGATGCTGATAATGCAGCTGGCGTTATTAGTAGGTTTTAACGTACTAGCATGGTTTTCACCGCAAACCTCACCGGAAGTGATGGCGCTTTTAGCGCTTGCTCTAGCCTGTTTTTCGGCCACACAAGATATGGCTATCGATGCGCACCGGGTGGAGTACTTGCCTATAGCAGAGCACGGATTAGGAGCCTCCATGGCGACCTTTGGCTATCGGCTTGCTCTCCTTATAGCAGGTGGCTTAGCTTTGGTGACTGCTAAGTATTTAGGTTGGGCGTTCACTTATCGACTCATGGGATTCCTAATGTTGCCTGGGATTCTGGCAACATTGTGGAGTGTGGAGCCTTCTAGTCAACTAATAACTCAGACCAGCTTAGTGAAATCGTTTATTGCGCCAGTGAAAGACTTATTCGCTCGCCGTGGTGTGATTCCTTTGCTACTTTTCATCTTGTTTTACAAACTGGGCGAAGCATTTACCACCACAACAAGTGGTATCGTCATGCCTTTTCTGATTCAAGGAATTGGTTTTTCTTTAGATACCATCGGCTATGTCAATAAGATGATAGGCATTAGCTCTATTTTGTTAGGCGGTTTAGCGGCCGGTCTCATTTTGATGCGTTATTCACTTTTCAGTTCGCTAATGGCTTTTGGTTTGCTGCAGGCAGTCACAAATATTTTGTTCGTTTTATTGGCTATGGTGGGCAAAAACTTAACGATGTTCGCTATCGCTGTGGTTTGTGATAACTTTGCTGCGGGCATGGGATCGACTGCCTTAGTGGCTTTATTTATGCGTCTCGTTAATCGATCATTTACCGGGACACAATTTTCCTTATTGGTCGCAATTTCTAGTTTACCTCGGATTTTCTCCGGACCTTTCGCTGCGATGGTGCAAATGTCACTTGGGTGGGTTGGCTTATATCAATTAGCTTTTATTCTTGCCTTAGGTTTTGTTCCTTTCTTAATTCTGATAAAAGAACAAGTCAACACCACCAATGAAGTCGAGTTCTCACCTACAGAGGTGAGGGTGGTGCATTAAAAATATCACTGATATCCATCGGATTATACGTATTCCATAACCTGATGATTAATTCATCTAAATAGCTGGGGAAAGGATGGTACCCAGCTGCATAATTGTTTTCCAATAACAGTTGTGCTGTTAGATTATGAGCATAGAAAACTGGATCAATGAAGTGAAGCAGAGTAGGGTGCTTTAGAGAGAAATTAATTGGCATGTGCGAACATAGGATTTTTTTGTGATTGAACTTAAGACCAATTTCATCACTAGCCCCCATGTTAGCAATGATGGCTTGCGGACAATCTTCTGGGCTTAAATACTTTGATAATAGTTGAGGTTGTCCGGTTGCTGTGACAAGGCAAAACATTTCCTTTGCGCGACGTTTAACTTCCTCAAGATGAGCAATGTCTAATGCTTCAACCCCTAGTTCCCTAGCTTTCTGTAATTGATAGGGAGACTGCTCAACAACAGTAATATGCGGAGTTTCTTTCAGCAAATATTTTACAATGCCTCGACCTACCTTACCGAAACCAAAGACCATAAAGCGCAAATTTTTTATCGATTGCTCTGTTCTTTCTTTAATTGCTCTGGTGAAGGCTTCACCTGTCCCGTACATACCCTCTAATTTTTTTAGATTAGACTCATCAATATTAATTACAGGAAAGGGGGTGTTCATTTGGCGATATTGCTCGCCACCACTTTGAGTTAATTCCGCAATCCCTTTACGAACCTTAACCTTAGGCATATTAGGAACTTCTGCGCAACAATCTAAAGCAATGTCAAATTCCCCTTCAACATCTTGATGTAGCTTTACATAATGCACACCTATATTAGCTAAGGTACCTATAATCTCTTCTGCAGGGGGAGTCTCAAGAAATTTGGGGTGTACTACCGTTAACTCTGCCCCGGCGGCCAATAAAGATTCCAGTTTTACTAATGTTTCATAGGTCACAGGAATATTGTGAAGTAGTTTGATACCTGCCAAAGGCTTAGTCGTAGCCCAATGATCGCGCAAGTCTCTCAATAAGTAGGTGTGCGTATCTGGAAATACTTTAAGATTGTGCTGAATTAGCAGAGAAAGATTGTGATCACTCACCATGATAAATCCTTTTTGGTACCGAGGGTGGGACTCGAACCCACACGGTGTCACCACCACCGGATTTTGAATCCGGCGCGTCTACCAATTCCGCCACCCCGGCATAGGCGGCCATTATAACAAAGAAACGAAGCGATACAATGGGAAGGATAAAATTATTTGTTGTGAGTAAAGCGTTTTTAGATAAACTATGAAAAGATACTTTCTGGACTTAAGTTGGGATAGATCATGAAACAAATTATTTTGGCTTTCTGTTTACTTAGTTTCTTTTTCGTTAGCTTATCAAGTAAAGCGCAAATATCAACCTGTCCAGATCCCAATACAACTTCGCTTAAGTGGGGTGTCATTCCTGAACCATGGGTTCTCAATCCATATTCTGCTCATCGACCACAGGGAGATAAAAATACGCGCTTTGTGCGTAGTAATATTGTTGTGGCTGGCACGGGGCGAGGTGTCGTTTGTAGCTATGAAAATTCAGTAGGGATATATTCCATTTGGTGGCCTGTTCCAGTAAAAATTCCAGCTCGTACCGATTACAATTGGATTGAAATTTATGGCGGTTATGTTTGCACTCAATCCCTTAGTGATTGCCAATTTAGTGTTGCCAGCTGAACACCTCTTGGCCTCTTTAGTAAAAAGCTTAACTCGGGGAGATAAGGCTGCATGCTGACTATACTGAGTAGAAATTTCCTGATTCCTTTAATTATAATCTCATGTCCTTCGGCTAACGTTTTTGCGCAAGAAGATAATCCCTGTCTTGGTCCTTCTGAGATTCTCAATATCACTCAGCGAGGTGGTAATATCAATAATGCCTGTGTTGTTCCATTTAAACGAGCCTTACTGGCAGGGGGTTGGGAGCGTCAGACATTAAAGCCTAATGGCTGGCTACAGGATTATCCGCAACTCGAATTCAGTTTGGGTTTGCCAGGCAATTCGGAAATAGATTTAACAGCACCTAATTATAATCGCACTAACCTCGCTCCTTTCTCAGGATATACTTCATTGAGCATGGATTTTAAACATCAGCTTGGTTATACCCAGCAATGGGCGACAGCAGTAAATGGTCTATTGATTTTCCCAGGAGGTAGCTCAGGATTCGGTAGTAGAGGTTTAGGCGTTGCCTTGAGTGGTATGATTAATTATAACCTTAATGATCAATGGAGCGTCACGGCAATGCTAGAAGGAGGCTCATACACGGATCCTACAAGTTTGGGAGGGGAACGCTATACCGTTTATACTCCTGATGTAGAAATAACTTATGCAGCCACAAGTAGTCTCAACTTTTATGGCGAAATGTTTGGGGATTCCAGAACGGGTCCTGGTGAGAAGGGTACGGTCATTTTAGATTGTGGCCTTCTTTATATGATTAACTCGAATATAGCGATTGATTTAGGGATTTATCGTCAGTTAACCAATAATCCTAATGTGTATCAGTATAGTTTTGTCGGAGGGATAACTCTGGAACTTTAGCTGGAAACCGAAGATGTCCTGGATGGCCGTGCTAACGGACATCCCGATGATTTGAACCTCTTACCCATGAACTTCAGCGGTGGCCAATAATTTCTCTACGTCTTTGCGGATCTTTTTAAACGATGCAATAGGTAAATATTGTTTCAATACATTGCCCTGTGCATCAACCAGTATTTTGGTAAAATTCCAGGGGATGAATTTCAGTGGTCGGCGCTTGATGTTTTTCAGGATGTAATTATATAAGGGCGCCTGATTTGCTCCTTTAACATCAATTTTTGCAAAGAGTGGAAAAGTCACGCGGAAACAACTTTCGGCGAACTCTTGAATTTCCTGGGGAGTGCCAGGCTCTTGATGCAAAAATTGGTTGCATGGGAAGCCAAGAACACTAAAGCCTTCATCTTTGTAATCCTGGTACATTGTCTCCAATTCTTTGTATTGAGGGGTAAAACCACAGCGGCTTGCCACATTGACAATGAGCATCACTTTTCCGCGGTAGGGTTTTAAGTTGGCTTGACTGCCATCCATTTTGGTTACGGGAACATCATAAATGGAATTAAGCGCTTTCTTTACTGTTTCTATAGGCATTTGCTAGTCCTTTACTCATGCATGAAGATCATAGACGATCTTCGGTGATATTGATCATCATTTCAAGTGCTTTTTTAGCATTATCAATAACCCATTGCTGCTCGTTTTCATCAAGCCGTTGCCTAAGACCTGTAAATTCATTCACTAAATCACCTGCTTTGACCTCATTATAGGTCATGGGTTTTCCTTGTCTTAATAGGTCAACCAAGGCTACAAGATGGGGTGGATCATTGCGAGACATGGTGGCACAGCCACAACCGATACCTTTCTCATGATCTTTTTTAGGTGCTTCGGCGAGATTGACCACTTCTATTCCGAGTTTTTTACAATGCTGCTTTAAGTTCTCAACCATATGATTCTCTGTGCCAATCGCATAATGCTTACTTTGCGCTCTGTCATTAACGACATAATCCCAGATAAATGCAGTGGAACCAGCATGTTGTGCAACACGAATCACTTCATTGCGGCATTCAGGGTGTACCACCGTTGTATAACCTTGGTTGTGCCAATATTCACACATTTCCGGTTGATAATGGCTATGTACTGCACATTCACTGGCAAATAAGATTAATTCTGCTTTATCAAATTGAGCAAGCGTATTGGCATCTTGTGCTTCTAAGGAATACTGCGCTCCAGCAGTCCCGCCAGGCCAGTAGGCGAGATCCTTGATGCCTAGCCAATAGGCAATATTTTCACCCATGTGACGATCAGGAATAAATAAAATTTTTTTATGTTGTTTCCTTGCCCACTCAAAAATTTTTTTAACGTTTGAGCTGGTACATACGGCACCTCCCTGAGCGCCTGTCATGGCTTTTACGCGCCCAGAGGTATTCATATAACACACAGGCAAAATGGCCTCAGAACCATACCGTTCATTTAGATCCAGAAAAGCAGGTTCTACCATGAAATCCTTTGCCAACATCTCCATGGTGCATCCTGATTTGGGGTTGGTAATATAAACATGTTGCTGTTTGTTCGCGAGGATAGAAATGGATTCAGCCATAAAATGCACCGCGGATTCAATGATCACGGATTTCTCAGGATGATTAGCAGCCATTAGAGCCAATTGGTAAGAATCCCCAATTTTGCCGCCAAATTGTTCGACCAGTCTGACAATATCACCACCCATATAATAATGAGCAAGCAAGAGTAATTTGTCGCCAAAATGAGCTTGGGCTTTTTTTATGTAAGGCGTCATCCATGCAAGAACTGTCGTTAGTTTACGGTCAGGCAAGGCCAAATATTCTTCTGCATAAGGAATAAAATCGTCTTGGTACCAGTCTAACGGGTAATCAGTTTGACAAATCGTCATGTCACTACGGACGTGCATGAGTGTCTTTTCGGGCTGATAATTAAAATGGCTTTCAAACATCCGGGGTACCTCAATTAAACAAATGGATTTTGCGGTGAGGTTAATCTGGCAATACTTTCTTCTGCTCGTGCACTTTTATAGGGGAAATCCTCACGATAATGCCCCCCACGGGATTCTCTTCTCGATAAAGCTGCTCTAACAATGAGTTCTGCATTCAAAACAATATTACGCAGTTCAATAAAATCACGCGTAATACAGTGCTTCCAATAATATTCCTCGATGATTTTTTTCCGCTTCATAATTAATTGTAGTAGATCTTGCAATCCGGCTTCCGTACGAACGATGCCAGCATAAGAGGTCATTTCGCCTCGTAAACCGCGCCAGTGCGCATTGATTTGGCTTGCTCTACGAGAATTAACTTCCCCTGGTGAATTCCAAATGGGAATATTGTCTATTTTGTAAGAGGTTGTCAGATCTTTTAAGCTGCAACGCGCAGCATTACCCGCCATCACGAGCGCTTCTAGCAAGGAATTACTTGCCAACCGATTTGCCCCGTGTAAGCCGGTAAAGGCTACTTCACCGATGGCGTAAAGTCGTTTTAGATCAGTGCGCCCATCTACATCTGTCAATACCCCTCCACATTGATAATGGGCAGCAGGAACAACGGGAATCATATCCTGACTCATGTCAATGCCAACGCTCATCAAGGTTTTATAAATTTGTGGGAAACGTTTTTTTAGGAATGATTTCGGTTGATGAGTAATATCTAGGTAAACAAAACCATTTTGGTTTTGCTCAATTTCACTGAAAATAGAACGTGCAACCACGTCGCGGGTCGCTAATTCCATTTGTTCCGGTGCATAGCGTTGCATAAAACGCTCTCCGGTCTCAGGAGTCTTTAATAAACCACCTTCGCCGCGTACAGCTTCTGAGATTAAGAAATTGTTTAAACTATGGTGATGTAACAGCGTAGGGTGGAATTGGTAAAATTCCATATTTCCAACCCGAGCTCCTGCCCGGTAAGCCATGGCAACGCCATCACCAGTGGCGACCATGGGATTAGTCGTATACCGATACGTTTTACCTGCCCCGCCGGTGGCAAGAATAACACAGCGACTTAGGAAGCTATGGATGCGGTTTTCATGACAATCTAAAATATAAGCACCCAGAACTTCTCCCTGGATATCTGTTCGGTGAGGATGGTAGTGAGTAATTAAATTCACCGCGATATGATGCTCAAAAAAATGAATTTGTGGGTATGCTTTCGCTGCATGCAATAGTGCTTCGGTGACAGTTAGACCCGTTTGATCACCGATATTGAAAATTCGTCGGTGAGAGTGACCACCCTCTTGCGCAAGAGTGAATTCACCATTTTCCCCTTTAGTAAAAGGGACAGCATAGGTTAATAAATCCTGGATGGCTTGCGGCGCTTGACGAATAATGAATTCAACCGCGGGTTGATAGCACAAACCATCGCCTGCATCCAATGTATCAGCAATATGAGATTCCAAAGAATCGCTTGGTGATACAGCAGCTGCTATCCCTCCTTGTGCGTAACGACTGTTACATTCGCTACTCTCTGCTTTGCTAACAAGGGCAATTTTTACATTGGGTTGGAGTTTTAATAATTGCAGGCAATAATTAAGACCAGCTAGACCTGTACCCAAAACCAGGACATCAAATTCTAATGTTTTTCCTTGTTGCGATAAATTTGTCATGAGAATGCTTTTACTAGTTGTGCTGCCAAACCAGTGTATTTTTCAGGGGTCAATTCCAGTAATTGCTTTTGTACCTCTTCGGGGATGGCAAGTGATTTGATGAAATGTCTTAAGCTTTCTGCGTCAACCCCTTGTCCTCGGGTTAAATTTTTTAATTGCTCATAGGCATTAGGTATATTATAGCGACGCATTACCGTTTGCACCGCTTCTGCTAGAACTTCCCAGTTTGATTCTAAATCCTGTTTTAAAGCGGATTCATTAATTTGTAACTTATCATTCCCCTTGGCAATTGCTTGGAAAGCGATTAGAGTATAGGCAAAAGCCACTCCTAAATTGCGCAAGACAGTGGAATCAGAGAGATCCCGTTGCATTCTTGATTGCGTGAGCTTGTTGGCAAAATGATTAAATAGAGCGTTAGCTATACCAAGATTGCCTTCCGCATTTTCAAAATCAATAGGATTTATCTTATGCGGCATAGTAGAGGAACCTACCTCATCAGCAACGGTTTTTTGCTTAAAGTAGTTAAGTGAAATATAGGTCCAAATATCACGTGTATAGTCCAGCAAGATGTTATTGATGCGTGTCATAATGTGCGAGACCTCAGCGATGCCATCGTGAGGTTCGATTTGTGTCGTATAAGCACTGAAAGATAAACCAAGCGAATTAACAAAATTTGCACAATGCTTACGCCAGTCAACTTCGGGATAAGCAATGATATGCGCATTATAATTTCCCACAGCACCATTGCATTTTGCAGGTATAAGGACTTCAGCCAATTGTTGCTGCGGACGCTTTAAGCGAGCTACAAAGTTAACTAGCTCTTTGCCAACCGTTGTGGGTGTTGCAGGTTGACCATGGGTTCGTGAAAGCATGGGAATGTCGCCATGCTGTTTGCCAAGTAGCATAATGCTGGCAATAATTTCGGCTAGTGTAGGTTGGATGACCTGAGCGATCGCTTCTTTAACCATTAAAGCATAGGCTAAATTATTAATATCTTCTGATGTGCAGGCAAAATGAATAAAAGCTGTGTATTTGCGTAAGCTTTCGAACTGCTCCAGTTTTTCCTGTAAATAATATTCTACTGCTTTTACGTCGTGATTCGTCTTTCTTTCGTACTCTTTGACTTTTTCAGCCTCTGCTTCATTAAAGTTGACTAGGATTTCTGCCAGGTAAACCTTGGCATTATTGTCCAGTTGTGCAATTTCTTTGATATCTTTATTGGCTGCCAAAGATTCAAGCCAGCGAATTTCAACCATGAGCCGATAATAAATCAGGGCAAATTCACTGAAATAAGGACTTAGGATGCTCGTTTTTTTTAGGTAACGTCCATCAATAGGGGAAATAACATTCAACGGGGATAAGCTCATGGTAAATCGCCACAATTATAAAGCGCATATAATAGTAGATGCAGCGATAGATGTGAATCAAAAACGATACCTAAACTGCTGCTCCATTCGAATCAAAATATAGCACAAGATAAATATTATGAACAAAACAAAGTATTTTGTTAGCAAAATCATGCTAGAATATCGTCCCATCGCATTAGACCATGTATCTCTCATGAGGATGATATAGAGCATCTGGTTAAACCAACCTGGGGTTTTGAGGACTCTTATGGCAACAAATTTAGGCCACCTTTCTTATCCTGCTAATGGCAATCTACGCATGTATAACATGCACCCATACCGTAGTTATGTGCCTCATAAAAGAGGTATCGACGGAATGATTGACTATGTTCCCGAAATAGGCATAGACGGTATGAAGTATAACGCGGCATGGATAAATCCAGTGCAATTAACCGGCACCTTACTTCATCCCCATCCTGATGGACTTAGCCAGGTCAGTGGCAGCTTCTATGCGATGACCGATGATGAAGCCTTTAATCCTTTAATATTCCCGAATTGCAACACGGAAGAATGCCAAGCAAAATTAAAAAAATGGACAGCCTCTGTGCGCCTGAATGGGATGTTTCCAATATTCGATTTAGTATTAAATCATATCGGCATTAATCAGGGCGAACCCTCTCCGTTACAAAAAAAATTAGGGGAAGCTGGTTTATTACTGGCAGAAGTCAATGAGCGCTGGCCAGACATTCAGGGTATCGATTATTACCGTGCAGGAAGTACCAATCGTGGCTTAACCACCCCAATGAGTGATTTGGATCCAGTTAAGATTGATAAAGTTTTCGAAATACTTTGGGAACCGTTTATTCGTCGTTACATTCTCGACTATGGTTTTATGGGTGTGCGCGTCGATGCTTTAACCCATGTTCCTGTGCCCGTTCAGCAACGCGCATACGCCTTAGTGCAAAAACTTGTTAACGTAGAATATGGCACTGATGCGATTGTTGTTGGTGAGTTAATGGTGGCTGTTTCTCCAAATCAGCTTAGTGCTCTAAGTGCATGTGGTTTGACCCATTGTCTAAATCCCTATAGCTTTTTTTGGGGACATTGTATGGAGGGTGGCTATGAAAAAACAGCTGAACGATCTCCTTTTATCAAACAAAACCAGAGATTAGCTGAAATTGTCCTCTCTCCGGAAGCAAAAAAGATTAGTGCTTATAAGATACAGATCATTGCTGAGTATAATAAAGAAAAACACAAGCAGCCGAACACGATATATATCGTTAATCAAAGTGGGAAATATCGTCTCGTTATCAATGGTGAATCAAGTTATGTAGCTTTGGGGATCACCCATGTTTTTCCATTGAGCGTATTAGAGGAATACTCCGAGATTGAGCAATTAATAGATTCTTATCGCAATGTTGGGACAGGGAAGCAGAAAGGGGAAGCGCAACTCGCTGTCAGGGCATGGTTGGAAGAATGTCCTGCGCTTCAGCGAGTTCTCGGTCAGATGCATTTTCAATCCAACAAAGGTAGCTTAATTGCTGTGAGTGGAAATCACGATGTAGGCACCTTAAAAGCAAAAGTCATGCTTGATATTGCTTATGGCAGGGCGATGACCAATGTTGGCGCGGACGAACGTAAAATAGAAGACATTCAAAATACCTACAAAGAGTTTAAGAATATTATCAAAGGAATCGTCAATACCAATGATTTAATGAGACGATTACAAGCTGCCTTTGGCTTAACTGAAAAGGAAAAGCAACACCTGTTTCTTGAAGTCAATATGCGTATGCGTGAGAAATTGTTCATCCAGGCCATGATGTGTCGTGGATGGTATTCGTTAGGTGGTGATGAAGTGGGTGTCTGTCATAAGCCAGAAGTCTTCGCCCAGTTTGGGGAAAACCCTGGACGGATTGGCTCTTCTTTACTCGAACGCGCGCATTCTAAATGTAGTCAACATGATTTGCGAGGGTTCATCCGCGGAGTTAACGAAATCATGGATGTACTTCCAAAGCCCGCTTATAATGACCGTGCAACCATGCATTACCTGGTATTGGAGAATGAAGAATTTGGTGTGAAAGCAGCTGAATTCTTATTCGTCGTGGTTCGCTATAGTGCCAAAGAGAATAAATACTGTCTTCTTGGGCACACAGCTGAACATCTGGGAGACGCTTTGTTAGCTGATAAGCTCAGAGCAATGCTAGCATCTGAACCTTGTTTAAACGAAGCAAGTTGCGATGTGTTGATGCTTGATCAACATGGCGAAGTTATCCGAACGGTTTTAGCGTTGGCAAAAGAAGAAAAGAAAAATAATCAGGGTATCATGAGGAGAACAGGGGCAAGCGCATCTGAAGCAGAGTATATTCCCGCATTAAGCTTTAATTTTAGAGATAGCTTTTTTAGTGATCCTACAAGGATAAAAAGAGACGATCGTTCGGAACAGTTATTGACAAATACTTTAAAATAACCTTTCCTCACCCATCAAGACGCGCAAAAAGATTCCTGAGTACTCCGGAATCTTTTTAGATATTATACGCTGTACTGAGTTGTTATTGCGTTTGACAAGCCTAACTCAAACTTCCCCGCTTCCTTCCGTTGTGGATTACCAAAAAATCCTATCTCCACTACCTCTTTTTCAGATTTGACTCGGCTCGTCTCAGGATCGTTCGCCTTACTAAGAGCAGCGGCGGTGATGGTGGCATTACTAGGAGCGGCGGGGACGGTGGCATTATTAGGAGCTGCGGGGATGGCAGTTTTTTTCACGAGTGCTGAGTTAGGATTCACATTTGAATTAAGGCTTGCATCTGTTACTTTCTCTTGCTTGGCGCCCCTGAGTCTCGTATGCATCACCTTACCATGTTGATCAACCATCAACACATCGCAACTTGCTTCGTTTAAACAAGGTTCAGATGCTAGCATTGCTCTGAGCTTATCAGCTAACAAAGCGTCTCCCAGATGTTCAGCTGTGTGCCCAAGAAGACAGTATTTATTCTCTTTGGCACTATAGCGAACCACGACGAATAAGAATTCAGCTGCTTTCACACCAAATTCTTCATTCTCCAATACCAGGTAATGCATGGTTGCACGGTCATTATAAGCGGGCTTTGGAAGTACATCCATGATTTCGTTAACTCCGCGGATGAACCCTCGCAAATCATGTTGACTACATTTAGAATGCGCGCGTTCGAGTAAAGAAGAGCCAATCCGTCCAGGGTTTTCCCCAAACTGGGCGAAGACTTCTGGCTTATGACAGACACCCACTTCATCACCACCTAACGAATACCATCCACGACACATCATGGCCTGGATGAACAATTTCTCACGCATACGCATATTGACTTCAAGAAACAGGTGTTGCTTTTCCTTTTCAGTTAAGCCAAAGGCAGCTTGTAATCGTCTCATTAAATCATTGGTATTGACGATTCCTTTGATAATATTCTTAAACTCTTTGTAGGTATTTTGAATGTCTTCTATTTTACGTTCGTCCGCGCCAGCATTGGTCATCGCCCTGCCATAAGCAATATCAAGCATGACTTTTGCTTTTAAGGTGCCTACATCGTGATTTCCACTCACAGCAATTAAGCTACCTTTGTTAGATTGAAAATGCATCTCATCGAGCACTTGCTGAAGTACCGGGCATTGTTCCAGCCATTCTTTCACAGCTTTTTGTACATCCCCTTTCTTCTTTCCAACAGACAGATAATAAGAGGTTATAAACGCTTCTACTGCCTCATACCCTCTGAGTATGTTTAATGGAAGAATAAGGGATCCACCAAAAGCTATATGGTGTGATTCACCATTGATGATTAGACAATATTTTTCTTTTTGCTGAGCGATAAATATTGTGTTCGGCTGCTTGTGTTTTTCTTTATCATATTCAGCAATGATCTGTATCTTATAAGCACTAACTTTTTTTGCCTCTGGAGAGAGAACAATTTCAGCTAATCTCTGATTTTGTTTGATAAAAGGAGACCGCTCCTCATTCAAACAATAACCGCCTTCCATGGCGTATCCCCAATAAAAAGAACAAGGGTGAAGGCAGTGAGTTAAACCACAGGCGCTCAATGCCGGTACATATTTTTCAGGATCACCCACCATTAATTCACCAACAACAATCGCATCAGTGCTATATTTTTCTTTAACAAGTTTTTGCACTAAGGCGTATGCGCGTTGCTGAACGGGCACAGGAACATGGGTTAAAGCATCGACGCGCACACCCATAAAACCATAGTCGAGAATGTAACGACGAATAAACGGTTCCCAAAGTATTTCGAAAACTTTATCAATCTTAACTGGATCCAAATCACTCATTGGGGTGGTTAAGCCACGATTGGTACTTCCTGCACGGTAATAATCGATACCCTGAATGTCTGGCCAGCGCTCATTGACTTCTGCCAGTAATAAACCAGCTTCCCCTAATTTTTTTTGTAACGGAGAGGGTTCGCCCTGATTAATGCCGATATGATTTAATACTAAATCGAATATTGGAAACATCCCATTCAGGCGCACAGAGGCTGTCCATTTTTTTAATTTTGCTTGGCATTCTTCCGTGTTGCAATTCGGGAATATTAAAGGATTAAAGGCTTCATCATCGGTCATCGCATAGAAGCTGCCACTGACCTGGCTAAGTCCATCAGGATGGGGATGAAGTAAGGTGCCGGTTAATTGCACTGGATTTATCCATGCCGCGTTATACTTCATACCGTCTATGCCTATTTCGGGAATATAGTCAATCATTCCGTCGATACCTCTTTTATGAGGCACATAACTACGGTATGGGTGCATGTTATACATGCGTAGATTGCCATTAGCAGGATACTTGGGTCTCATTTACAATTACCTAAAATAACAATTAACAACCAAATGGGTTTGGCATTATGCAGACAGAAGATTAACTGAGCATTAACAAATCATACATGGTTGGTATATTTTTAACAACAAAGGTTGAATAAGAAATTAAATGTAAAATTATGACCCAAATTTACTTTCCTCTAGTGGGTGCATAACGAGTGAAGGATTTGCTATAATCAACTCGAATAAATTACGAGCAAAGAAGATGTTTGAGAAAGAGTTGCATTTTTCGCCCTTGGGACAAAAAACGGTTTACATAGAAACGTATAATAATTCCCTTCTTTTCCCGATTTCTCGTCAGCCCAAACGCGATGCAATAGGCGTTAGTAGTCAAGCCTTGCCTTTCCATGGCTACGATTTATGGACTGCTTTTGAATTATCCTGGTTAAATGAAAAAGGAAAGCCGGTTGTAGCTGTTGCTGATATTATCATTCCTTGTGATTCGCCTAACTTGATTGAATCAAAATCGTTCAAACTCTATTTAAACTCATTTAATAATACGCACTTCAGTTCAGCAGTGGCAGTACAGGAAACCCTGGTCCACGATTTAAGCAAGGTGGCAGGTGAAGACGTTAAAGTGTCCATCTATCATCCTGAGAGCTTTGAATCTTGCACGATTGGACATATGGAAGGTATTTGCCTGGATGATTTAGATATTAGCTGTAATGAATACAGGGTTAACTCATCAATGCTCAAGACGTCAACAGAAATCGTAGAAAATGTTTCACTTTATAGCCACCTACTTAAATCGAATTGTCCTGTAACAGGTCAACCTGATTGGGGATCAATTGCAATAACTTATAGTGGTCCTCGTGTAGATAATGAAGCTTTATTGCAATATTTAGTCTCATTTCGTAATCATAATGAATTTCATGAGCAATGCGTTGAACGTATTTTTATCGATCTTATGACTTATTGTCATCCTGATAAGCTCACGGTTTATGCGCGTTATACTCGCAGAGGAGGATTGGATATTAATCCTATTCGTTCTAATCAAGCCATTAAGCCACCTAGTAATATCCGTTTATATCGACAGTAAAGGCGTTATTTGATTTCATTAAAACTGTGTCATTCCCATGTAGGCGGGAATCCATTCTGATTTTTCAATTGAGGCTATCATTCACATCACCTCTCAATTTAAGTAGAATGGGGGCATTTTGAGGAGCAGGGGTAGATTTATGGCAGTCAGCGCACATACAATTGATTTTCAACATCTAGGGATGCAAGCTCTTGAACAGGTGGGAGGAAAAAATGCTTCACTAGGAGAAATGATTAGCCATTTATCTTCCGCTGGTGTTTTGGTGCCTGCAGGTTTTGCCACAACAGCTGATTCTTTCCGAGAGTTTTTAACGCATAACAAATTAGACAAGAAAATCTACGATCTACTCGCTAAGCTAGACACAGATGATATTGCGCAATTAACCTCCGTTGGTAAAACCATTCGTGATATGGTCGTAAGTGCTTCCTTTTCTCCTGATTTTGAAAATGCAATTTGTAAGGCCTATGAGGATTTGGCTAAAAAAATTGGTCATAATGATTTTAGTGTGGCAGTTCGCTCTTCAGCGACAGCTGAAGATTTGCCAGATGCCTCTTTCGCTGGTCAGCAAGAAACGTTTTTAAATGTTCGCGGCGTACCAGCTATTTTAAAAGCTATCAAACAGGTTTTTGCTTCATTATTTAATGATCGCGCAATTGCTTATCGGGTTCATCATGGTTTTGCTCATCAGGATGTGGCTCTTTCAGCAGGTATCCAACAGATGATACGGAGTGACTTGGCAGTTAGTGGAGTCATGTTTACTATGGATACTGAATCTGGGTTTGATCAGGTGGTCTTTATTACCTCTTCCTATGGTTTAGGGGAGATGGTGGTGCAGGGTGCTGTAAATCCCGATGAATTTTATGTGTATAAGCCTACTTTAAAAGCCGGTAAGCCTGCAGTCATTCGTCGGAATTTGGGTAGCAAAGCAGTAAAAATGGTTTATTGCAATGATGCAGCTGCAGATAAAACAGTTAAAATCGAAGATGTTGAGGCGGAAGAGCGTTTATTGTTCTCTTTAACTCCGGAAGAAATTGAACAATTAGCACGACAAGCTTTAATCATTGAGACGCATTATGGTCGACCTATGGATATTGAATGGGCAAAGGACGGTCAAGATGGTAAGTTGTATATTTTGCAGGCCAGGCCTGAAACGGTGAATAGTCGCGCCACTGCCCAGGTTCTTGAGCGTTATTCCTTACAGGCTCAAGGCCAAGTCTTAACGGAAGGTCGAAGCATTGGTCAAAAAATTGGCCAAGGTCGCGCCAAAGTCATTAGGGATATCAGTGAAATGCATCGGGTGCAATCTGGGGATGTGTTAATCTCGGATATGACTGATCCTGATTGGGAGCCTATCATGAAAAGGGCATCTGCGATTGTCACAAATCGTGGTGGTCGAACTTGTCATGCAGCAATCATTGCTCGTGAGCTCGGGATTCCTGCTGTTGTCGGCTGTGGAGATGCTACCAAAACGATCAAAGATGGTGATGAAGTAACGGTTAGTTGCGCCGAAGGAGATACAGGGTATGTTTACCGTGGCTTGTTGCCCTTTGAACAAGTACGTCTTGATGTAGAGACTATGCCAGAGTTGCCTCTTAAGGTTATGCTTAATGTCGGTAATCCCGAACGTGCTTTTGCTTTTCAATCGATTCCCAATGCAGGTGTTGGTTTGGCCCGACTGGAATTTCTAATTTCCAATACCATTGGTATTCATCCCAAGGCCTTGCTGGAATATGACAAGCTAGACGATCAACAGTTAAAGAAGCTGATCAACGAAAAAACGGTGGCTTATGCCTCACCTGTTGAGTACTACATTGAACGCTTAAAAGAAGGTATTGCTACCATTGCTGCTGCTTTTTATCCTAAGCCTGTGATAGTCAGACTCTCAGACTTTAAATCCAATGAGTATGCCAATTTGGCGGGAGGCAAATATTATGAGCCCCATGAAGAAAATCCAATGCTAGGCTTCCGTGGTGCTTCACGTTATATTTCTAGTGATTTTGCCGAGTGTTTTGCTCTTGAGTGCCAAGCTGTGCGCCGTGTCCGGGAAGCGATGGGTCTTGATAATGTAGAAGTGATGATTCCATTTGTGAGGACCGTGGCTGAAGCTAAGCAAGTGATTGATGTATTGCAACAACATGGGCTTGAGCGAGGTAAGGCGGGTTTACGCATTATTATGATGTGCGAATTGCCTTCAAATGCCTTGCTGGCTAGTGAGTTTTTGGAGCATTTTGATGGTTTTTCCATTGGCTCGAATGATTTAACACAATTAACCTTAGGCTTGGATAGAGACTCGGGCTTGGTGGCTTCGCAGTTTGATGAACGTAATGATGCCGTTAAGGCTTTGTTGCATATGGCGATATCAACCTGTAAAAAAGCTGGAAAATACGTAGGGATTTGTGGGCAAGGTCCTTCTGATCATCAGGATTTTGCACAATGGCTGATGAAAGAAGAAATTGACAGTGTGTCTTTGAACCCAGATTCCGTATTAGAAACTTGTCTCTTTCTTGCTAAACAAGATAGCTTCTCCGAATGAATTTTAGGGATGTTCCTATTGCTTTTTTGTTCAGGCTACGTTTAAAAACTCGCAATAGAGCTTGCTATTACTCGCTTTTAAACGTAGTCTGAACAAAAAAATCAAGTCGCCTAAATTCCTAAAAACTCATTCAGAAACGGTATAATTGATGGCTCATCATTTAAAATACATTATCTTGCTGGCTATTTTCCCTGTCTTTTTATATGCAGGGGTACCACAAGATACACATCATGATCCTATCGCACCTATTTTGTTGTGGGTGACTCTCATTTTATTCTTTGCTTTGGTCGGGCGCTATCTGGCCCAACGGTTTAACCAACCTGGTGTCCTTGGTGAATTATTAATGGGAGTTTTGTTAGGCAATGTCTGTTATTACTTTGGCTTGCAACTGGCAGTTATTTTGCGCGAAGGTCCCGAAATTTTTGATATCATGCGAGAGATGTTGTCAGGGATTCCGCTACCCCAGGCAGTGAGTCTTAATATTCCCGATCCTTTTTATGCACACCAGGTTCTCGCTGTTTTAAGTGGCCCCCATGCACTTGATTTAATTAAGATAGGAAATATCCTCGAGGTCTTTTCTCGTTATGGTGTCATCTTCCTATTATTTATGGTTGGCTTGGAAAGCTCCATTGATGAATTAAAGCACACAGGGCGTGAATCCGTACTCGTGGCTATCCTTGGGATTGTTGCTCCCATTCTCCTTGGATTCATCGTTGCCCATCTCTTGTTGCCTACTGCATCATATAAAGTGGATCTATTTGTGGCAGCAACCTTGGCCGCAACAAGTGTTGGTATTACAGCCCGTGTTTTGTCCGAGATGAAGAAATTGCGCACGCGAGAAGCAAGGATCATTTTAGGCGCCGCCATGATAGATGATATTCTTGGTTTGATCATTCTGTCTGTGGTGAGCTCTTTGGTCGTTTATGACACCGTTAGTATGGGCTCCATAGCGCGCATTATTACAGCTGCAATTCTCTTTTTTGCTGTTGCTTTAACACTTGGCCCTGCGCTTCTGCGCTTAGTTGTTACTTTCTTCGAGTTTTTTCTGGAAAGTTGGGAAGTTAAATTATTCGCTGCCTTCATGTTTGTCATGCTTTTAGCATGGGTAGCTACTTTAGTTGATCTGGCTGCTATTATTGGTGCCTTTTGTGCAGGATTGGTATTGCATGATGGTTTTTTCACATCCAAAGGACAACAAACTGACGGCCGTAATATAAAAAGTTTAGTAGGTCCCTTGGAATCCATCTTAGCCCCCTTGTTTTTTATTTTAATTGGTATTCAGGTCAAAATAGAATCCTTTATGGATTGGCATGTATTGGTTATGTCTGCTGGACTTATCATTGCAGCCACAGTAGGTAAAGTCATAAGCGGTTTAGGCGGTAGCCGTAGAGATGATCGCCTATTAATTGGTATAGGGATGTTGCCTCGTGGTGAAGTAGGTTTGGTCTTTGCTTCTATTGGTAGAACACTAGGAGTGATTTCTGACCAACTTTTTTCTGCCATTATTCTTATGGTTATTGTGACAACATTTATTGCCCCTCCATTATTAAAGTCACGATACAAAAAGCAGCGAGATGTCAAGAATGATGCCCAAACAAGATGAAATCTTACTCGACGTAAGGCGGGCATTGCAGGAAGATATTGGAGATGGCGATGTTAGTGCTGCTTTGCTGTCATCACAATTAATGGCAGAAGCTGAAATTATTTCGCGAGAGCCGATGCTCGTCTGCGGTCGCCCATGGGTGGACGCGGTTTTCAAAGAAGTCAGCATGGCCATCGAATTAAACTGGCTTGTCAATGAGGGCGCTTGGCTCAATCAGCCGGCCACCTTGTGTTTGATACAAGGCCCGGCTGATCAAATTTTAACGGCAGAACGTACTGCTTTGAATTTTTTGCAAACGTTATCTGGAACAGCCACGCAAACCTACCACTATTTATTTAAACTGCGAGGGACAAAAACGCGCTTACTTGACACGCGTAAAACAATTCCCGGCCTTAGGATGGCGCAAAAATATGCTGTGTCCTGTGCAGGAGGTAATAATCATCGCATGGGTTTATTTGATGCGTTTTTGATCAAAGAAAATCATATTAAATCTTGTGGTTCTATTACAAAGGCAATCGCACAAGCACGAAAAATGCGTGGTGATCTTTTTGTTGAAGTTGAAGTTGAGACCCTTGAAGAGTTGCAAGAGGCTTTGGTTGCCAATCCCGATCGCATTTTGCTCGATAACTTTACAAATGACATGCTTGTGGAGGCAGTGAGACTCACTCAAAATCGTTGCGAATTAGAAGCATCAGGTGGTGTTAGTTTAAGTACAATTGCGTCCATTGCCCAAACTGGAGTTGACTATATTTCAGTTGGTGCAGTGACTAAATCAGTGCAAGCCATTGATCTCAGCTTATTGATTAGGAAGCTCAAATGAGTCCACGTATCGTTTTTACAGGTGGTGGTACTGCAGGCCACGTCACCCCAAATTTGCCGTTGATAGAAGTATTGCGAGCTCATGGTTGGCAAATTGATTACATTGGTTCGCAAGGCGGTGTAGAAAAAGCAATGATTCAGGTCTTGAATATTCCTTACCATGCAGTCAGTACCGGCAAATTGAGACGTTACTTTAGTTGGCAAAATTTTTTAGATCCCATAAAAATTGTTCTGGGAGTTAGTCAAGCCTATTGCTTATTGAGAAAACTGAAAGCGGATATGGTGTTTTCTAAAGGGGGTTTCGTTGCTTTCCCAATTGTTTTAGCTGCCTGGTTACAGCGTATTCCAGTGATTGCTCACGAATCGGATATGAGCCCTGGTTTGGCTAACCGGTTAAGCTTTCCTTTTGTTAATAAAATCTGCGTAACATTTGCAGCAGCAAAAAAGCATTTTAAAAATCAAGGAAAAATTGCGGTAACAGGTACACCCATACGACCAGAACTATTTCAAGGATCAAAGACCAAAGGTTTAGCATTATGTGGTTTTCGCGATGATAAACCTTGTATCTTGGTGATGGGGGGTAGTCAAGGCTCTACCGTGCTAAATGAGGCTTTAAGGCAGTGTTTACCTGCATTAAGTGAGCAGTATCAGATTATTCATCTCTGTGGGAAAGGGAAAATCGATAAGCGTTTATTGAACAAGAGTAATTATTACCAATTTGAATACGCAAATGAGGAATTGGCAGATTTATTTGCTGCCAGCCAATTGGTTGTTTCAAGAGCAGGTGCTAATGCATTGTACGAAATTCTTGCCTTGGAAAAACCGCATGTCTTAATCCCATTATCAGCAAGAGTCAGTCGCGGAGATCAAATTCAAAATGCTAACTATTTTAAAGAGCAGGGCATCAGCAGGGTTGTCGAGGAAGAGGTTTTAACTCCTGATACTCTTCTGGCCGCAATTAAAGAGGTGGATCAACAGCGTGAAGACATTATTGCCAAAATTAAGACTCTTCATATCGAATCCGCTACTGAAAAAATTATTGCTGTACTTCGCGAGGTGTATCAAGGAGAAGATGCATGTTGAATTCCCAGAAACTGTATGAGTACGTTGCTCAGCAATGGCAGGACAACATTCTACCTAGTCTTTGCGAGTATATTAAAATTCCCAATAAATCTCCTCATTTTGATGCACAATGGCAGGAACATGGTCATATGGAGCGTGCAGTAAGTCATGTTGCTGAGTGGTGCAGAAACCATGCGCCTGCAGGTATGACCTTAGAAATTGCTCGTCTTCCTGGACGTACACCTTTATTGCTAATGGAGGTTCCAGGGGAAAGCAAAGAAACCGTATTGCTTTATGGTCATTTAGACAAACAACCAGAGATGAGTGGCTGGCATGAGTCTTTGGGGCCGTGGAAGCCGGTTATTAAAGATGGTCGTCTTTATGGGCGTGGTAGTGCTGATGATGGCTACGCCACCTATGCCTCACTAACAGCGATAAACGCTTTGCGAGCACAAGGCTTGCCTCATGCACGATGTGTTTTGCTGATTGAAGCATGTGAAGAGAGCGGCAGCCATGATTTACCTTTTTATATTGACACTCTAAAAGAAAAAATTGGTGAGCCTTCTTTGGTGATTTGCCTGGATTCAGGCGCTGGGAATTATGATCAGCTCTGGATGACGACATCATTACGCGGTAACGTGACTGGTGAGTTAACGGTTGATGTTCTGACCGAGGGAGTGCATTCAGGTTATGCCAGTGGAATTGTTGCTGATAGTTTCCGTATAGCAAAGCAATTAATTAGCCGGATCGAAGATGAAACCACTGGTGAAATTAAATTGGAGGCTTTGTATTGCGATATCCCTGAAGATCGAGTGAGGCAGGCTGCTGCCTGTGCAGAAATTCTAGGCAATGAAGTTTACAGCAATATTCCTTTTCATTCTGGTGTCGAACCTGTTACGCATAACAGAAGAGAGTTAATTTTAAATCGAAGTTGGAGACCTGCTCTTGCTGTGACGGGTGCAATGGGTTTACCTGCTACTGCTGATGCAGGGAATGTGTTGAGACCAAAAACGTCGCTGAAACTCTCCATGCGTCTACCGCCATTGGTATTGCCCCAAAAAGCGCTAGCGGCAATGCAAGAAGCGCTAACCAGTAACCCACCTTATAACGCAAAAGTTGCTTTTCATGTGCATGATGGAGCTGTTGGCTGGAATGCACCAAAGATGGTTGAATGGTTAGAGAAAGCGATTAATGATGCTTCACTCACCTTTTATCAAAAACCTGCTGCTTACATTGGTGAAGGAGGAACCATTCCGTTCATGGGTATGCTAGGAGAAAAATTTCCCAAAGCACAGTTTATGATTACTGGGGTATTAGGACCCCACTCAAATGCCCACGGGCCTAATGAATTTTTGCACTTGGAAATGGCAAAGAAATTAACGGCTTGCGTCGCGTTCGTGCTCAATTCTCATTATCATCAGACAACTCTCGACAGATAAAAAAAATCTTGCGATACTCTTTTGCTTCTTGCAGGAAAAAGCAAGAAGTAAAAGGGCTGGTTGAAAACTCATCATGTTCTAAACTGGCCAAGTCCAACAATTAAGGAGAATGTAAATGAAAGCAAATTTATTTGCTGCTGTATTATCGTTGTGTGTTGTATCCTTTCCCATTCAGGCTGCTTCGCAAGCAAACAATTTATCTACTATAAAAAAAGAGCAATCGCGTGCCAAAATTAATCTAAACAAAGCTGATGTGCATAATCTTGCTAACTCAGTAAAAGGTATCGGTCAGAAACGTGCACAAGCTATTGTGAAGTATCGTGAAGAACACGGCGCTTTTAAATCCATTGAAGAATTATCTCAAGTACGTGGATTAGGCAAGCAATTTGTTAAGAGAAATCTTGCACAATTACAAGCAGTTTTTACCATCGATTGACGTTTCCCTCTCCACCGTGCGAAGCATGGGGGAGAGGGTAGGGTCACTGCCATTAAGTTAAGACACAAATTCCTTTGCCTACGTCCCGCGACTTGTTCGCGGGATCCAGCAGTCTCGGAGCATCGTTGGATCCCGCGAACAAGTCGCGGGACGTAGTGATTAAATTCCTTAATTATGGTCGTGGAGGGTAGGGTGAGGGGGCTCAAAAATCTTAATTAAAATTCTGTCGATTTTTATCCCAATATAGGGTAAAGTGTCTGCCAAAAAAGAACGAGGTAGTGTTGCACATGTTCAGGAAATTAAGGGGTGTTTTTTCCAATGATTTGTCGATTGATTTAGGCACGGCAAATACATTGATTTACGTAAGGGACAAAGGGATTGTGTTAAATGAGCCCTCAGTTGTGGCTTTACGTAACGAATCTGGCCAAAAGCGAGTAGCTGCTGTTGGTTTGGAAGCTAAGCGTATGCTAGGCAGAACACCTGGTAATATCAATGCGATCCGGCCAATGAAAGATGGAGTGATAGCGGATTTCTTTGTTACAGAAAAAATGCTGCAGCATTTTATTCACAAAGTTCATGAAAATCGTTTCTTAAGACCTAGTCCACGGGTATTGGTCTGTGTCCCTTGTGGTTCCACTCAAGTTGAGCGTCGTGCGATTCGCGAGTCTGCAATGGGTGCTGGTGCACGTGAAGTCTTCCTAATTGAAGAACCTATGGCTGCTGCTTTAGGCTCTGGCATGCCAGTGGAAGAAGCCAGTGGTTCTATGGTTGTGGACATTGGTGGTGGTACTACTGAGGTCGCTATTATTTCTTTAAGCGGGATTGTTTATCATCAGTCTGTACGTATTGGTGGCGACAAATTTGACGATGCGATTGTTTCTTATGTTCGCCGTAATTACGGTACTTTAATTGGGGAAACAACAGCTGAGCGTATTAAACATGAAATTGGTTCCGCCTTCCCTAGCCGCGATCTTTTCGAAATTGAAGTCAGAGGTCGAAATTTGGCAGAAGGAGTGCCTCGCAGTTTCACACTGACAAGTGCTGAGATTCTTGAAGCCTTACAAGAGCCTCTTTCAGGTATTGTTGGTGCTGTGCGAGCAGCTCTTGAATTGGCTCCACCTGAGTTGGCCGCAGATATTGCAGAGCGCGGTATGGTGTTGACTGGTGGGGGGGCTCTCCTAAAGAACATGGATACTCTATTGATGGAAGAAACAGGCCTGCCCGTGCTCGTTGCAGAAGATCCTCTAACCTGCGTTGCACGTGGTGGTGGTAAAGCATTAGAAACCATGGATCTGCGTGGTGGTGATTTCCTCTCAACAGAATAATCCTAAAGGCAGGATATTTGCTGATGAAAGCAAACACAGGGTCTTTGGCTTTGTGTTTGCTACCGTATTGTCTTTAGCCCTCATGTTTTCTGATTACCATTACAAATATCTAAGCAGCGTTCGTAGTGGGTTTGCTCTTATTATTTCACCCTTACAATTTGCTGTTGACTATCCAGTGCGTGTTGTGGGTTGGTTGCAGTCTTTGGTGAGTGCTAAAAAAGCGCTAATCAACGAAAACATGCAGCTTCGCTATCAACAAACGCTACTTGAAGCTGAGTTGCAAAAACTATTAGTTATCAAGGAAGAAAACTCACAACTCAGGGAATTATTGCTTACTTCTTCTAAAGCTAAAATGCAGGCTATGGCTGCTCAAATATTGGCGGTTGATACCAGTAGCTCACGCCAACTCGTTGTGCTAAATAAAGGTAAACGCGACGGGGTTTATGCAGGACAGCCCGTATTAGACGCAAAAGGAGTAATGGGGCAAATTATTGATGTCGGTTCCATGACGAGTACTGTTTTATTAATCTCCGATTCCAAAAGTGCTGTGCCTGTTAGAAATAACCGAACTGGAGAGCGGGCAATTTTAGTGGGTACAAATAACGTGAGCCAGTTATCTTTAATTAATTTGCCAAGAACATCTTCTATTAACAAGGGCGATCTTTTAGTGACTTCCGGCCTTGGGCGTTTATATCCAGAAGGGTATCCAGTTGGCCGTGTAGAGGCAGTTAAGAGTATTCCTGGAGAAGCTTTCATCAAAGTTGATGTCAGCCCCATTGCGTTATTGAATAGAAACCGTCTAGTGCTTCTTGTCTGGCCCGATAAGGAGCAAACCGCATTAACAGCCCAAATTAATGAGCGTTTGAATGTGATTGGAGAAAATGCATGAACGTCTTGTATCTGCGTTTATTCATCGCCGTAATTTTAGCGCTTGCTTTAACCATTCTACCTTTACCCGAGTTGTTAGTGGGACTTAGACCTCCCTGGGTTTTGATGCTGGTTTTATACTTACAATTTTTTTTACCGAACTATTTCAATATACCCCTTTTGATTATTATTGGCTTGCTCCTGGATGTCTTATTGTCTACCGTACTTGGAGAGCATGTCTTTGCCTTATCCTTAGTCACTTGGATTGCAAGCAATAAGGCGCGTCGCTTTAATTTCTTCTCAATGTGGCAACAAATGGCTTTAATTGGTTTTTTCTGTTTCCTCTATCAACTACTTATTTTCGTGATAGAGTCATTCTTGGGCTATCATGTTTCTTTTATGATGTTGGTGGGCAGTGCCTTCGTTAGTATGATTCTCTGGCCTTGGGTTAGGCTCATAGCTGATGATACATTACGAGCGAAAGCCTTTTATAGTCGTTGAGATAAGGCGATAATCCCCAGGGTGCAGTTCCCCTAAAGACCAGTTAGCTATACGATAGCGGACCAATCTTAGGGTAGGAAAACCTATGGCAGCTGTCATTCTACGAATTTGGTGATTCTTTCCTTCTCGTAAAACAATATCAAGCCAGGTCGTTGGTATTGTTTTACGGAAGCGTACCGGAGGAATCCTGGGCCACAATGTTGGCTCAGCAATAATTTTCACTTTGGCGGGTAAAAATCGTGTATCCTTAATAGCCAACCCTTGTTGAAAAGGCTTAAGATCTTTATCGGTAGGTTGGCCTTCAACTTGCACCCAATAGTATTTTTGTTTATTAAACTTAGGGTGGCTTAGTTGATGTTGCAATGTTCCATCATCAGTTAACAACACCAATCCTTCACTGTTTTTATCCAAACGACCTGCTGCGTAAAAATTAGGTCGATCAATATAATCAGCTAAGGTTTTTTCTCCTTCTTCACCCGTGAACTGACATAACACACCAAAAGGTTTATTAAACAGTAGAATGTTCGCCACGATTCTAACCAAGTTGTAAATAGTTTTATTATTACAAGCAAACGCATTTGGGACAAAGGATTTTCAATGCTATGATTATTGATTTTAAATTGATGGAGTTGCCAATGACGTTTGCAAAAATTCATGTCCCAGCCCAGGGGCAAGCCATTACAGTTGGTGCGGATTTATCTTTAAAAGTCCCTAATTTCCCAATTATTCCTTTTATTGAAGGTGATGGTATAGGCGTGGATGTGACTCCGCCGATGATTAATGTTGTTGACGCGGCAGTAGCAAAAGCTTATGGAAATCAAAAAAAGATTGCTTGGATGGAGGTCTATGCAGGTGAAAAAGCAACTAAAGTCTATGGTCCAGATCAGTGGCTACCACAAGAAACGTTGGAGGCGATGAAAAAATATGTTGTAGCTATTAAAGGGCCACTCACCACCCCGGTCGGCGGAGGAATTCGCTCCTTGAATGTCGCTATTCGCCAAGAACTCGATCTTTATACCTGCTTGCGTCCAATTCGTTATTTTGCCGGTACTCCAAGTCCAGTTAAAGAGCCTTGGAAAACCAATATGGTCATTTTCCGTGAAAATTCCGAGGATATTTATGCCGGGATCGAATGGCAGGCGGATTCCGCTGAAGCCAAGAAAATTATCCATTTTTTGCAGAAAGAAATGGGTGTCAAAAAAATTCGTTTCCCAGAACATTGTGGCATAGGTATTAAGCCTGTTTCCAAGGAAGGTACTTCTCGTTTAGTAAAGGCGGCCATTCAGTATGCCATCGATAATGATCGTGATTCGGTTACTTTGGTACACAAGGGTAATATCATGAAGTTTACTGAAGGTGCATTTAAAGATTGGGGCTATCAAGTTGCCCGTGAAGTATTTGGCGCTACAGAACATGAAGGTGGTCCATGGCTGCAATTAACCAATCCTAAAAATGGTAAACGCATTATTATCAAAGATGTGATTGCAGACGCTTTTCTACAACAAATTTTGCTAAGACCCGAGGACTATAGTGTTATTGCAACGCTTAATTTAAATGGAGACTATATTTCTGATGCTCTGGCGGCCCAGGTGGGAGGGATTGGTATTGCCCCAGGTGCTAACATCGGTGATAAGGTTGCGGTTTTTGAAGCTACCCATGGTACTGCTCCTAGATATGCGGGTCAAAACAAAGTTAACCCTGGCTCTTTAATTTTATCTGCTGAAATGATGCTGCGTCATTTGGGGTGGATTGAGGCAGCAGATTACATTATCAAAGGAACAGAAGGAGCCATCGAGGCGAAAACAGTAACTTATGATTTTGAGCGCTTAATGGAAAAGGCTACTTGTGTTAGCAGCTCAGGATTTGGACAGGAAATCATTAAACATATGTAATTGATACATATTCTTCATGCTGCAGACAGTAACTGAATACGCTCTGTTGTCATCCCTTAAGCTTGACCGGAAGATCTAAGCCCTTATGCTGGACTCCAGGTCTCTTGGTCAAGCCAAAATGAATGCAATCTAATCAAGGTGTTGTTCGTTGTCACAAGGTTTAATTTTTTTCAAGAATTAAATCAATTTTTACTGGCCAAATGCCCATTAGAAGTCTATAAAATTAGTAAAGGGTGTATGTTATGAGTGGATGGTCTTTAGAGGAAATTGTTGAGCATAAAACAGCTGAATCAGAGGTTGTCCCTAAGCTCAAACAACCTAGGAAATATAAGGTAATTTTGCTTAACGACGATTATACGCCAATGGAATTTGTGGTGGAGGTATTGAAGCGATTCTTCCATTTCAATGAAGAGGTAGCAACTCAGGTGATGTTACAGGTTCATATTTTGGGGAAGGGCGTTTGTGGTATTTTTACTAGGGACATAGCAGAAACAAAGGTTGCTTTAGTCAATGATCATGCGAGAAGCAATCAACACCCCCTGTTATGTGCCATGGAACCAGAATAGTGGTGGTGGCTGGAGAGGAGCACGACAATGTTAAACAAAGAACTTGAATTCACCTTAAATCTGGCGTTTAAGGAAGCAAAAGAGAAGCGTCATGAATTCATGACTGTGGAACATTTGCTACTGTCATTGCTTGATAATCCAGCTGCGGGTAACGTTTTACAGGCTTGCGATGCAAATATTGATGCTTTGCGTCGAGATTTAATTGAATTTATTGATGAAACCACTCCCAGGATCCCAGAGGATGAGCTAGATAGAGAGACCCAACCAACATTGGGTTTTCAACGTGTGTTACAACGAGCTGTTTTCCATGTTCAATCTGCAGGCAAAACAGAAGTTACAGGTGCCAATGTCTTGGCAGCCATCTTTAGTGAACAAGAAAGTCAAGCTGTTTATTTTTTGCGTCGTGAAAATATTACTCGCTTAGACGTTATCAATTATATTTCTCATGGTGTCTCTAAATATCATAACGATATGGGCGAAAGTATGAATCCTATGGACGAAGATACCCTGAGTAATGAAACCAGTGAATCTCCGCTTGAAAGTTACTGCATGAATCTCAATAAACGGGCCAGAATGGGCAAAATTGATCCATTAATTGGCCGTCACGAGGAGATCCAAAGAACGATTCAAGTATTATGTCGCCGCCGCAAGAATAACCCTTTGCTTGTTGGCGAAGCTGGGGTAGGTAAAACTGCGATTGCGGAAGGATTAGCTCGCCGCATCGTTGATGGGGAAGTGCCTGAGGCCATTCATCATTGCATCGTTTACTCTTTGGATTTGGGTGCATTATTGGCTGGTACGAAATACCGTGGGGACTTTGAGAAACGCTTGAAAGCGGTTTTAAAACAATTATCACAACAAGAAGGAGCTGTTCTTTTTATTGATGAAATCCATACTATTATTGGAGCTGGCGCTGCTTCAGGTGGGGTAATGGACGCATCAAACCTTATTAAACCGCTATTAGCAAATGGCGAATTAAAATGCATTGGCTCCACAACTTATCAAGAATATCGTGGTATTTTTGAAAAAGACAGAGCACTTGCTCGACGTTTCCAAAAAATAGATATTATAGAACCAAGCGTTGAGGAAACGTTTGAAATTCTTAAAGGCTTGAAAGGTCGTTTAGAAGATCATCATGGTGTTAAGTTCTCCATTCCTGCTCTAAAGGCTGCAGCAGAACTCTCTGCAAAATATATCAATGATCGTTTCTTACCAGATAAAGCCATTGATGTTGTGGATGAGGCAGGTGCCTATCAAAATTTACTCACAGCCAATAAGCGTAAAAAAATCATCGGTGTAACAGAAATTGAGAGCGTTGTGGCTAAAATTGCACGTATCCCAGTTAAGAAGGTTTCTGCTAGAGACAAAGACACTCTGCGTAACCTTGAGCGCGATTTAAAATTGCTCGTTTACGGTCAAGATGTGGCGATTACCGCTTTGGCCTCTGCCATAAAACTTGCTCGTTCAGGTCTTCGTGACCCACAAAAACCTGTTGGTTGTTTCTTATTTGCAGGACCGACGGGTGTTGGTAAAACAGAAGTTACCAAACAGCTTGCTAATGTGTTAGGTATTGAATTGCTGCGTTTTGATATGTCTGAGTACATGGAAAAACATACTGTTTCGCGTTTAATTGGCGCACCTCCAGGCTATGTTGGTTATGATCAAGGTGGATTATTAACCGAAGCAGTAACAAAAAACCCCCACGCGGTTCTACTACTGGATGAGATAGAAAAAGCTCATCCTGATGTGTTCAATTTATTGTTGCAAATTATGGATCATGGAACATTGACAGACACAAATGGACGCCAGGCTGATTTTAGGCATGTCATTCTGGTGATGACCTCTAATGCTGGAGCCACTGAAATCAGTAGGAATTCTATCGGTTTCTCATGGCAAGATAACAGCAACGATGGATTAGAAGTGATAAGAAGACAATTCAGCCCGGAATTTAGGAACAGGTTGGATGCCATCATTAATTTTGCGCCTTTGGACAATGTAACTATCGGTTTGGTTGTTGATAAATTTATCATGGAGCTTGATGAACAATTGAGCAATAAAGGAGTTAGCTTTAAAGTCGATAAGGCCGCTCGTGATTGGCTTATCGAGCATGGGTATGACAAAACGATGGGTGCTCGACCAATGGCAAGATTAATTCAAGAAAATGTGAAGAAGCCACTTGCTGATGAATTACTCTTTGGTAAATTGGCGAATGGTGGTCATGTAACCCTAAGAGTAAAAGATGGTAAATTGCATTTCGATAGTCATGATCATAGAGAAGGGGTATGTTAAATCCTGGTAAATTTCGTGCCTTAATGCGCTTTCATTAAAGCGCATTTTTTTTATATTTTCTTATAAATCATAAATATCCAGACCTAACAATCACGCTTTATCTAAGGTAGAATTGCCGCAATTACGTTAAGCTGGTTCTTCTATGCTGAGTGTCATCATTATTGTAAAAGATGAAGAAGCGAATATACGTCGTTGTTTAACATCCGTACAATGGGCAGATGAGATTATTGTTCTGGATTCAGGTAGTAGCGATAACACTGTTGCCATTGCGAAAGAATTCACAAAAAATGTTTATTGCACCGATTGGCAAGGCTATGGTATACAAAAACAGCGAACTTTATCTTATGCTACTGGTGATTGGGTATTGAATTTGGATGCCGATGAGACAGTAGATGAAAACTTAAAGAATGCCATTAAAAAAGCAATGAGCGATAATCAAGCTGATGCCTATCGTATTCCAATTCGCATGAATTTCTATGGTAAGCTGCTACGTTTCTCCATTTGTCCTAAAAGGCATATTCGACTTTTTAAACGCGCGGGTGCATGTTATAGCGATGATATCATTCATGAGAAAGTTATTTTACCTGCTTCTGCGAGAGTAGCGCGATTGAAAGCGGCAATACAGCATCATTCTTTTCAAGACGTTAGTCATGCTCTTTCCAAAATGAATAAGTATTCATCCTATACAGCCAGGATCAGAATCCAGCAGCAAAAATCACCAAGCTTGCTAAAAATTTTGGCAGCAAGCAGTTGGATGTTTTTTCGTTGTTATTTTTTACAACGAGGTTTTCTGGATGGTAAGGCTGGCTTCCTATTGGCTGTATTGAGCTCCCAAGGAACCTTTTATCGAGGCATCAAGCAACATTATCGTGATTCACACACAGACAAATTACCCAAAATACTTAAGGAATAAATGAGAAATGGAGACTTCACTTCATCTTGTAGAAAAATTCCCATGGCAAAAATGGGCATCGTTATTACTGGCAATAACATTGTTGGCAGTGCCAATAAGCTCAACTGCGAAAAGCATAGGCATAGCTTTGTCGGTTCTAACTATCTTACTGAGTCCAAGTTTACGGGCTGATATATGGAGCGTTCTCTCTGAGAAGTGGTGTATCGCCGCCTATATACTCTTCTTGCTAGCTGTCATTGCTTGTTTTTGGAGTCCGGCTGCTTTCGCAGATAAAGCATTTGTCATTGAAAAATATAGCAAATTACTTTATTTACCTATCCTCGTGGCGGGTTTTCAACATGGCAAAACCAGGCAAATGAGCATACATGCTTTCTTACTCGCCATGATAATCACGTCGACATTATCCATTCTGAAATTTCACGGCTATTTACAGTCTTTCAATTTTAAGCCTGATTTTGTCTTTCGTAACCACATCATGACGGGTTTCATGGTTGCTTTTGCCACGTACTTGTCCTGTTTACTTGCCCATCGCCGATCAGGCTATACACGTAGTGTCTATGTGCTGCTCGCAATATTCTTCACTTATCATGTGCTCTTCGTAAATAGTGGTCGTACCGGTTATGTGATGTATTTCCTTCTCATGGGTTTATTCACCTTCCAATTTCGTACCTTACGCCATATCGTCATGTGGCTCCTTCTTGTTATCAGTGTATTCTTGATGAGTTATTTTAAGGGTCACAATAGCGTCATGAAAACGCGGGTTAATGACGCGGCCCAACAGGTACAAAGCTATAAGCAAAACAAGAAAAAGAATACGGATATAGGTCACCGCTTACAGTTCCATCATTTTGCTCATGAGCTTCTCACACGACATGTTTTATTTGGTAATGGCACGGCGAGCTTCACTTATTATTTTCAAAAAGAGAAACCTGTCTCTAGCTGGACATGGAGATTATGGGAGCCGCATAGTCAATATTGGCTAGTTGCTGCTGAATTTGGTTTAACAGGTTTGGCAGCATTGCTATTTTTCTTTTTTAGCTTATTCATGACAAGCTTGCAACTTGATAAAACAAAAGCGGTAGCATTAGCCATGTTGATACCGTTTATGATAGGCAATTTGTCAGATTCACTGCTGTTTTATTCAGGTTCTGGTTACTTTTTTCTTCTATTTATGGCTCTTTGTTTGGGTGAGAAAGTCGAGATGGGTAAGCGCAAAAACGGTTAATCAGTTCTTGTATAAAGAAAACAAGAGCGTCTGGAACGCGATCTTCAAGTTAATCATAAAACCGAATTACCGTGGCTTGACCACGGTACCCATAGTTCCCATTAAGATCGTTGAATACCGTGGTCAAGCCACGGTAATTCGAGGTTCTAAGAGTGGCAATCAAGTAATTAAATTAAAAAGCTAACTTCAATTGCTGCCAGTATTTATTGTAGAGGGCCAGGGTTTCTTCGCCAACGTCACGCTGGAAATAGCCATGTTTAAGAACCTCATCAGAAGGATAGACAATAGGATTCTTACTAATTAATTCTGGTAAAAGAGCTCTGCTTTTTAGGTTGGTGATGGCGTGGCCCTCTGTGAGAGTTATTTTTGCACCGACATCGGGTCTGAGAATGAAGTTGATGAACTCATAGGCTTCCTTTGGATGAGGCGGGTTTTTAGGGATGGCAAGGCAATCCACCCAAATAACGAAACCTTCCTTGGGGTAATTAAATTTGATTTTGTTGTTTTCTGCCTGTGCTTTGAATGCATCGCCATTCCAAGCAGTACCTGCAATTGCATCCTCATCAATCATGATTGCTTGGATGCTATCACTAGCAAACAATTTTATGTTGGGCACAAGTTGTAGCAAATGATTGTAAGCGGCTGCAATGTGCTCTGGATTAGCATCATTGGGATCAAACCCTAAGCTCATTAACGCGATGGCAAAGACTTCTCGTGAGTCATCAAGAAGCATCAACTGTTTACGCCAGCGCTTTTGCCAAAGGTCACGCCATGCTTTTGGGGGATTAGTGATCAAAACCTGATTATAAAAAATGCCCGTGGCTCCCCAAATAATGGGTACGCTGTAGCGATTTCCGGGGTCATAATCGTTATGAGTAAAACGATTCTCAATATTTCCAATATTTGATAATTGATTATGATCGAGAGCTGAAAGCATCCCTTGCTTTCGCATGCGCTCGACGAAATAAGCAGACGGTAGGATGACATCATAGATGCTTTTGCTACTTGCCTTTAATTTGGCATACATGGTTTCATTACTGTCATAGGTGGAGAAATTTACAGTAATCCCTGTTTGATGTTCAAATTGTTGAATCACTTTTTTAGGAATTTCACCACCCCAGGCATAGACATTCACCACCCGTTGTGCATACAGCAAATGACTAGCTAGAAGCAATATCAACAAGAATAGCAGACGATTCATGCAGCTCTCCCGGATAATCGGTGGGAGATAACCACCAAGATCATGGAAAGAATTATGGTGATGGTACAAAGGGCATTAAGCTCGGGAGTCACCCCAGCTCTTACCAAAGAATAAATGGTCAAGGGTAAAATATTAAATTCGGGTCCGGCTACAAAATAACTAATAATGACGTCATCAAAAGATAAAGTAAAACAAAGCAAGAACGCGCTTAACACAGCAGGCCATAAGAGTGGTAGTAAAATTTTGATTAGCGCTATAGAACGGCTTGCACCCAAGTCCAGGGCACTAAAATAGATATTCGGATCCAAGGTATGGATCCGGCTATTAATGGTCAATACAACAAAAGGTATACAGAAAGTAATATGAGCAATCAATAGACTGAAAAAGCCAAGAGGTATGTTGCTTAGATTAAAAAAGATAAGTAAAGCAACGCCGAGAACCAAATCAGGAATAATAATTAATAAGAGCAACATAGCATGCAATGAACGACGTTGGTTGCTGCGGAAAAGAAATAAATTAACGCAAGCCAACAAGCCAATGATGGTCGCAACTGTCGAAGCACTAAACCCTAAAATCACTGAATGGATAAAAGAAGACCATAATCCACGGTCATGAAATAGTTCTGCATACCAACGCAAAGAAAAGCCATGCCATTGTAAAGAAAATTTGGCATTATTCACCGAATAGATAACTAAAACCAAGATTGGAAAATACAGCATTAAATAAACAAGAATAAGGAATAGTTTTTGGGTGGTTGTTTTCAATGTAACTCCTTCTTATTCTGACGTCGAAAGAGGATCAAGAGGAGTAACAATAGGGCAGTGAGTATCATACTGGTTGCCGAACCCTGGGGCCAATTTCCAAGGACCAGAAACTGATCCTGGATTAAATTGCCTAACAAGATGGAACGTGCTCCCCCCAATACGTTAGGAATATAAAATAATGTCATCGCTGGTAATAAGACTAAGAGACAGCCTGCTATTACGCCACTGGCCGTGTTAGGCAAAAACACACGGAAGAATATAGCTGACTTACTAGCGCCAAGATCTTTGGCGGCTTCGATAAGTCTAAAATCGAACCGCTCCATATTGGTAAAGATAGGCAATACCATAAAAGGAAATAAGTTATAAATTAACCCAGTGAGGACGGCGAAGTTCGAGTAAAGTAATGATAATGGGCTATCAATAAGATGTAGTTTTAAGAGAAGAGTGTTGAGGACTCCTTTTGCTTTAAGGATGGCAATTAAGGAATAGGTTCGCACGAGAGAACTGGTCCAAAAAGGGATAATAATCAACAGCAACAAGAGGGATTGCCGCTTGGATTTAACCAATAAGTAGCTGAATGGATAGGCAAGCAAGAGACAGACCGCAGTGGTTAGAAGAGCAATAAAAATAGAGCGCAGAAAAATCTTCAAGAACACTGGGGTGAATAAGGTCGTATAATTCTCGATTGTAAACGGCAGAGATACAAGATGCACATTATCTGTTGATAAAAAACTAGCCAATAGCATCAGACTTAGCGGGATGATGCTAAAGACAATAAGCCAAGTATAAATAATGTACATGGAGATGGATTTAGCCTTCATGTGGCAATAAAACCTCCCACCCCATTAACCAATGTACCCATACTGTCTCATTCAGTGAGTACTCCAGTTTGTCATCGTCTTCATCAAAAAACTCAGAGGCATTAATGATTTTTCCAGAGGCTAACTCTACCTTGAGGTCAACCGTGGAACCTTTATAAACAATATCGATGATTTTTCCAGGTATCATTTCATTGGTGTCATCAACCTCTGACAAGCTCCAGACCCGAATATCTTCTGGACGAACGATTAAATGGAGCTTTTGACCTGCTCGGTAATGATTGGTGTTCTTACAATGTAACTTAATCGCTTCAACCTCAGTTAATAAGGTTTGCTCATCTGTCTCTAGAACGTCAATATCAAAAATATTGGCTTCACCGATAAACTTAGCTACATAAAGATTTTTAGGGGTTTCATACACTTCTCGCGGTGTCCCTATCTGTTCTATGTGTCCATGATTAAAGATCACAATTCTATCTGACATAGAGAGCGCTTCTTCTTGATCATGGGTGACAAAGATAAACGTCATATTTAGAGCTTTTTGCAGTTGTTTTAACTCATACTGCATTGCTTTTCGTAATCGATAGTCGAGGGAACTTAAGGGCTCATCTAACAATAGAACTTGCGGGCGGTTAATAATGGCGCGCGCGATAGCAACCCTTTGCTGTTGGCCGCCACTTAATTGTTTAATATCGCGAGCAGAAAAGGCTTCTAACTGCACAAGACGCAGTGTTTCTAGTACACGCTCATGAATTTCTTTTTTATCAACACCACGACAACGTAGAGCAAAAGCCACATTTTCAAACACGGATAAATGAGGAAACAGGGCATAACTTTGAAACACAGTATGGACATCACGCTTTTGTGGTGGTAAGTAGTTTACACATTGACCATTGATATAAATATTGCCTGTTGTAGGCTGTTCGAAACCAGAAATTAAGCGCAAAAGCGTAGTCTTACCGCAGCCTGAGGGTCCAAGCAATGTCAGAAACTCACCGTTATAAACAGATAACGTTATGTCCTCAAGAATCGTTGCTGTTGCATATGATTTAGAAAGCTGTTTAATGTCTATGAGTGCTGTCATGTGGTTGATTATCAAAAGGACAAATTATGGTGTTTGCTGGGATACTTGTCCAGATCAATGATGTTTTAAGATGATAAGTAATACTGAGGGCCAAATTCTTGACCCAGTAGCACTGACCAACTAAAACATCATTAGGGGTCGAATTGTAAGGTACATATTTCAGAGATACCACCATTATTACAAATGACGACTCCTCTTTCATCCATGGTCAACACCCCACCTTGCCAGAGACAGCATCCTTCAAGTTTCTGTAAATCCATAACGGCGTGGCGTGTGCAATAGCAAGAAGAGTAATAACCATTATTGCAAACATAACGACCAGCAGAGGAATCACAATAACTGATACCTCCCATGGCACCGCAGCAATTCATTTTATCACATGTTGGTATGTACGTTGTGGATTCATCGCACACATAAATGTTCTTCACAAAGCCGAAAGCAAAGCCAAAAACAGGCACCAAAAAAAAGGAAATAGCGATGAATAACTTACACAATAACCGCATGTGTTCATTCCAACAATTGAGATATGTTTAGAATAACATAGGTACAAGTAAAAAAAAGCTCCGTAGCTGAGTGAAGCTACGGAATGCTTTGTAGAAGAGTTTTATGAAACAATGCACTTATGACATCCAGCTTGATTTTCTGTCATAAGGGTTAGCAATGACTCTATTTGTTTTCTCTCTTTTGGGGTAAGCCCCATTTTTCTAGAGCGCTCTTGCAATATCGAGATAGGTGAGCTCTGATAGTAATCCTTAAGATTAGGATCAAAACTATAATTTCTCCAGAGATAGGCGGCTGTTTTATAGGCGCGACCTTCCAAAGCGGCATGTAATGGTGTTTTACCGACGATGGATGTACTCGCATCAGTTGGATCTATTATATCTTTAGCGAGTATGGTTTTTACAGTATCGAGATCATTGTGGCGTGCGGCCACCATGAGATCGCCACGTAATTGATTTTTTAGACGCGCTTGCTTGCCTTTGGCTAGATCCAACGTTTTATCATTGGCTAAGCGATTAAAAAAGTGACAAGTTTGCGCCGTTCGAGCTAGAGTTTTAGTATTCAGTAGTTTAAAAATACCAAGAAGGGTTTCTTCAGGAAGGGTATAAAAGGACATAAGGGTTAATCCGGTTAATTTATAACGCAGCTATAATACATTTTGTTCATTAACTTAACATTAAGAGTGCTATTTGATTATCTCTGATAAGATCAGTAATGAGATACGAACCAGAGAAAGAGACATGAAGCTCAATTTAAACATTCCTATCCCCGCTAGAAAGGGGGTTTCTGCCACAACGATTTATCTTAAACTGGTGGCAAAGGATGCAGAGAGTCTCACAAGCAAGCCCTATGTGTTTATTCTACCAGGTGGCCCTGGTGCTAATCATTCACACTATGTTAGCTATGAAACGTTAAAGGATGTTGGTAACCTCCTCTTCTATGATCCACGGGGTTGTGGATTGAGTGAAAAGGGCGATGTGCAGAGCTATACCATGCAAAATTATATTGCCGACTTGCAATATGTTCAGGAATATCTGCAACTTAAGTCAGTCATTGTCATCGGCAAATCCTATGGCGCAATATGTGCTCTTGGTTATGTGCTCAAGTATCCACAATTGGTATCCAGATTAGTCTTGGCAGCGGGTTCACCTAGTCATAAAAATATAGAAACCGCCAAGCAACATTTATTGTCACGTGGAACCAAGGAGCAACAGGAAATCGCTGAAAAAGTATGGAATGGTACTTTTGCCAATGAAGATGAGCTTGAGGAGTACTTCACCATCATGAGAAACCTTTATTCTTATAAAGAAAGACATGGCATACCCACTGAACACGTCGCAGGGGAGTATCCTCATTGTTATGAGGCTTTAAACCTTGGGTTTAGGACTTTTTTACAAGATTTTGATTTTGAACGTGATTTAAGTAAGATTTTATGTCCAACCTTAATCCTCGTTGGTGAAGAGGATTGGATAACGGATAAAAAATATTCTCAATTGATGGCAGCCAAAATCCCCCACAGTCAGCTTAAAATTATCCCCCATGCGGATCATAAAATCGAAGTGGATGCTCCGGAGCTTTTCTTTGGCAGCATTAGGGAATTTATTTATGAGGGAACTCAGGCTCCAGAGGTACGACCAGCCACATAATAAGATAAACTAATATGGCTGAGCCACCAAGTAATAGAAGGAGAATAAAAATTAATCTCATCACAGTAGGGTCCATGGCAAAATATTCAGCCAACCCTCCGCAAACGCCAGCGATCATTCTCTCTTTACGCGAACGATAAAGTCTTTTAGGTGATTTAGATAATTGTTTCATGTTACAGCCTTTAATGACTATTGCCAATTTAGTTAGTATTCTAGCTATGGTGATGCAAAAAGAGAATGATTATGTTAAACGCAATCGGTTATTGTCTCATTTATTTACTCTTGTTTTTAGCTCCGCAGGCTATTTTTGCTCAAGATGCATCACAAGATCTATGTCAAGTCGCTTTGGAAAAAGTTTATGACAAAGATAGTGACAACGACGATCTAATTGCAGTCGTTAAGGTGAATACAACCAAGGATCGACTTTATTCAGCGACGACTGATATCAGTAAGGATTGCACTCATTTCACGCAGTTGCTCTCTGTTAAAGATCCGGATGTAGTTAAGGGGAAAAATGGTCTTTGTATGGTTTTACCTGCAGGAGAACTACAACCGGGTTTATGCAGTTTACGGGTTACTCTTTGCGTCTCGGAAGAGGATTGCCAATCACTTGACATCACGCTAAAGAAAGAAAATGAACATTACATTGCAGCAGATCCTGCTTATTCTGAAATAAATTTTCAGTGAGTGCGAAGATAAGACGGTATTTTAAAAAAACAGTAACTAATCGATATTTTTTAAAGTATATTACAGCTTTCCTTAACAAAGACACTACGATGCCACATAAACACAAACTTGTTCTTGGATTTGCACATTGGGGTAACACAGAAGTTCCTATTACTAAAATGATAGAAACAGTTAAATTTGCAGTAGCAAAAGGGATTGATGAGATTGATTGTGCACCTCACTATGGTGATGGCGCTCAAGAAAATGTCTTGGGTGTCGCTTTGTTATGTTTGCCCGAGGATGTTCGGGCACGTATTAAAATTTCGACGAAAGCTGGGCGAGTTATTGACCCTAATAGAAAATCAGAAAACAGTAATGGTTTCACCAACAGTAATGGTTTCACCAACAGTAGTGGTTTTTCCCAAGTTTTTGACTATAGCAAAGAGGGTATTGAAAAATCGTTTGGTCAAAGTCAATTGAGAATGCGTTTGTCAAGAGTTCATGCTTTGTATTTGCATGATATCGATAAAGGCACTCATGGGGCTATGCATGACTCTCATTTTCAAATATTTGTTCAGGAAGGCTATACTGCATTTGACATATTAAAAGAACAGAAAAAAATTGAAGTTGCAGGAATAGGTTCAAACGATGCTGAAATTTGTGTAAAACTCATTAAAGATGGTCGCTTTAATATTGACCGCATCATGATAGCCGGTTCTTATAACCTTCTTAATGTTTCTGCACTTGATGAATTATTCCCTCTTTGTAAAGAAAAAAATATCAAACTTTATGTTGCAGCACCCTATGGTGGTGGATTGTTAAGCGGTCAAACTGGAAATACTTTCTTTCGCTATGAGAAAGCTAATCCTGTTCTTCTTGAAAAAGTAGAACGAATTAAAGCTATATGCGAACAATATAAGGTCACGCTACCGCACGCTGCCATGCAATTTGTACACATGCATCCACAAATTGAAAAAGTCGTTGTTGGTGCACGTACCCCAGAAGAACTTGAAGCATCCTTGGAATATGCCTCTAAACCAATCACACCAAAATTTTGGGAGGCATTAAAAAAAGCAGAGCTGATACCCGCCAGCACACCCGTATCACCACTCAAACTCTCAGCATTAGCATCATCAGTGTTTGCAAAAGCAAAAAAGGAGCAGGAAATATCAACAACAAATTTATCAGAAAGCCCACTTTGTAATTAGGCAACGTCCCTAAAGTTTTTATTACCTCTGAACTCAAAGCCCCATAACTTAAGGAAATCCAAGCATGTAGGCTGGGCTGAAAAGCCAGCAATGAATGTGAATCGGAGTATCATTGCTGGGCTTTTCAGCCCAGCCTACGGTTTGGGTGCTAGAATATTTTCTTTAAGTTGACGTCATTGCGTGAACGGTTACTTTGAAGAGTATGATGATGTTTTTCGCGGGAGAGGGGGCCTTGAGTTCGGAGGCCATAAAATTTTAGGGACTCTGCCCAGGTAATTCTAATTAAACAAAGGAATTGGGCTAGCAACATCTGCATACTTCCATGCATTTTTAAACTCGGCATCCACTTTATTGGCTTCCTCGTCTTCTCCCAGTGCTCGCAAGGCTTTAGCAAGCCCAAAAAGTGCCCAACCATTGTTAGGGAATTGTTTTAGAGTTTGTCTATACAGTTCCACGGCTTTTTTAGGATTGCTCCATTTCAGATAAGCATCTGCAAGCATCTCTGTAACAGGGAAATACCAATCCGGAGGTTCATGATAGTGCATAGCTTGTTGTGTCTTCATTGCTAATTGTAGGGAAGCTAAGCTTGCTGCTTTGTCACCTTTGCTATTCGCAATCTGAGCATGCAATATAGCCTGAGCAATTTTCAAAAGAGAAATGCTATCGTCTTGTAAGGTCTTGTCCGCGGGGCCACTGGCAATAATTTTATCTAAGTGAGCTAATTCATCTGTCGCTTTAGCTTCATCCTTTGTGTGTACGAACGCCATTCCGCGGCCATAGTGCCACATGCCAACCGCATATTGGTATTGATCCTGCGGTTTTGGCTCAGCTAACAGCTCTTTCCACATGCCAAAGCGGGCTTTCACATAATAAGGGATAGGGATAAACCATTGCAGTTCTGGTTCATTTTTTAACCAATCAGGGAAAGGAGGAGCAAGCATGGATTGCACCGCTGACAAGGCAAGTGCTTTGCGTCCTTCGATGGTGGCAGTGCTTCTTAAAAAATCATAATTATGAAAATAAAGGTAATTAATCTCTGGTTCAAAACCTTGTTGACGGCAAAGGCTATTATAGATGTTGAAGGCATGAATAGCTTGTAGATTAGAATTCGTGCTTTCGTGATATTTACCTGTCCGGAGATAAATATGAGATGGCATATGTACCAGGTGTTCTGAGCCGGGAACAAGAGTCGTTAGACGATCGGCATTGGGGAGCGCTAATTCTGGCGTAGGAGATGCTTCTATTACATGAATGTAGAAATGATTAGCCCCAACATGGAGCTCATCATTTGCGAGAGCAGCTTCTAAGACAGAAATAATTTCGGGTGTAACGGGATTGATTTTCCCCGTACTATCCCAAAATTTCCACTCGATTGTTTCGAATAAAGCCCACGCATAGAGTGCTTTCATATTATTATCTAATGGGTATTTCTTAACCAGTTTTTTCATGGCATTTGAATAATCCAGCATCTCTTCAGGCGATGATTTGTCAAACGATGTGTTAGCAGTATGACAGCTAAACGTACCTGTTTTGCCGGGTGATATAGGCTTTGGTAGATGCTTAAAACGCAGTGCCAAGGCATTAATATAATCTTGCTCAGTTTCAGTGACAAAATTCCTCAGTGAAACTGCTTTATGAATAGCTGTTCTTGCATCCTGATATTCCTTGCCTGTCATGGGTGCATTCATCTTTGAACCTAGAGCTAAGGCAAGTCCCCAGTAGCACATAGCACAATTAGGGTCTAATCTTGTTGCTTCTCTGAATGATCGTATGGCTTCACCCCATTCAAAACCATAAAATAGGATCATGCCTTGATCAAAAAAACGTTGTGCAAGCGAAACCTTTGTGGAAATGGGAAAATGAAAACTACCTAGGTTGTCGAATAGAGGAGCTTGTAACTCAACCGTTGTTTCCTTGGCGAATGTCTGTGAAAGGCAAAATATCATTGCCGAAAATAAAATGAGTTTTATGCGCATATATGTATGAGCCTATTCTTCCAGTGCAGCAATTTTGTTGCCTAATTCTTGTAAGTCTAACTCAACAGACTCAATTTTTTGAAAACGTTGTGTTATTTTTTTGGCTGATGTGTTCACCTCGTTAACGTCTTGGTGTGCCTGATCAATATGTTTGGATAATTTATCCATGCGTTTTTCAAAGCGTTGAAAATCATCAGCAAGTGCGTGTAGGTGTTGCTGAATAATATGAACATGCTTGCGAGTTTCATCATCTTTTAGCACTGCCTTTGCAGTGGTTAATACCGCCATCAGGGTGCTTGGTGAAACCATCCAGACCTTTAAGCGTTGTGAAAGAGCAACAATTTCAGGATAATTTGCGTGTATCTCAGCAAAAATTGCTTCCGCCGGGATAAACATGACAGCACCATCCGCTGTTTCATTGGGAATAATATATTTCTCAGCAATATCTTTAATGTGTTTTTGTAAATCCTGGCGAAATTGCTGCTGCAACGTTTTTCTTTCTACTGAAGAAGCATCTGTATTCATCAATCGCTGATAGGTCTCTAAAGGAAACTTGGCATCAATCACAACATTGCCAGTCGGCTCTGGTAAAAACAAAATACAATCTGCTCGCTTTTGATTGCTTAAAGTATATTGCATGCGATAGTGGCTACTTGGAAGGACATTGGCAATAAGCGTTGATAATTGAACTTCACCGAATGCCCCACGAGCTCGTTTATCCACTAAGACATCTTGTAAGTTCACCACATGGGTTGATAGTTCTGTTATTTTTTTCTGAGCTTCGTCAATGATTGTTAGTCGTCTCACAACATCGGTAAAGGTTGCTGAGGTTTTTTCAAAACCTTCTGTTAGTTTGTGATTGACTTGTTGAGTCAGGCTATGCAAGTAACTGCGAATCTCTTCTGTTAGTGATTGTAGATGAGAGGTCAGGGCATCAGCATGTTGTTTAAAGCTATGGTTCATTTGCTCTCGGACATCAGCCATTTGCCGTTGTACCGTTTCACTGATTAATTGCTGACTACTTAACTGACCTTGAATAATTTTCTCCTGAATATGATGCTGGCTACCCTGATAAGCGTGTTGCAAATCAAGGTGAAGTTGATGCAGTTGTGAGATAAAGAGCTGCTGGGTTTTTTCAGATTGCAACGCAATAAGAGCACGTTGATTCCTCTGACTAAAAATGAGCCAGAGAATAAGCAAAAATTGAAGGGCAAGTGCGATAGCCATACCCTCCATCACGGAGAACGAAGATAGAAAAGCCATATTAACCTAACGCTGTTAATTCAATTGGTTGATTGTGCTCATATACTGGTTTTAATTGACCAAAGTCAATCAAATGCAGATAGCCAACATAGTAGGGTGCTTTATAGTCACTTTTTAAATCAGAATCAAATGAAAAATGGATATCGTGTTTTCCAGGTGCTAACCAAGCTGCGGACTGAACTGTTGTGATGGGATGCAGAGCACCTTGAGCATCACTGCCAAAAAGAACAGCCTCTACCGCATAGCGACTTCCTGTGGCCACTTCAACCTTCGCAGAAAAAGAAAATGGTTTTCCGATTTGCGTTTTAATCTTACGAATAGCGGCAGAAGGAATGACATAGGAAAATGCGGTATGTGCATGTCGAACAATGGTTTCATTGTTAATAACTGTCGACGTTTCTACTTCAATGTACCAATTTTCGCCTTGACTGTTTTTATCAGATTGTAAGTCAACTTTCGCCTCATAAAGATTATCGTTTGTTTGCTTCAGATTAAGTTCGATTGGATCGCCTGTCGGACTGATTAATGTCGCATTGATGTCATCAATAGGATAATTAAAATCCTTGTCACTTAAACGGACAGTTAGCTTTAACTGATCACCATGGCGATACCGTGCCTTGTCCGTTTCAATTTTTAAATAGGTTGGGGCGTCTTTATCATAAACACTGATGATAAAGGGGCCTTCATTTCCTTTTAGGGTTCCGGGGGTGCTACTCAGTATAAGTCTGCCAGCCCCTACTTCTTCTTTGAGTTGCAAGGCTAGGAGCCCGTCACTAAAGACAGTATTCTGTAAGCTTTCATCTTTAGAAAACAGACTGGAGGCTTCTTGCAGCTTGAGCTTCTCCCCCTTGTGGCTTGTGATGTAAAATTCGGGTTTGCTGGTTAATTGGCTTGCTGAAGTGATATGAATAACGGCACTAGGAGCTTGAGTATAAATGACAACTCCCTTATTTAATTGTTCTGCTGTTGCTTTTATGCGAAATTTTCGACTGATTCGACTATGAATAATTTCTTCATCAAAAGGCTTATCCTCTGTGAGCCAACTAGTGTTCAACTCATCATGTGATAACCCTTCGCACTGTTTGCAGTCATAGGGGGTAACGGGGGCCGTGGGTAAAGTTATCGCATGTAATTGAGTAAGCCACAGGATGGATAAAAACATTAAATGACGAGTTTTCATTGTGGCACTCCTTGTGCGTATAGGTCATTGCGAAGAATCTGTTCGAAGTCAAAACAGTTATGACGGCTTTGATTGTGGCTTAGCGGAATTCTGTCCTTGGTTTTCTGAACGTCATAGAACCAAATTTTCCCCGCAAGGGCTTGAGAACTGCAATTTAGAAAACCATCAGAACAGTCTGCCAAGTAGGTTTGTGTCAATTTTAATCCTGCATTAAGAATATAACCGTTACAATAACTTGCCTTTGTAACTGGGGAAGCGGTGACATCTGATCCAATAACAACCCGAAATGGCACGGGAAGGGAAGGACGGCCTGGAGTACCAAACAATATTTCTGCATTGAACAGCGCCATATCAGCGACCCGTTGTTGTTTTACGGAATTATTACAGTAGCCAAGTAACCAACCTACGGCTGATTCAAAACTATGTCCCTCCATGACTTCATCTGCCAAGGGAGTGCCACCACTTGAGGGAGCAATAGCGATGACTTGATTTATTTTTTTGGTCAGTATCGCATAGCGAGCATCATAGCTAGGGTTGGATAAAATCCAGCGAATGACATTGGCGCCATTGGAGTGGGTATAAATGATCAGCTTTGTGATTTGTTTTGTGTTAATGAACTCAATAAGTTGATCAGCAACACAACCTGCAGCAGCTTCATGCCACATGTATTCTCTAAAGTCGCAGGCCAGCACGATGTGATTTTCATAATTAGGTAGTGCATTGGCGAGGGAATTGATGAATTCTCTTTTCCAATATCCCCCATCAGCATCTTCACGATGGTCATTGGTACCATGTATGAAAGCTATACCCATGTTTTCAGTGAGCGGTGAAGCGTAGACCCAGGAAGTAAAAAGAAATAAAAAAAGATAGCTGAGAAGCCGTTTCAAGTCCATTTGTTTCAATTCCTTGTTGAAAACTCAAGGCTATCTATAGCATACCCTTACTGAAGACGGCAAGTAGGGGCATTAAAGAATGAGCAAGTTATATTTTGCTTATACAAGCATAACGGTGTCATCCTCTTCTCGACCGGTGTGCAAATAGGAACCTATTAATAGACACATATGCTAATTGCACTACCAATTTTTTGGGACATCAGTTGGATTATTGTCATCATCTCCTCGTTTTCTCTTTCTATTGGCTCTCTGTTTATCTTGTACTGAACTCCTCTCGATTTTATTTGAGAAAAACCTATCTTCATTTGGATTATTTTTATCCAATTCCTGTGTATTGCTAGTCTTGTTGCTTTGAGTCTCTTGACGACCTACCCGAAAATAGGTTCCTTGTTGTTTGAGAGAATTAAATACTAATTTGTATCTTTGCAAACGTTTTTTAAGAGCTTTGCTTAAATCATAACCGTGATCATCTATAAAAATATTGTCTGAAATCTCATCAATTGTCTCATCATTGATAGATATAATTTTTTCAATAAATTTTTTTATCTCGACAGGGTTGCTAAATAATGTTTCAAAATCCTTGTTTATTCGATTTTCTCTTGATTTATAATCAATATATTCAGACATATACTCTGGGTCAGAATCGCAACAAGCTGAAATTTGACTGAGGAAAAACTTGCTCACTAAATTGTACATATCACTGATAGTATAATCAGACGTGATTATTTGTGGGTGAAAGCTATTCGCGGGATCAATTCGAACTGCATAATAAGAATCGCCTATCTTAACAAATCCAAAATTGTCATCATCCCAGTCAATCTCACCAACAAATTGACAGGCTAATAAAAGAAAAGTTAATCCATGGATCGGTGCATCAATCATTTTTCCATGATACCCCCCTTCTTCATTCCAATTGAAATATAAATCTTCTCCGGAAAGAGAACAAACCTCAGACCATGGTTTAAAGCCTTTTATTTCTTCACTTACTCGAAAATATTCATTGTTTCTTGTCGTTGCCAAATAAACTCCTGGCTGTATATTTCCTAAAATTAGCCGAAGTAATTGACCTGAAAAAACGGCATATTCTGCTTGTAGTAAAGAAATGTTTTTTATGTTTTTTAATCTTAGAGTAGCTCTGTTGAAATTATTTTTTGATGCATAATACACATTCTTTTCTTCATCTTGATATTTCTCTTTGAATGGATTATTTTCTGGACATAAATTGATAAATTTTACTTTTTTTTTGAAGTTATAATCTAATATTTCAAGTTTTTCGTTCATGTTGTTCACTTGCAACAAATAAAAACAATATATTTAGAAATCAACGTTTAAATAATAGATCATTAGAGACAGAAAATCCAAAAAATCTAACTGGGGGAAAAATTTCGATTTTGCTTTTTGGGGCATTTAATAGGTGTTGTTTCTATTGCATAGGAATTAACTCATACTCTATATAACTTTTAGCAGCGCTTTGCCTGAAAAATCAGGATGTTTTATTAGTGTATCTTCTATCTACTTCATCTTTGATGCTAAACTTCTTCTTTTCTCAAGGTACTCTGGCTAAATGAGTGATAGTATTCAAAAAAAAATTCAGAATTTGCGAAATCGTATTCAGTTATATGATTACCATTATTATGTTCTTGATGAACCTTTAGTGCCTGATATTGAATACGACCGCTGCTTTAGAGAGTTACAGGCTCTTGAAAATGAGCATCCACAGTATATTACGGCTGACTCCCCAACCCAACGGGTAGGGGGCACTCCTGCAGGTGCTTTTGAAGAGATCACCCATATCAAACCCATGCTCTCCCTGGCGAATGTCTTTTCAGAAGAAGAGTTGCATGCTTTTCTAAAACGTGTGGCTGATAAATTGGAGGTCGATGAGGATTCTTTGCTATTTACTTGCGAACCGAAATTGGATGGTTTAGCTGTAAGCCTGACCTATAAAGAAGGTATGCTCGCTTATGCAGCCACCCGAGGAGATGGAGCCGTTGGTGAAAACATTAGCAATAATATCAAAACCATCGCTGCTGTCCCTCTAAAAATGATGAGCGATAATCCCCCGGAATTGATTGAAATTCGTGGTGAAGTATATATGCCAAAAGCAGGATTCGAGGCTTACAATGCTAAAGCAAGGATGACTGGAGAAAAGGTTTTTGCAAACCCACGGAATGCAGCGGCTGGTAGTCTGCGACAGTTGAATCCAGCCGTTACAGCTTCAAGACCATTAGCCGTTTATTTTTATGGGATTGGTGCTTGTGATCATTTTGATTTACCGAATAGTCATCTAGAGCAATTGCAGCTTTTGCGTAGCTGGGGATTTAGAACCCCCAAGGAAACAAAACGAGCCAAAGGCTTTGCGGGTTGTCTTTCTTGTTACCATGAGCTTTTAAAAGGGCGTTCGGAACTGCCTTATGAGATTGATGGTGTTGTCTATAAGATAGATGATATCGAATTGCAACAAGAGTTAGGTTATTTGGCTCGTGCCCCTCGTTTTGCCTGCGCCCA